>CAZQOW010000001.1:0-90344 GCA_964595045.1 uncultured Pseudomonadota bacterium
CCAGCAGATGTTTGATACCATCGCTCCGACGTATGATTTCCTGAACCACCTTTTTTATTCATCTCTTTATTTCCTGATTTTTTGTTATTCATTTCAATCTCCTTTTTATGCTTTTATTTTAGAGAGTTAATGAAATTAACTCTTAAAAATTTAAGCTTTTATTAGGTTTAGAAATTTCTTCAAAAGTTTCTAATTTTAATTCTGATTCTTCATCCGAAAGTGCAATATCGCTTTGAGCAATAATTCCTTTGACTCTGCTTTCCTCATCAACAATGGGAATACGACGAATTTGATATTTCGCCATTGATTCGAGGGCCAAATCGATATCATCCTCTTCATGACAAGAGATTGGATCTTCACTCATTATCTCTCTAAGAGTGGTGTATTGCGGATCATATCCCATCCCCACAATCTTCAAAGCGATGTCACGATCGGTTACAATTCCAACCAATTTATAATCAAAATAATTATTAATGATTGGAATTGAACCGACATTCTGAGTTCTCATAATTTCAACCGCTTTCTTTGGAAAATCATTTGGAACACAACATAAAGGAAATCTTGTCATTACCTCTTTACATTTGTTCATAGACACCTCAAAAAGTTTAAAGTTCATTTTATCTCCTCATTATTTTGTTTTTAAAAACAAAGCTGAAAGAGATATTAAAATTCTAATCTTAATAATAATTTTTTAATTTTCAATTTTTCTAATTTCTACTCATTTCACCGAAGGTTCATCTACATGAATTAAAAAAGGCTTTTTAACCGCTGGCAATTTCATTTCCTGAGAAAGTCTTGGTCGTTTAGCTTTAACAAATTCTTTTAACTCAACAGATTTTTTAATCTCAGCAGAATGATATAAAGCCTCGATGATTCTTACGTCCGCCAGCCCTTCAACACCCGATGGCTCAGGATCTACTCCTTCCAAAATACAATGGGAAAAATACAAAAGCTCAGGGGCAAACTGATCTCTCTTAGAAAAGATTTCTTCTTTTGATTGGTTATTAATATGAGAACTTAATTTAAGTTTATTGGCATAATCAAATGCAGGATCAACTTTTAACATACCTTTGGTGCCAATGAGCTCATAACTTGCAACATCCGCAGCTCCAAAACTACAGGTAAATGTTGCCAATTTTTCATTTGGAAATTTAAGGATAGCACTGGTCATCTCATCAACTTCTTTAAATCGCATTTCCTGATTATTTGCATTTAACGCAAAAACCTCAGTCGGTTCGTCTTGAAAAAGATATCGAGCAGCATTAATACAATAAATTCCTATATCATAAAGAGCCCCACCTCCCAGCTGTTTACGAAGACGAATATTCCCTTCTTTTACTTGCATTGTAAAAATTGCATTAAAGATTCTTAAATCTCCTAATTTATTTGATCGAGCCATTTCAATTGCTTTCAGATTGGCTTCTTCAAAATGTAATCGATAAGCAATCATCAATTTTACATTATTTTCAGTGGCAGCTCTGATCATCTGAAGAGATTCGCTTTCAGTGACTGCCATCGGCTTTTCACAAAGAATGTTAATTCCTGCTTCTGCTGCTCTTATAGAGAATTCAGCATGCATACTATTTGGAAGAGCGATGTAGACTGCATCAATCTTGCCGCTTTCTAAGCACTCATCATATTGATCGTATGAATAAGTATTCATTACTTTGTATTTTTTACTTAGTTCTTCTAATTTTAGTGGATCATCCGAAACAAGAGCAACCAGTTCAGAATTTTCACTGGCATGTTTAAAGGCAGGTAAAACGGCGATTTGAGCAATATAACCGAGACCAACTACTGCATAACGAATTCTCTCTTTTTTAATTTTACTTTTGTACACCATTTTTCACCTGATCTTGAAGAACCAATTAACAAAAAAAATTTAAAAATAACTTCGAGACAGTTTTACTTACTTCAATTTACTTTTTAATAATCTTCACTAGATATATTAAAATTTGTTTAGGATGACCATCAGGAGAGACAGGATTTTTAAACGGGGAATTTCCCTATTTTATAATGGGAGAAAATTGGAAACTTATAAAATATTATTAAAAAAGAAAAAAAGGTGAATCATAAAATAGATTCACCTTAAGAAAACGAAAACAAGATTTATTGAATAAAAAATCAGTTTTCAAAAGAAAGAGAATGATTTCGCTTAGCATAAATAATAGAATTTTTCTTTGTTTTTCTACTTTTAAACATTTCTTTCATTACTTTACGTAATGATTTCCAGAGTTCTAACTCAACTTCTAAAAAAGGTTTTTTAATTCCAGATTTTAAAACAATTCGATAAGCAGCGTAGGTTAATTTTCCTAATAATTCTTCCTGAAAATAAATCCCTTTTGTTAGATTATTATTCATAATCGCTCCTTTTTATTGCAAAGGTTTATTTATATTTTCTAAACTTATTACTATCAGAAGATTTTTTACTTATTTAATAATTATAATTAACTAACAAAAACTCTGATGATATTTTGAGTGATCTAAATTTGAAGAGCGAATTGAATAGTAATTATTTTTAAGCTACGCCATTTTACAAAAGAAACAATCGGGGAAGTGCTGATTTGTCCATGGGGGATTCCATTAAAACAAAATGAAAAAAATCAAATTCAAATGTAATAGATTAATTTATTTTTATTTTGAGGGAACAGATTGATTTAAATGAGAGAAATGGCTGATTAGTAGTGGAGGAATAATTTCTTTTAATAAGTCAGCTCCACTATGCATAAGATGAGATAAAAAATCTTCACTATTACTTTTCTCATTATTGAGGTCATTATTCAATTTAGACGTAGAATGAGTGAAGGATGGAAATCCCATTACAATTGAAAAACCAAACAATAAACCTAAACCACTTGACTGCCAAGGGTACTTTCTAATCCAATGCTGAACTTCAAATATTTCTTGAGCATTCTTTTTTATTTTTTCATAAGCAGAAATTAAATGTTCTTTATAAAGATTCTCTTTCCACTCAATAAATTCTTTTTCATTTTTAAATTTTTTCTTACGCAATTGGTTTACTTCTTGAGTTAAATTTAAAGATTTACTTTCCATATCTTCTTGAAACTCTTTTATTTTTTTATTCAATTTTCTTCTTTTTTTAATTTTCTGAAAAATAGAAACAAATAATAAAGGAAAGACAATAAGAGCAAAGCCGACAATAAAATATGAGATCGATTCGGGAAACAACAATAACTCATTAAACATCTTCACTAAGCTATAAGAAATAAATAAAAATCCGATCAAAAAAATAAAAATAAAAAGTAATCTTTTAGTAAATGAGAGAATTAAAAAAAAGCCGATCTCCCTCATTGAGAGATCGGCATGTTTCAGTTGAGAAGAAAAATATAAAGAAAGATATTTTAAAATGCTTTGAAATTCATTTTGAAGTAAATTCTTTGGAGAAACATTGCTTTCATTCGCATTTTGATCATTCGTCATAAAATATCCGCTTTAATATTTTTTTTATCTTCTCTTAATAAGCATTCCAACTAATGCACCTACTCCAACAGCAATTAACAATGACTTTAGAGGATATTCTTTAATTTTTCCCTCTAAGTTTTTTTCAACGTCTTTCGCTTTTTCAACTCCTTGTTGATAATATTTGGATGCATTTTCTTTCACAGCTTCAATCGTGCTTGCTGCAACTTCTTTTGCATTTTTTCCAAATTCTTTCACTTCATCGCCGATTTTTTCTTTATCAACTGGCCAAGCATTAGTTTCTCTATTCATATAAATCTCCTTTATTAGTTAATGATTAATATTTTATTTATTTAATCTTGTATTGTTTCTTCACATTTATCTTGGCTGAATCCACTATTATTACAATCGAGTGTTAATCTTTCGCAATTAATCGATGGAAGATAGCCTTGAACTTTTCCATTCAAACAAGTGAAGTGAATATCCGCTTGGGGCGAAGAGAGTTTGCAAACCGCATCTACATAATCTCCCAGAGTTGTCGTTGAATTTGGTTCACATTTTACAACTAATTTATTATCAGTCGTTATTGGATCTGCGATTACAGGTAATCCTTGAACCACACGACCAGGGACAGGTGTACTAGGTGATACAGAAAAAGTATCATTATTAAAACTTTGAGCTCCTGAACCACTACTTTCTGTACTTCCATTTCCGCAAGCGTATCCCAAAAGCGCAGTCGCCATGAGAATACCTACCATTAAACTGTTACGACGTTTCATTGTATTGCTCCTTTGTTTAGTCAGAAAAAAATTTGTTTTTGTAACAAAATATTTTTCTTATGATTAATATTACACTTAGCTTCCTTTTTTATGTCCTTCTTCCGCATGATGTTTCATGACCGTACGAGCAGCGACTTCTTTTGCTCTTTTTCCATATCTTTTTTCTTTTTGCGCAGATTCTAAGATATGTTCATACTGACGTTGTTCTTTTTGATTCACTCCTTTTAAATGTTTTTTCTTAGACATTCTTATCTCCTTTTTTCCTCACCTTGGGAGAAATGATCCTGGAGAGTTTATATCTCTCCAGGACATAAAGGTGGGTAGAAGTGACATTTAAGAAATCATTTTTATTTTGTTCTCATTTGAAAAGTTAATTCTTTGATCGACGACATCCCAATTAATATTCGAAAAAAATGCATCAATATACTTTCCTCTTTCAGAGGGTTTATAATCTAATAAAAATGCATGCTCCCAAACATCCATCACTAAAATCGGTTTAAAACCTGCAATATTTCCGGTTTCATGTAAGTTAATCCATTGATTCGACAAATCACCATTCGAGAGATCTTGATAGCAAATTGCCCATCCAACTCCCCTCATTTTTCCCACACCTACGAAATCTGCTTTCCAAGTTTTATAATCATCAAAACAATTTTCTACTTTTTTCAAAAAAGGAGAGTTTTTCGAAGGACTTCCTTCTCCTTGGCTTTTTAAATTTTCAAAATAATATTCATGCAAAACCATTCCGTTGTATTCGAAACCAAGTCTTCTTTTAATTTCTGCATATTCTGGAAATTTTTCTGGATCTGGATTTTTCTTCTCTAAAAAATCGGCAATCTTTTCATTCAATTGATTCGTTTGTTTGACGTATCCTTCATAAAGTTTGAAATGAATTTCTAAAGTTTCATTAGAAATTCCCTCTAAATTATCGAGTTTAAAATTTTTAGCTTTATAAGTTTTTAAAGTATTCATTATCTATTCTCACGTTGATCTTTATCAGGTTGAGCAGGACTTTTACTCATGGCGAAGTTTTAAGTAAAAGTCCTATTCACTCAAACCTGTCTGAGGGAGGAGAAAACTAATTAATTATTTTCAATTTTGTGTACTTTTTCAAATTCAGTTAATTGTTTTTCTGCCTCTTCTTTTGCAATTCCATATTTTTTTTGAAGAGTTCCTGAGAGCTGATCTTTTTTTCCTTTTATGACATCCAAATCATCATCTGTAAGCTTTCCCCATTTTTCTTTTACTTTTCCTTTGAACTGTTTCCAGTCTCCTTCAATTTGATCCCAATTCATAAATTCTCCTTTTCTATTTTAATAATTTTGTCTTAAGTGATTAATCATGATCATCAATTTTCCAAGCCCTCTCTTCATATTCTCGCTGAAAATCTTCCTCTCTTTTATCTAATGGAATTCCTTCTTCTTGATTGCTCTCTTCTTTATTTTCTTTGATAACCTTTATATTTTCATAAAACATGGTTGCCTCCTTTTTTAAAAATTTGATTAAAATTTTTACAATTTTAATTTCTATTTTTTAAACCGGCGGTTTTCTAAAACGTGGAACTATTAATGAGATAATGAAAAGTACAATAAAGATAAAAAATAAAATTTTTGCTATGGATGTGGCACTTGCTGCAATTCCTGTGAAACCAAAAAATGCTGCAATAATTGCAATGATGAAAAATGTTACTGACCATGTAAGCATTTTTTTCTCCTTTCTTAATTTTTGAAATTCGATTTAATTTTTATTTAATTTTTAAAGATCAACTTCTGTATGAGTCTTGATTTTCATTGAATATCGAAATGGATGTGGAAGAACAATCAGGAGAGACAGGATTTTCAAAAGGGGAATTCCCCTAGAGGGGGATGGGTGAATTTCGCAAGAAAAATGCAGAAGATGCGCACGGCTATGCGCATCAAATTTTATTTAAATGATCTATTTTTCGGTTAGACACCATTTAACAGCATACTGAATTAATTCGTTTGAATTTTTCAAATCAAGTTTCATTTTAATATTCGCGTAATGAGATTCTACTGTTTTAATACTCACATGAAGTGCACTCGCTACTTCACGTGTCGCATAACCTTGTCCTACTAACTGAAGGACTTCTAATTCTCTATCGCTTAAACTTTCCGCCGAATTGGAAGGTGAAGCAGAATTTCCAGTGAGCAACTTATTCATAAAACTATCTTTCATTTTATCACTCACATAAGTTTCACCACTTAGAATCCTTCGTATGGCAGAAACAACATTTTCAGTGGCTTCTTGCTTCATTAAATAACCTTTCGCTCCTGCTCTAAGAACTCGTTCGGCATAAAGAGATTCATCATACATTGAAATCACTAAAATCAAAATTTTAGGATTTTTTGATAAGAGCGTTTTTGTGAGATCGACACCGCTAGTTCCTTTTAAAGAAATATCGACAATCACTAAATCTGGTTCTGCTTTCTCAAAATTCTGAAGGGCTTCTATAGCATCGCCCGCCTCAGCGACAAGGCTCATATCTTCTTCCTGACTAATAATTTGCGCCAAACCTTGTCGCACTAACGGATGATCATCAATCACCATAATTTTAGTTTTATTATCTTTCACTTTTTGTTTTACATGATTAGATTTCATTCGAATTTCTCCCTTTCAGTTTTTAACTCGAACAGATCTCTTGATTATTTTCGTTTAAGGGCAAACTCTCTACCGTTGGCGCTTTTAAAATACAAAGCAACTTTGTCCCATGCGGAACATTGCTCTCAAAACGAAGTAATGCATTAATCATACGAGCACGATATTTCATAATATGTAATCCGATTCCTTCAGCACTTTGAGTCGATGGAAGCACTCCAGTTCCATTATCCTCTACTGAAAGTATTAAATCTTCTTCATTTTTTGATAAAGTGACAACAATCTCTTGAGCAGCCCCATGCTTCACCGCGTTATTAATCCCTTCCTGAGCAATTCTATAAAGATGTGTGGCCATATCATGATTATGAATACGAATAGGTTTCGGACATTCAAATCGACAAGAAATTTTCATAATTGATTGAGTTCGAGAAGTAAGCTCATGAAGAGAGCTCATCAGTGAAGTTCCTTCTAGTTCTACAGGATACAAACCTCTTGCCATATCTCGCGCCTGATTAACCGCTAAATGAAGTGTTTCAGAAAGATTTTTTAATTCACTCGCTTCTGGATCACCTTTTTTCTCCATTTTGCGAATTAAAACTTTCATGAGCATCAATAATCCTGCTAAATCTTGACAAAGCCCATCATGAAGTTGTGAACCAAAACGTCGTTGCTCTTTTAAACTAATTTCAAGAACCTCTTCTTCGACTTTTTTACGCTCCGCAATTTCAATCTGAAGAGCCTGATTAATTTCTTGGAGTTCTGCTGTACGTTCTTGAACTCTCAATTCCATCTTCTCATAAGCCAATTTCAATTTCTCTTCAGTTTCCTTTTTGTTTGTCACATCAATAGCAAAACCAAGCATTCGAGTCGGTTGATCCTCTTCATCATAAAAAACTTGTCCACGGGAATGGATCCAATGAACTGTTTTATCAGCCCATATAATACGAAATTCGATGATAAACTCTGACTTCTTTTCAATCGCTTCAAATATTTTTAAACGGACAAATTCACGATCTTCAGGCTCTACAAAAAGAAGATATTCTTCTAGAGATCCTTCAAAACTTTTTTCTTCAAGACCATGCAAGGTCGCGACGTGCTCAGCCCATTTAATGAGATCTTTTTGAATGTCCCAGGACCAATAACCCATTTGAGAAGCTTTTAAAGCAAGCTGAAACTGTTGCTCACTTTTATGAAGAGCTTCTTCAGCCTCTTTTCTTTCAATAAACTGGCCGATTTGACTCCCAATCACATCGAACATCTGAAGTAGATACTTATCGGGTTGTTTAATTTTATGACTAAAGAATTCTATGACTCCTAAAACATCTTTATTCAAAAGAATTGGAAACGCAAAAGCACTATGTAAATTTTCGGTGATGGCATGAGGTTGTCGAGGAAGGTCCAATTCGGTATGAATATCTTGTATCCAAGAGGATTGAGCGTTTTTCCATATCTTTCCTGGAATTCCCATTCCGAACGCTAATGAAAGTTTTTTACTATATTCGACAAAAAGTGGAGCTTGATTCGGAGAACTTTGCCAAACATGCAAACAGCGAATTAAATTTGTCTCCTCTTCTATTTTCCAAAACGCTCCAATTTCCCATTTAAAACTTTCACCGATGATATGAAGAATTTTTGGAATCGCCTTTTGTAATGTGGGGGATACTGAAAGTGTTTGAGTGATGAGATATTCTGTTTCCCGCTGTAAATCTTCCCACTTCTGAGAAGTAATATCGCGAAGAAATGAACGGCTATGAACGAATTTTCCATTTTCCCATAAAACATTTGAATCAATTAAAACATATTTAACTGAGCCATCTTTACAACGAAGTTTTGCTTCATAGTTATTGAGTGTTTCTTTATTATTTAAACGATTTAAGATATCTTGAATGACTTCTAAATCAACATGAAACTCGGTAATAGAGTGCCCAATATATTCTTCTGGTGTATATCCTAGCAATTTTAATTCAGCCTTATTCGCTCGTAAGATAGTTCCATCTGCGTTTAACCAATGAATTGGGACAATCGCATTTTCAAAAAAGTCGAGAAGATCTGCTTCGGTTCGATAAAGCTTTGATTCACTGACCACCAACGCTTCTTCTGATTTTTTTCGAGAAGTAATATCATAAAAATGAATGAAATAACCATGAAATGAAGAAGAAGCATGCATTTCATACCAATGAGATTTTCGTGAATCAAAAAATTCGAAGTGAATCGTTTTATCTTCTAGGGAGAGTTTCGACAATTGTTGAAATACATCGGTTTCTAACCAATGAGAATAAACTTCCCACAGATTTTTTCCGATTACTTCATTCGGGGAATAAGGAAGATAATCTTTGCAATGCAAGTTTATATAAACAAAACGCCAATTCCGATCGAGAGTAAAAAAACAACCGGTTACATTTTCTAAAATTCCTCTGACTTTTATTTGCGAATGATGTAACTCTTCTTCAATAAATCTCTCGCTAATTAAAGTTCTATGAAATTTTTCACTTAATAAAACAAGAATTGAACTGATAAAGCAAAATAGCAAAGTATAAAATAGATCAATTCCTGTCGTAGAAAAATTGAGATAATATTTTGGCTCAATGAATAGAAAATTCGCTGCAAAAGCACTCAATAAAATTGAGAGTACTCCAGGAAAAAAACCTGCATACCAAGCTGTGACAAAAATTACCGGATAAAAAAATGAAAATGGAGCATAAACTTTTTGAAAAAAAAGATCGAAAATCAAGTGAGAAAGAACTCCCAACCCAACCATCATGATCGAAAAGCTAAAACGCCAAAAATAACTTTTATGACGTAAAAACTTCTCTGTTTGTAAGAATTTAAAATGAGTCATTTTATCCTTTTTTAAAAATTCCCCTTAAACCTTTTCTCTACTTGAGTAGTATCTAAATGGCAACATACCTACTTTACCTTGTTGATTTTATAAAAGGATATATAAGCTGTTAAAATTACTAGTGATTTAAATAATATTAAAGAAACAGTACAAAAACTTTCATCAACAAAAATGATATTTTTCAAATGATCTGTCGCTTCAAAGTTCTATCCATAGATTTCCAACACTAGCCCTATTCCTATCCCTAAAAACATCAGAATCAGGTGAAGCTTTTTTTCTATAAATTTAAAAAAAAATTGATTTCTCGTTTTCATAAATTCGTTTATTTAGAATGAAATCTAAGTTTTATTTTTTACTATGATTCTATCGTACATCTAAATGAATCTTTATCTTTCTAACAATGGGGGATAATACGGTTTAAAAATAGGGGAATACCGGGGAAAAGAATCTTAAAAAAAGAGAAATTTTTATTAATTTTACTTCATATAAATACAGATAAAGAATTTTATTCCTAATTTTAAAATCTTTAATTTCACTTAAGCTAAAAACTAATCTTAATTAAAATTTAATATTTTTAGAAACTAAGAAGTTTCCCTACTTGCAAATAAGAGCTCCCCTGATAGTTTTTTTTGAACTGCTCTAATATAGTTTTTTATATTTATAAAAAACTTAAATTAATGAGGGAGAAAAAAATGAAAATTTTTAAATTTTATTTTCAAATAAAACTATTTTTTTTGAGCATTTTTATTTTTATAATTTTATTAATTTCTCAAATTTCTCAAAGTCTTGCTCGAACAAGTCATTTTAAAAAAATATTAATAAATCGATCACATTTTACAGCAAATGAAATTCCATCGAACACTACTACTAATCCTCCAGGAACTATTCATACTAGCCCGAATCCGCCCCCTCCAAAGATTACGCCGACTACGCCTCAGCCATCCGATTCATCTATAGAAGGAGCAATTAAAGATGATCCCTCGTCGTTAAAAAACAACAACCCTCCTGCCACAAAAAGTAAGAAGGTTGGAACTCCTTCAACAATTCGAACTTGGCCACCCCATAATAATAGTTATCAAAACTAAACTTCACTTTGTACAATAGTTCATTAAAAAAATAATAATTAGTATTGCTGAACATTGTGAAGAATTTAAAAAATTAATTAATTTCGTTCATTTTATTTTTAGATTTTTTAATCTTTTCTTATCTATTTTTAGGGCCTCCCCCTACTTAAAAATCATTTGCTCCCTGATAGTAATTAAAATCTATCTCATTTTAATATTACCAAATCAAAATCATTAACCATTTATTAAGGAGATAGTCATGAACAACCAATCAGACAATCAAAAGAACAAAAGCGAAGGAAATAAAAATTTATCTGAGAAAGATAAAAATCAGAATCTTAACCAAGATTCAGATACTCAAATGAATGAAGAAAATCAGGATCGAAGACAAGAGAGAGATCAGGATTCAGGTACTCAAAAAGATGAAAGATCTGGAGAAGAAATAAAACGAAGAACTTCAACTGAACTTGAAGAAGAAGATGAAAATGATCCGTCAGTAAAAGAGAAAGTTGAATACAAAGATCCAATCAAACCCCAAACAGAAGCTGAACGTTTCGCAAAAAAATAATTATTTAATCAATTTAAAATTTATAAAGGAGACTAATATGGAAAACGTAAAATCATTCGGAAAAGAAATTAAAACCGATGCAGAAAATCTCACTACGATCGTTCAAAATGCAGTGAGAGATTCTGTCCAGAGTATTAAAGAGAATTTTTCAGAATATTATGAAAAAGGAATCGAAGGGGCAAAAGAATGGGAAAAAAAAGCAGAAGGAAAAATTAAAGATTATCCTTTGCAATCTCTTTTAATTGCCGCCGGGGTCGGTTTAGTTTTCGGACTATTATGTCACAAAAAGCAAGCATGCAATTAAAAGGAGGCTTTATGGATGCAATACAATTATTAAAAGAAGATCATGAAAAAGTAAAAAAGCTATTTAAAGAATATGAATCCTTAGGAGAAAAGGCTCTTTCTAAAAAAAAAGATATCGCTGATAAAATTTTGATGGAACTGGAAATTCATGCTGAAATTGAAGAACAAATTTTTTATCCGCGAGTCAAAGAGGCAACGGAAGATGAAGACATTAAAAAATTAATCTATGAGTCTTTTGAAGAACACAAAATTGTAAAAACACTTGTTGCCGAATTAAAAGAGTCAGAAGAAATCGATGAAGTTTTCGAAGCTAAGATGAAAGTTTTACGAGAAAGTGTTGAGCACCATATTAAAGAAGAGCAAACAGAACTTTTCCCAGGAGCTAAAAAAGCAATGAAGGAAGAGTTGAAAGAGTTAGGAAATGAAATGCAAGCACAAAAAGAGGTTTTGAAGGAGGAAAAAGCAGCTTAGTTAACAATAACAATAATTCTATAGGAGGTTTTATGTCAAAAAAAGCATCTGAACATCATAATAAAGCTTCTGAGCATTATGATAATGCTTCCAAACATCATAAAGAAGCGGCAAAGCATTATGATGCTGGTAACCATGAAAAAGCAGCACATCATGCTCATACTGCACATGGCCATAGCCAGACTGGCAAAAGTCATGCAAACGAAGCTTCGAAGTCTCACACAGAAGAACATGGAAGTAAAAAGTAAATCTACTTTATACCCTTTCTATCTTTAAAGGTAGAAAGGGTTTTTTTATGTCCTTCACACTCTCACATCTTTCTTTTTCAGAATTTTTAGGACTGATCCTGACAATTTTCGGAACGCTCTGTTGGGGAATTTGTTTTTATTGGATGAAGCGAATCTCTGATCGACAAGACAAAGTAATGAATGAGCTTCAAACTCAAGGAAAGCGAATTGAAAAATTATCAAAAGCTGAGCACGATTTAATTAAAGAAGTGCATCCACAAGTTGGGGAAATCAAAGAGAGCATTGAAGCTGTCGTAAAAATCATAGATGTGAATAATATTTAATTAAAAGGAGAAAATATGCTGCGTACAATTTTAATTGTTCTACTCGTTCTTATGCTCGTTGGAATGTTACCGATATGGCCTTACAGTGCCCATTTTGGATATTATCCGAGTGGAGCTGCTGGATTAGTACTCATCGGATTGATTATTCTTGCTTTGAGATGAACAATCCAAGAAGAAATAAACAAAATCGTAAAGAAATTAATTTTTTAATAATTCTCCTAAAATCGCTTTTTGAATGTGAAGGCGATTTTCGGCTTGCTGAAAAATATAAGATTGTGGCCCATCCATTATTTCGCTGGTAATCTCTTCACCCCGATGAGCCGGGAGACAGTGAAGGATCATTGCTTTCGGAGCAGCATGACTTAAAAGTTTTTTATTAATCTGAAATGGTAAAAATTGGCTCTTTTTTTGTGGATCTTCTTTTTGCCCCATCGAAAACCATGTGTCTGTATAAACTACATCAGCGTTTTTTACCGCTTTGATCGGATCAGACGAAATTGAAATTTGAGGATAACTGGTGATCTGTGTCAACAATCCACCCGACGGCAAATGCCCCTGGGGAGAGGCAATTCTCAATTCAAAACCGAGCAGGATAGACGCTTCAATCCAGGAATTTGCCAGATTATTCCCATCTCCCACATAAGCAATTTTCAATTTTTTATAATTTTTTTTCACTTCAACAATCGTCAAAAGATCTGCCAAAATTTGAACGGGATGAAAAAGATCAGATAAACCGTTGATCACCGGAACAGCAGAATTCTTCGCCAACTCTTCCAGATTTTTCTGAAGAAAAGTACGAATCACAATTCCGTGAACATAACGTGAAAGAACTCTGGCGGTATCCTGATAAGATTCTCCACGCCCAATCTGGCTTTCTTGTCCGCTGAGATAAATGGAAGTTCCACCCAATTCACTCATTGCGACTTCAAAAGAAACCCGAGTGCGCGTCGAACTTTTTTCAAAAATCATCGCAAGTGTTTTTCCTGAAAGTGGTTTCGGATGTTTTTTCTTCCCGCGAAGAAGTTTGTATTGGCGAGCTTTTTTGAGAAGCTGATCCACTTCTTTTGGTTGAAGATCAAAAAGGGTGAGAAGATGTTTTTTCATCTCAATAAATCCTCCAAAATCTGAATCGCCAAATCAACCTCCTGTTTGGAAATGATCAATGGAGGAACAAATCGCAAAACCTTCTCTTGAGTACAATTTAGCAACAAACCTTTTTCGAGCCCTTTTAAAACAATCTCTTTGCCGGGTTGACTTAGCTCAATTCCCAGCATCAACCCTTTTCCGCGAACCTCGATAATTATCGGATGTTTTTTCTTCAACTCTAAAAGTTGATCAAAAAAATACTTTCCGACTTCTTTGCAATTCTGGAGAACCGTTTCCTGGAGGATTGAAATCACCTCTTTTGCTACCCGCGTCACTAAAGGATTTCCACCGAAGGTTGCCGCGTGATCTCCCGGCTCAAAACTTTTCGCCACTTTTTCATTCGCGAGAATCGCACCGATCGGTAAACCTCCCGCCAACCCTTTTGCCAAAGTCAGAATATCGGGCGCAACACCTGACTGCTCGTATGCGAACAAAGATCCGGTCCGGCCAATTCCTGTTTGAATTTCGTCATAGATCAGAAGAAGATTTTGCTCATTGCACAACTGTCGAACTTTTTGAAGATAATCAGTCGAAGCGAGACAAACTCCCCCTTCTCCCTGAATCGGCTCAATCAGAACAGCTGCGGTTTTGGAAGAGATCGATTGTTTGAGTGCTTCAAAATCGTTGAAAGGGACATGTTTAAATCCTTCTACCAGAGGCTCAAACCCTTTTTTCACTTTTTCCTGGCCGGTCGCGCTGATCATCGCCAGCGTTCGTCCATGAAAAGAGTTTTTCATCGCGATCACTTCATATTTTTCAGGAGAACCGTTTTTTTTGAAATATTTTCGAGTAAGCTTCACGGCTCCTTCATTTGCCTCTGCGCCGCTATTACAGAAAAAAACTTGGTCAGCGAAGGAATTTTCTACAAGAGTTTCCGCCAACTCAATCTGAGGAAGATTAAAATAAAGATTGGATATATGGATCAGCTTGGAAGCTTGATCTGCAATCACCTTGGATAATCGAGGATGGGCATGTCCTAGGCAATTCACCGCAATTCCGCCGACCAGATCGAGATATTTTTTTCCTTCGACATCCCAGACAAAACAACCTTCTCCGTGGGTGAGCACAACAGGAAAACGGGAATAGGTGTTCATGAGAACCTGATTCGCTCGATGAATAATGGATTGGTTGTTTAAAGTTTCAGAAGACATTTTCATTTAATATCAATTCCCCCTCTCCTCCGGGGAGAGGGCTGGGGTGAGGGGAAAACAATTTTATTGTAAAACTGTTCCGACCCCTTGATCTGTAAATATCTCAAGTAGAACGGCATGCTCGACCCGCCCATCAATAATATGAGCACTTTTAACTCCGTTCGCGAGCGCTTTGATACAGCATTCGACCTTCGGAATCATCCCCCCTTTAATCACATCTTCTCGAATGAGTCTTTTTGTTTCGGCAACTCCAAGATTTGAAATTAATTTTCCCTGTTGATCTTTTACCCCTTCCACATCGGTTAAAAGAACCAGCTTTTCTGCTTGAAGGGCGGAGGCAACCGCTCCCGCAACGAGATCGGCATTGATATTCAACGCTTCCCCTTTTTCAGAAATGCCAACCGGAGCAATAATCGGGATAAAATGATCATTCGCTAAAATTTTGAGGAGATTGGCATTCACTTCAGTGACATTTCCAACACGCCCCAAATCGATAATTTCAGCCACTTTTTGATCAAACGTTACTTTTTCTTTGGGAAGTTTTTTTGCTTTAATTAGATCTCCGTCAGCACCAGAAACCCCCACCGCCTTCCCTCCATGGCGGTTCATCAAGCTCACAATCTCTTTGTTTACTTTTCCGACTAACACCATTTCGACGACATCCATCGTTGCTTGATCGGTGATTCGAATTCCCCTATGAAATTTGGATTCGATTCCCAGCTGTTCAAGCATTTTTCCTATTTGCGGGCCACCACCATGAACCACCACCGGATTCAATCCGATATATTTCATCAAAACGATATCTTTCGCAAAGCTCTCTTTCAGAGCTTCATCGACCATCGCATGACCACCATACTTCACGATGATCGTTTTACCGAAAAAACGTTTGATATAAGGGAGTGCTTCCATCAAGGTGGAAGCTTTTTGTAGGGCTTCTTGCATAATAGTTATGGGTTATGGGTTATGGGTTATGGGATTTTTTATTCTTATTCATTACCCATAACTCATCACTCATAACGCTCTTATAAAATATATCTGCTTAAATCTTGATCTTTCGCGATATCAGTCAATCTCTCTCTCACATATTTCTGATCAATACAAACCTCTTTTCCCTTCATTTCGGGAGCGCTAAACGAAACATCATCCAAAACTCTTTCCATGATTGTATGCAAACGTCTTGCTCCAATATTTTCAGTTCTTTCATTCACCGTCGCTGCGAAGGTAGCAATTTCTTCCAATCCATCTTGCCGAAAATCGACTTTTACCTCTTCGGTTTTTAACATGGCAACCGACTGTTTCATGAGCGAGTTTTCAGGTTCAATTAAAATTCTCAAAAAATCTCCCTGACTCAAAGAATCGAGCTCTACTCGAATCGGAAATCTCCCTTGCAATTCAGGAATCAAATCGGACGGCTTTGAAACATGAAAAGCGCCGGCTGCAATAAACAAAATATGATCGGTTTTGACCATTCCATATTTCGTATTGACGTTTGAACCTTCAACAATCGGCAAGATATCCCGTTGAACCCCTTCTCTGGAAACATCAGGACCTTGGGCACTTTCACGGCCGGCGATTTTGTCGATTTCATCTAGAAAGACAATTCCGTTTTGTTCGACCCGCTCTATGGCACATTTAATAACGTAATCCATATCAATTAAACGACCCGCTTCTTCTTGAAGTAAAATCTGTTTTGCTTCTAGCACTTTTACTTTTCTTCGCTTTTTTCCTTTGGGCATGAAGCTTTGAAACATATCGCGAAGATTCATTCCGATCTCATCCATGTTCGCTCCGCTGATTACTTCCACCATCGGCATCGAGGCTTGGGAGTTGATTTCGAGATCAACGATCCTTTCATCGAGTTTTCCAGCGCGAAGAAGCGCTCTTAACTTTTCGCGGGTTTCATCGGTCGGTTCTTGTACCGGTTCGATCGGCTCTTCTACAGTGGCCGAAAAGTCTGCTTTAGAAAATTCGTTATCTTGCAAAACAGTTTCTTGAGATTCAGTCGGTTCAGGAGATTGTCTTCTCGGAAGTAAAAGATCTAAGATCTGTTCTTCAACCAGCTCTTCGGCTTTTGCGAGAACTTTTTCTTTTTCTTCTTCTCGGACCATGTTCACCGCCAAGTCAGTCAATTCGCGGATAATCGACTCAACATCTTTTCCGACATAACCCACCTCGGTAAACTTGGACGCTTCGACTTTGACAAACGGCGCCTGTGCAAGCTTTGCCAAGCGACGCGCAATTTCAGTTTTTCCAACGCCGGTTGGTCCGATCATAATAATGTTTTTTGGAGCAATTTCATCGCGAAGTTCTTTCGGAACCTGCTGCCTTCTCCATCGATTCCGAAGCGCAATCGCTACGGCACGTTTAGCTTTTGCTTGTCCGATAATATATTTATCTAACTCAACCACGATTTCTTTGGGGGTAAAATTCATATTAACCAACTTCCTCTACGCTAATTTGATTATTCGTATAAATACAAATCTCGGAAGCAATTTTCAGAGATTCTGTTGCGATCTCTTTTGCTGAAAGATCGGTAAACTTCATCAAGGCGCGCCCTGCAGACAGCGCAAACGGGCCACCGGAGCCGATAGCGCTCACTCCGTCATCGGGTTCAATCACATCGCCGTTTCCAGAAAGAGTCAAAATCTTATCTTTATCAGCCACAATCAGTAACGCTTCAAGTCGCCTTAAAATTCTATCGGTTCTCCAATCTTTTGCGAGCTCGACTGCAGCTCGTGTCAAGTTCGCCTGATATTGATCGAGCTTTGCTTCAAACTTTTCAAAAAGGGTAAACGCATCAGCTGTTGAACCGGCAAAACCGGCAATTACTTTATCATTTTTCATTCGTCTTACTTTTTTGGCGGTATGTTTCATCACCGTATTTTGAAAACTAACTTGACCATCTCCCGCAATCGCAACTTTTCCATTTCGCATAACGGCTATAATAGTCGTTCCTCTAAACTGTAATAAATTATTTTCCGATTGATTCATAGATTCCTCTCTGGTGAGTAGCTCAGAGGATGATTAACTCCAAAGCTTCGCTCACGCCTTCGGATGGGCTTTATCGTAGATTTCCATTATTTTTTCAAGACTAAGATGTGTATATTTTTGAGTGGTAGAAAGCGAGGCATGCCCCAGAAGTTGCTGGATACTTCTTAAATCAGCTCCGGCCCCCAGTAAATGGGTTGCATAGGAGTGTCTGAGGCCATGGGGGCTCACTTTGTGGCCATATCCTGCCTGAAGTTGATAACTTTCAACTAACTTTTGAACAGTTCGAATGGAGAGTCTTTTTCCTCTTTCATTTAAAAATACTGCTTTCTCATCTTTCTTCTCACTACCAGAATCAGCTTTTAAATATTCTTGGAGAATATCAAACGCTTTTTCACCGATTGGAATGATTCTTTCTTTATTTCCTTTCCCCCTAACTCTCAGAAAATGATCGGATAGATTGCAATCATCGATATTTAATCCGACCAACTCACTGACTCGTAGACCACATCCATATAACAACTCCAAAATCGTCTGATCTCTCAGAGAACTTTTTTTGATCTGCTTCTGAGGTTGCTCAACCAATCCAAAAGCTTCATCTACTGAGAGAAAGCGAGAAAGTTTTTTAACTCTTTTGGGAGCAGAAATTGTTCGGACAGGATGGTTGGTTAAAAGTTTTTTTTTCAGACAAAAATTGTAAAAAGATTTGAGAGTAGAAATTTTTCGACTAATCGAGTGAGAACTATTTTTTTTGATTAAATAGGCAATAAATGACCGTATGCTTCTTACAGTAATATCTGACCAAAGTGGCTGTTCATTCTGAATTAGTGTAGGAAAACTTTCTTTTAGATAACTATAAAACTCTAAAAGATCTCGCCGATAATTTTTTATGGTATGAGGTGAGGCAGAACGTTCGTTTTTTAAGTAAGTAAAAAATTGGTTAATCACTTATTTACAATTAATCAAAAAAAAAATTATTTCAACGTTTTCAATGGTAACTTTTTATTTTCACTTAATTTTCGAAAATGTTCGATTGAAAACGTTAAAAAAATGCTAAAAAATAATCCGCCTATAAAAGCAATAAGTGTATTTTGTCGCACTTTTGGGAAAGAGGGCCCCCTAGGAACTAGGGCTTTATCAATTACTTGAAAAGCTAGATCTTCTTTTGATTCTTCTATTTTTGCTAACTCATATTGCTGCATAAGAAGAGCATTTGTATTTGTAAGTAATTCTCTTTGAAGAGTTACATACTGTAAGTAAACTTGAGCCGGAACATTTTCGACAACTCCTTTTTGATTCAATCTCAATAAATGTGCGTCAGATCTTTCTTTTTGTTGCTCCAAGATGCTAAGGTGCTGGCGGAATTCTTCAAAAGTTTTAGGAAGGATTTCTGATTTCCCGACATCAACATTTATAGTAGACTGTACGCTTGAGATTCTATTATTAGTATAAAACTCACTTAATTTTTTACTAAACTCTAAGAAGTCTACTTTATTCTTCTGTAACTGAATCTCTATAAACTGACGGTTCCTTTTAGCTGTGGTCAAATTATTCGTAGTAATATAATCTTGTAGTCGAACAACAAAATGATTCGCTATGCTCGCAGTTAATTGTGGATCTTTGAAAGTAACTACGATTTTAAGTAGTCCTGTTTTTTTATCTTCAGCTACTTTTAAAACTTTTGATTGAATAACGCCTACTCCATCTTCGATGCGTGGGATTTGCTCTGCGTTATTATACTTCCAATTATTTTTTGAAACATCCCATTGATTCTCAAAAAGAACCGGCATTAAATGTAGATCTTCTATAACCCCCTCAATAAGGGTACGACTGTTTAAAATATTTTTAAATTGCTGAGTTTGTTGATCATTTCCCCCAAGTCCTGCCAATTGACTTCCTATAACTGGAATAGAATTAGCTTGAGTTAGTAATGCAGAAAGTCCTCCTCTCCCTGATGAAATTGGAGTTAAGGCAACCTCTGCCTGGTATAGCTTGGGTGATTTTGAACTAATCCAAAAAGTTATCAGTGTTAATAACAAGGTAAAACAGGCAATTTTCAGTTTATGGTTATAAAGCATTCTCCCATAATCTAGGAGATTTATTTCATCATCTTCCGCTTTTTTTTGCCAATCATAATAGAAAGATGGAATTGGGAATGGTGGACTAGAAAAACCTGAATCATCTCCAGGTATGGTTTTGGAATGTTCAGAATCAATTTGCATTTTTCACCTTGAACTCTGAATACTGAACCTTCTGGATACTGTCAACCAGCGATTTCTTATTAACTCGCAGTTGAAATATTGACATTCAAATCGATTCTGATATGGGTAACTTCCCTTAAGGATTGAATAGATTCAGTAAAATTTTCATATGAAAAAATGTTTTATATTAATTTTAATAATAAGCATGGTAATGTCGCAAACCTATTTCCTCCAAGCTCAAGGTTTCGACCCATCTTCTCTTCTTAACAATCGAGGTGGGAGTAGAGTTAATGATGTACAAAGAAGCTTTCGTGCATTGCCAAACTCTTCTACTGGAAATAAAGGAGAAGCCACCGACACTTCTTTTTCTTCTCCATCAAACTCAATAGGGAGAGTTTCTGAAGGATCTATATACTATAACATCCATGTTCTTGGGGAAGTGAATAGACCTGGAACATATAAAGCCCTACCCTCTGACCGCATCACTGATGGGGTAAGGTACGCTGGTGGAATCTCTGAAAATGGCTCTCAAACAGCGATTCAACTCAGAAGACAAGGTAAGAGAACGCAAATACTTGATCTTTTTTCTTATAAATTTAAAGGAATGCTTGATCAAAATCCTTATCTTATTGAAAACGATGTTATTTTCATTCCTCTTAAAGAAGGAGAGTTTGAAGTAGAAGGACCAGTAAAGCGACCTGGTAAATATGAAATGACCGGCTCTATTAACTTAGAAAATGCTATTAATATGGCAGGTGGATTTGCAACTGGACGATCTATACAAGCTCCGATTCACATTATTCGTTTCAATGAAAATGAAAAAAAAGAAATTCTTAAAATAGATAATAAAGAAGAATCAATCAAGAGTTTTGCCATTCAAAAAGGCGATGTAGTAATTGTCCCTCATGTTTTAACTGCTAATAATAAATTTGATTACAACTTAAAGCAACTTCCGGGTGATCATATTTTTTACCCAACATTGAATGATCAAATTTACGTTTCTGGCGCCGTATCCTTACCAGGACCTTATCCATTTCAACCTGGTCTTTCGGTGAATAATTATATAAGTCAGGCGGGACCAAGCGATAAAGCTAGTTTAAAAAGAGCGAGGATCATTGGATCTGATGGTAAAAGAAGAACTGTAAATGACATTGATCTAGTCAATCCCGGAGATACGATTGTAGTTCCTGCTAAAGCAATTACTGTTACTAATGCTATCTCATGGTTTAGTACTTTATCATCACTTGCTCTAACAAGCTTTGTTTTTTATGATAGATTTGCTAAATAGTTCTGTAGAAATTGTCTTTAATTGTAAATCCCTGCTTAAATTTTTCCCTTTATAAAGTCTCCTATATCTATTTTGTTTATGCCATAATTAACTAATGGCTATTATCCCTTTTGACATTTTTCATTAGAATAAAAACTGTCTCCCCCCTTCGATATGAGACGATTATTTCTTGTAGGTATTTTTCTGTTTGATATCCTCTTTTTTTCAGGATGCGTTGGCCCCTCTGATTCAAATAACTCTTACATTTCCAAATTAACAAATCCTAAACTCACCCTCACCATCACAGGTATTGGCAAAGGGAAGATCCACTCTTCCCAAGGAGAAATCAATTGCTCAAAAGCAGGAGGTGCCTGTAGCACTATCACTCACAAAGGAGAGAAGCTCACCCTCACAGCTGAGCCGGAAAACGGGTACCTCTTTTTGGGATGGTATGGGGGCATTTGTCACGGAGGTCTCGATTGTGAAGTGACGATGGATCAGGCAAAAGAGATCAAAGCTGCATTTGGAATGGTCGCTTATATATCTAATTTAAATCCTTTTCCCAATTCCATGAAAAACTCCAATCGATCTTTATCGGATATCGAAGCGAGTCAGATTTTTAATATTTGGATTGCGACCACTGATGGCAAAACCTCTTATCCTCTCACTCAACTGGGCAGAGCTAATAGCCAATTCCCTCGCTGGTCTCCTGATGGAACCAAACTCCTTTATCAATCTTCTAGAGCGTTGGATGGAAGCGATCAGGATATCGGCCGATCTAACATCTGGGTTGTAAACGCCGACGGCTCCAATCATAAACCGCTTACCAGCCTGACTCAGGCTGACAGCTTTCTTCCCCAATGGTCTCCCGATGGAAAACAGATTGTCTACGGATCCTTTCAGGCTTTGGATGGAACAGATTATAAAAGCGACTTTTCAAATATTTGGATGATGAACTCCGATGGATCAAATCCCAAACCGCTCACAAAACTGACAAAGGGGGGAAGCTACGAACCTCAGTGGTCCCCCGATGGAAAACAGATCGTCTATGAATCTGCACGCGCGCTCGATGGAAACGACAGTACCAACGAGCATTATAATATCTGGATCATGAATGCAGATGGATCAAGCCCCAAGCCTCTCACTCAGTTGACAAAGGCGGATAGTTACCTCCCCCAATGGTCTCCCGATGGGAGCAAAATAGCCTATCAATCTTTTCAAGCTCTGGATGGAAAGGATCATAAAAATGATTTTTCCAATATTTGGGTGGTCAATTCAGATGGCTCAAACCCGAAACCTATCACCCAGCTAACGAAGGCTGGAAGCTACTCAGCGCAATGGTCTTCGGATAGCACTCATCTGCTTTATGAATCTTCTCGCGCCTTGGATGGAACCGACAATACGAATGAACATTACAATATTTGGATTGCGGATCTAAACGATCCAAACCACAAACCGCTCACCCATTTCACACAGGCCGACAGCTATGTTCCACAAGGATCTGCGGACGGAAGTCAATTGATCTACGGATCCTCTGCGACTCTCGATGGAGCAGATCAGAACAATAATCACCTTTCCAACATCTGGGTGATGAATCTGGATCAACTTGAAACAAAACCGCTGACTCAATCAAATAACGCCCATAGTTTTTTGCAGTTTATTGCGGAGTAAAAAAAATTCTATTTTTTAATTGGCTGCTTTTTGGATTTTATCGAGCAATAAAGTATGAAATTAGGACAATAAAAAAATCCTTCTTCTTCTCTAATCTAGAAAAACACTCTCTTTCTCAATTGGCATAACCTCTGCATGACCTGCCGGTCATGAGTGATGTAAAAAATATTTTAACCATTATCGTTCTCTTCTCATTTCTTTTACTGAATGGATCATTTGCTCGTACAGCGGAAAAACCAACTCTGCATCAATTAGAAGTCGCTGCGCTCAAATATGCAAGTCTAGATCCGCAGGAGGTAATAAATTGGAAATCGAGAATCAAGTGGGCAAAAGCCTTGCCGCAAGTAACCGTCGGTTATGAACAACGGCTCGTCAATCAAATCAACAATACGATTCAAGATTCTATTTCAGTCACCAGCTCAAGCATTACGGTCGGCCCTCCTCAATCTCAACTCAATCAAAACAACAATCTCAATCAAGGCTTTGAAGCAAAAGCAACTTGGTCTTTGGATGAACTGGTCTTTAATAAAGATTCTCTCTTAATCTCTAAAGAGGCTCGCTACCGCAACCTCATGCGCTCGCAGGTTTTAGAGGAGCTTTACCAGATTTATTTTGAAAGAAAAAAACTGCTCTTGAAAGAAGGAGAAAAAAAACGGGAAGAACTTTCATCTATCACTCAGCTCCGTCTTGAGGAGTTGGAGGCAAAACTCGATTCTCTCACCGGAGGATATTTTTCCAAAACCACAGAACCCATTCAAGGAGATGAAAAATGAAAATAAATAGCAGATTACTTTATTATTTTTTGTTCACCTTTCTTTCTCTCATCATCGGTTGCCAAAATTTGCCGAACGGAAACTTTCATTCTCTCGTTCAATCTGAGCCTTATCTGCTTGCCATCTCTCCTGCTCCTGGAGATCGATTGGAGAAGATCGATCAAATCGAGTTGACCTTTTCTCATCCGATTGAAACAAAAACAGTCAACGCAAAATCAATTTTTCTTCTAAAAACAGAAATCAATCCGACTCAATATTCAACCGGTGATCTCATTCAAAAAGATTTGGATAAAGGAAAACTAAATCGGGTCGATGGAACTTATACAACTAATTCAAATTTGCAAAAAATTACCTGGTCATCCTCTGAAATTTTAAAGAGCGGAAGTTATACTTTGGTAATTACTTCTGATTTGTTGGCAATAAGTAAAGCCCCCTTTAACCAAAAACCAGGGGATCAAACCATTCCATTTCTTGCCGTTTTCAAATTGCCAATTCCATTACAACCAACTCCAACACCACAACCGAATTCGGATCCACCTCCTCCGGAGAAAATAAGACCAACCTCACTAGTAATGAATGAAATTCTTTACGACTCAGCAGAAAGTGATACCGATGGAAATGAGTTTGTCGAACTTTACGGAACACCCAATAGCGATATTGATGGGTATCAACTGGTCATCGTCAACGGATCGGATGGAAAAATTCTAAAAATCATCACCTTTCCGGAAAACAGCAAAATCCCTGCAGATGGCATTTTCCTCATCGCCGACGCCCAAAATGGAAAGCCTTCCCAATCGAATATTCCTGGAGCCGATTTTATCGACAACTTCGACCCTCAAAATGGCCCAGATGCAATTCAGCTTTTGGATGATCAGGGAAATTTACTGGATGCTGTTTCTTATGGTGAAGTCAGCGTCACTCTAGCGAGCAATGGGCTCGCAATTTTGCAGGGAAAACCTGCATTCGATGTGAAAGAAGGACATAGCCTATCGCGGATCAAAGGACAGAATACAAAGGATAACAGCAAAGACTTTATCGATCTCGAAAAACCAACCCCAGGAGAATTATAAATGTCATTTACAACAAAGAAGTTAATTCTTTTTTTTGCCTTCCTTTTTTCGGGCTGCGCTGCACTCAAACAGAACCCTTTTCCAAAGGATTGGCAACAGACTCCCACTCCTCCTGAATTAAATTCTTCAAATGAAAACAGTGGGAGTCTTAAAATTACTCTTCTCGATATTGGTCAAGGGGACGCCACATTGATCACTACCCCCAAAGGAAAAAATATTCTGATCGATGCGGGAAATATTGGAAAGGGAACCGATATCATCCTCCCCTACCTTCAATCCCATCGAATCAACTCTCTTGATATGATCATTGCCACTCATTATGATGCGGACCATATCGGTGGAATAAGCGAAGTGATTGCAGGAGCGGATGGCCAGTTGGAAACAGCCGATGATTTAATGCCGTCACAAGGGATTTACGATCGGGGTGGAACTCCGCTCGATTCTTCTCCCCTTTACACAGACTATTTAAAGGCGGTTGAAAAAAATAGATTTTCTATTTTACCGGGAGACCTGATCGGTCTTGATCCGGAAGTCATCATTCGTTGTGTGGCAGTCAATGGATCAGTTTGGAATGGCCCAACGCTCGATCTCTTTCAGGTCGGCATTCATGAAACCGAAAATAGTGCCGCAATCTCTCTGCTGATCGAATATAAGAACTTTCGTTATCTTACTTCGGCTGATCTAACGGGCGGAGGAAGTCCTGGAGGATTTAAAACATTGGATATAGAAACTCCCTTGGCAGAACAGATTGGAGAAATTACCGCTATCCATGTCAATCATCATGGAAGTAGTACAAGTTCCAATCAAAGCTTTGTCAACAGTCTAAAACCCAAAGTTGCCCTGATTAGTGTAGGAAATGGAAATAGTTATCATCACCCTGACCAGCAAATTCTCGAACGTTGGCAAAAATCGGGAGCAAAAATTTGGCTGACTGAAAAAGGGGCGGGAGGATTTGTCACCAAGGAAAAAATTGCCAATGGTGCAGTTGAACTGATTACAGATGGAAATTTAATTATAATTAATGGGGAAAAAATTTAATAACTTCTAAATATTTTGACTATTATTTCATTTTTTAAAATTCAAAATACCAACTATCCTATACTTTTTATCGATATAATCTCTCCAGATCTTTTTCCCTTAAACCTACGAAAATCAACCGATAGCTCATATTTTTTTAGTTGATAAAATTTTCTTTAGCGAATACAGCAAACAGCTAAGAAATATATCTGTTTGCCTAATTTTTATTCGTGGAACTGTTTAAAGAATTGTTCAAAAACCCTTTTTGCGCCTACAAGGGTGATTTTGAATATAACTTATTGGAATTACACAAGAATCTCATTTGATTCAATGGCGGTAGCCTGCTTAAAGTATCACTTTTCATGCTGAGGAAATAATAACAAAATGAATGCTTGGTACGTCATTCGAACGAAACTAAAAAAAGAAAAAGAAGTTATAAACCAGCTCAACAGAGCTCATTATGAACTCTTCTTTCCCCAAATGAATGCAGTTCCATCTCCTAAACCTCTTTTTCCTTGCTATCTCTTCATCCGAACAGATTTTACCGATCCAAATCATCACCGAATGGTCCGATACACTCGCGGAGTAAACAGAATTTTGGGAACTGGAACAGATCCTGCCCCTGTTTCGGATATCGTCATTGAAACTTTAAAAATGAAAACGGAAAACGGTTTACTGCGGGAACAAGAACTTCTTTTTAAAGAAGGGGACGAGGTAAAGGTGAAAAAGGGAATCTTAAAAGATCTGCAGGGAATGATAGAAAAAAATCTTCCGGCTGCAGGTCGGGTAAAAGTATTGTTTAAATGGTTGAACGTAAATATGCGAGCAACCTTGAAATACACTGATTTAGAAAGACATGGTTAATTTCTGTTTAAGAAAAGTTTTACATTTTTTGGTCTTATCTGCGTTTTGAGCTTATTTTACAATTCGTTCGCTTACACTCAAGCATCCATCAATATATCGACCTTAGATCCTGTTTATCGAGACATTGATCGGCTAACTTCCCAAGGGTTGGTGGACAAAATCATTGTGGGGCAACGTCCCTATTCACGAAAAGAAATTGCAAGAATTGTTTCTGAAGCGATAAAACATCTCCCGAACCTAGAAGAGAAACTCAATAACCCCAAACTTTCTGAAACAGAAAAGCAGGCGATTCAAGCCAGAATAGACTATTTAAAACCGACTCTTAACCGTTTAAAACAGGACTTTCATGAGGAGTTAGTTTTCTTAAAAACCGTAGAAGGGGAAAACAATTGGTACTCTCTTCATCCACTAGAAAAAGTAACCGTCGATCTGACAGGATCCAATAGTAAATCAAGACAGGTGATTCCGAACAATGGTGCTGGAAGCATCAATGCCACCATCAATCCGCTTCTTCAATATCAACAAGGAAGAGAATTAATTGAAGGAGTGAACCCTTCTCTCGAAACCACTCATTGGGCGAGACTCACAAACCATTTTGCTCTTTATCTGCAACCCCGTTTTCAACTAGCTTTTGCAACCGGCAACAATGAATCAAATGATAATAATATTTTCCTTCTCTATCTTTACGGCAAAGTTTATTTTAAAAATTTTGAATTAGAAGTAGGTCGAGACAATCTAGTTTGGGGACAGGGAAAAGATGCGGGACTCGTCTTATCCAATAACCCCCGCGGTCTCGACATGATAAAGATTTCCAATGATAGCCCTTTTTTTCTCCCTTCCATCTTAAAATATCTCGGGGCGATCAAAATGTCTTATTTCTTTTCTAATTTGGGTCCTGAGCAAAATTATCCCTATCCTTATCTTTTAGGATATAAGTTTAGCATTCAACCATTTTCGTTCTTCGAACTCGGGTATGAAATGTTAGTGGAGTCAGGAGGAAGAGGTGCACCTTACAACTCTTTTAAAAATAGCTTATTAGAAGGAATCCCTTTCGGTGCTTTATATAATGGAGCCAATTCCGATATTGCTTCCAATAAAATGGGAGGACTCGATTTTCGATTTCGAATTCCGCCTGCTCGAAATTTGGAGATTTACGGTGAGTTTATATTAGATGACAGCCCTACTATTAATCGAACAAAAGATTTTTTTCTTTTAGACTCAGGATTTATGGGTGGAATTTATTTAGGACGATTGGTGAATACTGGAAAAGCAGATTTGAGATTAGAATATCATCATACAGGACCCATCTTTTATCGAAACTCCCAATACACAACTGGTTTAACTTTAAATGGATTTATCTTAGGAGATAACTTAGGTCCTGATGCACAGGGGTTTTATTTAAACTCCAACGTAGATATTAATTCACAAAATCAACTGACATTTAATGAAGCTGTGGAACTCAGAAGCGGTGATATTTGGGCTGGTGCTGTGAGCCCTCAATTTGTAGTGATTCAAAATAATCCAAGTGAAAATCGCTATCGCACAACAGTCGAATGGTTATACCGCATGAATAAAAATCCATTTCTTATAAAAACAAAGGTTGGATACGAATTTGTTCAAAATTTCAATTTTGTAAGCAGTCAAAGTCGAAATAATTTTTTAGGAGAAATTTCCTTTCAATTCAACATTGACCATTTAATCCACTTACAATAAGCATATAATAAAACGGTAATCTTTATAAAATTCAAAAATATAATTTATGGAAAATTTTCATCTAAAAATAGCAGATAAATCGGTTCGAGCAGCAGTGATTGGCTTAGGTTATGTAGGTCTCCCTCTTGCGGTTGAAATTGCTAAAAACGGTTTTAACATTTGGGGATTCGATATTTCAGAAGCTAAAATTAATACATTAGTACAGGGACAAACATATATAAAGGATATTGACGAACCAAGTTTCTATAATTTAGTTAAAAGCGGAAAATTTAAGGCCACTACCGATTTTTCGCATCTAAAAGATTGCGATCTTATTTCTATTTGCGTTCCAACTCCTCTCGGAAAAGGAAAAGATCCAGACGTTTCATATATCCTACAAGCTGTAAACGAAATAAAAAAATACCTTCGCCCTGGACAAACGATCATATTAGAGTCTACCACGTACCCTGGCACTACCAACGAATTGGTTTTAACTCTTCTCGAGGAAACTGGTCTAAAAGTTGGAAAAGATTTTTATTTGGCTTTTTCTCCTGAGAGAATTGATCCAGGAAACAAAAAGTTTGGAATTAAGAATACCCCTAAAATTATTGGAGGAGCCACTCATAACTGTACAGAAATAGCCTGCAGTTTTTATAAAACCTTTATCGATAAAGTTATCCCTGTAAGCTCTACTCAAGTTGCAGAGATGGTAAAACTTCTTGAGAACACCTTTCGAGCAGTCAACATAGGACTCGCTAACGAAATAGCCATTATCTGTAACCGCTTAGGAATTAACACTTGGGAGGTTATTGAAGCTGCTGCAACTAAGCCTTTTGGATTTATGCCTTTTTACCCGGGCCCAGGTCTTGGGGGACATTGCATTCCGGTTGATCCTCATTATCTAGTCTGGAAATTAAGATCCATGGATTATAACCCCAAATTTATTCAATTGGCGGATGAAATTAATTCTTCTATGCCCCGAGTTGTTGTTGAAAAAATTACATCTGCTTTAAACTCTAGAAAAAAATCGGTCATGAGTTCTAAAGTTATGATCTTAGGGGTTGCTTATAAAAGCAACATTGATGATTATCGTGAGTCTCCTGCACTTGACGTTATTAAACTCCTTAAAGAAAAAGGAGCCGAGGTATCCTATTACGATCCATATATCCCATCAATAAAGTTTGATGGATTTTTTTTAGAATCTGTTTCACAAATAGTAAATTTAAATATTTATGATTGTGTAGCTATTCTTACGCATCATGATCAATTTTTAGTGAAAAAAATATTGGAAGAATGCAATCTTTTAGTAGATGCACGAAATGCTACAAAAGACATTCTTGGTTTTTCAGAAAAAATTTTTAGGATTTAATCTGTAATTAACCAAATAAATTTTTTCTACCTACCATTAAGATATGACAGAAGAATGGTTTAACTAACTATCGTCTTTCATCAAAGCTCAAAAGCTCAACTACTATTAAAATCAATAAACGTTATATTTTCTATTATGAGAATTTTGTTTACTGGAGGTTCAAGTTTTTTGGCATTAAATTGGGCTTGTTGTATGAGAGAACAACACGAGATTATACTTTCTACTCATAAAAAAACTATCTTATTAAAAGGTGTCAGAACAGTACCTGGAAATTTTGGTTCTTTTGATACCATTCGAGAAAATCTACAAAAAATTCAGCCGGATCTCATTATAAACACTGCCGCTATTACTAATGTAGATGAATGCGAGCATTATCCAGGAGCAGCTTATGAATTAAATGCTGAATTCACACACCGAATAGCAAAAGCTGCTTTTTTAGAAAAAATTTCTTTTATTCATATTTCAACTGATCAGCTTTTTGATGGTTCACAATCCTTTATAAAAGAAAATGAAATCCCCTCTCCTTTGAACGTATATGGTAAAACCAAAGCACTTGCTGAGCTTTATGTATTGCAAGCCGCGCCTACAGCTTTGATTTTGAGAACAAATTTTTTTGCCTGGGGACATAAATTTCGTAATTCTTTAACTGATTGGATTTTACAAAGTATGAGATCTGATCAAGAGATCAAAATGTTTAAAGATGTTTTTTTCACTCCTATATTGGCTGATAATTTGATTAAAACTGCTCATATTCTTCTAGAAGCTAGAGAGAAAGGGATTTTTCATATCGTAGGAGATGAACGAATTTCAAAATATGATTTTGCAATTCGTATTGCAAAAATTTTTGGTTTTTCTGAAGGACTTATAATTCCGATTCATCTCGCAGATAAAAAGTTGGCTGCAAGACGCCCTTTTGATATGTCTTTAAATAATCATAAAACCTGTTCAGCTACTGGTAAATGTCTTGGAGATATTGATATGCAAATCAACGAACTTAAGCTTCAACAAGAGAAAGGTAGAGCCGAAGAGTTAAGAACGGCTGTGGTAAACAACGTATGATTTTAGATGGAAAATCAATCCTGGTAACTGGAGCTACTGGTTCATTTGGAAAACGTTTCATAAAAACTGTTTTAGAAAACCACAAACCTAAAAGAATAGTTGCTTTCAGCCGTGATGAGCTCAAACAGTTTGAACTGCAACAGCATTTAAGCTCCCCTATTCTACATTATATGTTAGGTGATGTTCGCGACAAAGAAAGACTTTATCGTGCAACAGATGGAATAGACTGTGTTGTCCATGCCGCTGCCATGAAACAGGTCCCTTCCTCTGAACATAATCCAATGGAAGCAATTAAAACTAATATTATTGGTGCAGAAAATATTATCAATGTTTGTATTGATCAGGGAATTGAACGTGTCATAGCTATGAGCACTGATAAAGCAGCTAATCCAGTAAATCTTTATGGCGCAACAAAACTATGCTCGGACAAGCTTTTTATAGCAGCAAACGATCTCTCTCGAAAACATCGCACCCATTTTTCAGTGGTACGCTATGGGAACGTTGTTGGTTCCCGAGGCAGTGTCATCCCTTTTTTCATGAAATGCCGACAAAGTGGCACTTTGCCGATTACAGATGTCCGTATGACTCGCTTCTGGATTACTCTTAGTCAAGGAGTACAGTTTGTCATTCGCTCTTTAGAACGAATGAGAGGGGGAGAGCTATTCGTACCAAAAATACCATCCATGAATATTATGGATGTCGCTAAAGTCGTAGCCCCAGAGTGTCAGACAGAAATTATAGGAATACGACCTGGAGAAAAGCTTCATGAAATTATGATTACGCGAGATGATTCAATTCATACTCTTGAATTTGACGACTTTTTTGTTGTTCAACCCTCTGCGGAGTGGTGGAATAAAAAAAATTATAAAGAGGAGTCGGGTGGCAAACCAGTCCCTGAAGATTTCCAATTTAGCAGTGATCTGAATAATCAATGGATGACAGTTGCAGAGTTAACAGATCTTTTAAAAAGAGAACCAATTGAATTATGATTCCCTACGGTCAACACTTTATTGATGAAGAAGATATTCAGGCGGTTGTTGAGCTTTTGCGTACCGGATATCTTACACAAGGTCCAAAAATTATTGAGTTTGAAAAAACAGTCGCCCAATATGTAGGGGCCAAATTTGCTGTCGCCACTTCTAGTGGAACAACGGCTCTACATCTTGCTTGTATTGCTGCTGGAATTGAACCTGGAGATAATTTAATCACTTCTCCTAATACTTTTGTGGCTAGCTCTAATTGTGCCATTTACGTAGGTGCCATTCCTCACTTTGCTGATATTCATCCGGAAACTTTAAATATCGATTCATTCAAACTTAAAGAAAAACTTAATGAACTGGGTCGTGTGAAGGCTATCATACCTGTTCACTTTGCAGGTTTTCCTTGTGAGATGCCCGTAATCAAAAAAATAGCCGATGATTTGGGCGCCAATATTATCGAAGATGGTGCACACGCTTTTGGCGCATCTTATCCAGATGGGGGGAAAGTGGGAAATTGTGCCCATTCTCTTATGACGGTTTTCTCTTTTCATCCGGTAAAAATGATTACTTCAGGAGAAGGAGGAATCATTACAACCAATGATGAGGATTGCTATCGAAACCTTCTACGATTTCGAAGTCACGGCATCAATAAAGGGAATGACCCTTTTATAGATCTTAAGCTAGCATTCGACGAAGGCAAAGTAAACCCTTGGTATTACGAAATGCAATATTTAGGTTTTAATTACCGTATTACTGATATTCAATGTGCTCTAGCTATTTCTCAAATGAAAAAGCTGGATCAGTTTGTGATGAAACGTCGTGAAATTGCCATTCGTTACGATGAAGCATTTGCCGATCTTCCTTACTTAATGAAAACGCAAGTGGAAGGAAGAGACTTAAGCAGTCATCATCTTTATGTAGTCCGTATTCAATTTGAAGAGCTTGGTATTTCTCGGCGTGAATTAATGGCAAAACTAGCCAGTTTGGGAGTTGGGAGCCACGTTCATTACATTCCGGTACCAATGCAACCTTACTATCGAGAACATTACCAAATTCCGGAAAGAGATTACCGCGAGGCTAATCAATACTATCAAGAAGCTCTCACACTACCAATTTTTCCCTCTATGAAAGAGGAAGAGATCAGTAACGTCATCAACTCTGTTAAATCTATTTGTCTGCATGAATATAAAAAATCTCTCAATACTGATCGTCGGCTGCGGCTCGATCGGCAAGCGACACGCTAAAAACCTTCTTCAATGCGGAGTCTACAAAATTTGTGGTGTCGACCCTAACGTTCAACGACGGGAGGAAATGTGTTCAATCACAAACACTCAAAGTTTTGCTTCCATGGAAGAAGCTTTGATTAACGATTCTTTTGATGCCGCTTTTATCACATCGCCCACTTCTTCGCATATTACAGATGCCTTATATGCTGCCAACTTTAACTGTCATCTCTTTATTGAAAAACCTTTATCGCACAGTCTTGAGCAGCTAAATGAGCTGATCGAAATTGTTCGGAGTAGAAGAATTAAGGGACATCTTGGAAGCAATTGGAAGTTTCATCCTTCTTTCAAACGGATAAAAAAAATTCTCGAAAATAACGAAATTGGAAAACTGCTGTCGGTTCGTTGCCAAGCAGGTCAATATCTTCCCGATTGGCATCCTTGGGAAGATTATCGCAAAGGATACTCAGCCAATAAAAAAATGGGGGGGGGAATCCTTCTAGATTGTCATGAGTTTGATTATTTAACCTGGTTTGTGGGTGAACCTGAAAAAATTGCCTGTTTTACCGATAAAACAAGTTCTTTAGAAATTGACACAGAAGATGTCGCTGAAGTGATTCTGAAATTCAAAAACGGTTCTATCGGTGAAATTCATGTAGATTATATTCAACGTGCATACCAAAGAAATTATGAATTCTTTGGTGAAGAAGGCTCTCTGTTTTGGAATTTCAATTCAAAAAAAGTTCGCCTCTATTTAGCTCGTGATAAGTCTTGGCAAGAATGGCAAGAACCGGAAGGTTATGATTTAAATCAAATGTATCTTGATCAAACCTCTCACTTTTTAAATGTATTAGCGGATGAAGAAAAGCCTATTACTCCACTGGATCGTGGACGTGATGTACTTTCATGGATCTTAGCGGCAAAACAAGCTTCGGAAAACAACACAGTAATAAGGATATAATATGAACTCACTGAAGATCATTGCTGAAGTAGCGCAAGGCTATGAAGGAAAACCCGAGCTCGCTGAAATGCTTGTCAAAGGAGCGGCAGCAGCAGGGGCAGACGCAGTCAAGTTCCAGCTTATTTATGCAGATGAATTGGCAACCCCTGATTATAAACACTTTCAACTTTTTCAATCTCTAGAAATGCAAGATGCTGTTTGGTTGAAAATTGCCTCTCTCGCTCAAGAAAAAAACATATCTCTCTTTTTGGATGTCTACGGTGCAAAGAGTTTAAAGCTTGCAGAACATATGCAAGTGTCTGGTGTCAAAATCCATAGCACTGACATGCAAAATCTCGATCTACTTAAATCGATATCTAAATCAAAAATTCCCCTTATTTTTCTATCGATCAGCGGTTGTCTTCGAGAAGAAGTTCATCAAGCGATCGAGATCATGGGAGAAAAAAACATTGTTCTTCTCCATGGCTTTCAAAGCTATCCGACACCGATTGAAGCAAATCAAATCAAACGATTATCAACGCTCATGACTCAGTTTGGAAACCGAAAAAATATTGGCTACGGGTTCGCAGATCATGTGCCTGTCGAAGATGAACTTCGCTTTACCCTCGCGGCTGTAGCGATTGGTTTCGGAGTGAGCTACTTAGAAAAGCATTTGACACTTTCCAAAGTAATGAAACTAGAAGATCACGAGTCCGCCCTCTCTCCGGATGAGTTTTTACGCTTTGTTCGCTTCATGAGGCAGTGCCACCAAGCTGTAGGCGAAACTGATCCTCTCAAGGGTGAATTTACAACGAATACTTCAGAACTAGACTACCGACGAATGACTCATAAACATGTCGTCACCGCACGAAAATTAGAATCCGGGACCCTCTTAACACCGGAGCTTTTGACCTTAAAAAGAACTGCCGCAGCCAATCCACTCTATGATATTAAAAGCATCTATGGAAAACGCCTCACTAAAAGTCTGGAGCAGGGGGTAGCCGTTACCATTGAAGTATTGGAGACCTAATCATGAAACGTCGACTTGTCGCCTCTCTTGCCTGCCGTAATAATGGATCACGTCTTTATGGCAAGCCACTTCAAAGAATTTTAGAGAATGTTACTATTCTTGACCAAATCATCACTGCACTTAAAACATTTCCAGTCATCGATGAAATTGTTCTTGGTGTTTCTGAGGGGATCGACAATGCAGTTTTCGTCGATATTGCTCATGCACACAACATTTCGTATATTTATGGAGACCCTACAGATGTTCTCATGAGGCTCATTCAATGTGGAAGATCCGGTAAGGCAACTGATGTTTTTAGAATCACCACCGAATGCCCTTGGTTTGCTTATGATTTGTTAAATATAGTTTGGGAAAAACATATCAAACAAAGCAATGATATTACTGTTTGCGATCGCTTGCCAGAAGGGCTTCACTTTGAAATTTATACTCTAGATGCATTGGAAAAATCCCATCAAAGAGGAACTTCGAAAGACCGTTCGGAGTTCTGCTCTAATTATCCTCGAATGAATCCAAAAGAATTCAAAATCGATGTAATATTGCCACCCGAAAAATTTCAACGGATGGATCTCCGCGTCACTGTTGATTATCCTGAAGATTTAATCCTCTGCCGTGAAATTGCAAAAGCCCATCTTGATTACATGCCGCTCATCTCGGTTGAACAGATTATTAGCTTTCTCGATTCAAGACCCGACTTGAAAGATCTCACAAAATCTTTTGTCGTGCCCAAACCTCTCTGGGATGTTTTATAATAGAAAAAATCCAATCGATGAACTATTGGGCGCAAAAAAAAGTTTTTAATTTCCCTTTGCCTGATCGGCTGGATTTAACCTTGCTGCTCAGAGGAATCCTGGCAATTATGGTTGTCTGGTGGCATACGAATGGTTATCGTATCACTAATACTCCGATTGCCTTCCTAAATATTGCAGGACGAATCTGCGTTTGGGTCTTTTTCATTTTGTCTGGATATACTATTGGTTATGCTTTTGAGAAAAAACGATATCAATTTAATACAAAAGAAATTTTCTATTTCTACAAAAATCGACTGGTCCGAATCTATCCCCTTTTGCTTTTCATTACTGTTTTATCATTTTTCATAAATACCCATTTTAGCCAAGATCCTATCCCGTGGACTAGTTCCCTATTTATGAAAGAATTTTTGATGCTTCAATGGAATCATACCTATTAACTCGTCGGTGTCTTTTGGGCCTTGGGAGTCAAAATCCAGTTCTATCTCATCGCACCGCTGTTAGCTTTTATCCTCCAAAAAACGGGAAAGTCATTCTCCATGATTGCCCTTACATTTGCTTTCTTTTTATTCATACCCACTCTGGCAAAGTTTATTTCTCACTATTCGTGGGTCAATCGATCACTGACAGGAAATTTATCTCATTTTTATGCCGGATTTATTTTAGATTATTTAATAGACAAAATCGCTCCCTCAAAACTTGATACAATATCACCCATCCTTATTATGCCTCGCCTCTCTTATTATTTTATATTCCACTTTATGGATGTATCAAAAAAACCAGGTTTGTTTTGGGCTTCAGGACCTCTGTCAGTCGATTTAGCAGGAGTCGGACTTTTAACAGCACACGTTTTATGGGATAGAGAAAAAATTTCTTTAAGTGGGCTAGCATTCATTCTTTCAACCTTAGAGGTATTTTCCTATGGAATCTATGCCTGGCACGGACTTTTGGTGCAATACTCAGATTACTGTGAATCTCATTTTTTCGTTACTCTTTTAGCAACAATCATTCTCTCTATTCTTTCTTATTTTTTGATCGAAAAACCGCTATTGTGTTATCGTCGTTCCACTTAAAAAGTTATGATCCACTATACTTCTTCTGAAAAATTACTTGAGCAAGCTCTAAAAACCATTCCGCTCGGTTCTCAAACTTTTAGTAAAAGCAAAACTCAATTTCCACTGGGTGTCTCCCCATTTTTCTTGAAAAAAGGACGAGGGTCCCATGTATGGGACGTTGATAGAAATGAGTACATCGATTTTATTAACGGGCTGGCATCGATTACTCTCGGCTATTTAGATCCTGATGTGACTTCTGCAGTACAAGAGCAATTGCAAGAGGGAGTTATTTTTAGCCTTCCTCATCCCATTGAAATTAAGGTTGCGGAAAAAATTTCTGAGATGATTCCTTGTGCTGAGATGGTTCGTTTTGCCAAAAACGGTTCCGATGCGACCGCAGGAGCAGTTCGGCTCGCCCGAGCTTACACAAACCGCGATCATATTGCTGTTTGCGGCTACCATGGTTGGCAAGATTGGTATATAGGATCAACCACCCGAAACCGTGGAGTTCCAAAAGCAACCAGGAAGCTGACGCATACTTTCATTTATAACGACATCGAATCTCTTCATCAGTTATTTTCGAATTACCCCGACTTGATCGCCGCTGTTATTCTCGAACCGATGAATGTGACAGATCCATTGCCAGGCTTCTTAGAAGAGGTAAAAACACTCACCCATCGCCATGGTACCCTGTTAATCTTTGATGAAACGATCACCGGTTTTCGCTTTGCAAATGGAGGGGCACAAGAGCTCTTTAACGTCGTTCCAGATCTGGCGACTTTTGGCAAAGGCTTGGCAAATGGTTATCCTCTTTCTGCCATCGCTGGACGTGCTGAAATCATGAAACTGATGGAAGAAATCTTTTTTTCATTCACTTTCGGGGGAGAAACATTATCACTCGCAGCGGCCCTCGCTGTGATGAAGAAATTACAGCAACAACCGGTCATTAAGCATCTTTGGCAGCAAGGAGAAAAACTCATTCATGGGCTTCGGGAAATCATCCAAAAAAACAGACTCGAAGAATTTTTAAGCGTTTCCGGAAAACCGTGTTGGTCATTTCTACTCATCAAAGATACCCCAAAATGCAGCTCATCTGAAATCAAGACTCTTTTGCTGCAAGAAGTTTTCGCCCGAGGGATTCTGACAGTCGGCACGCACAACATGAGTTATGCTCACTCAAATTCAGATATTAGACGGCTAATGGTTGTCTACGAAGAAGTGATACCGATTCTAAAAAAAGCAATCGATGGTTTCCCTCTTTCAGATCTTTTACGATGCCATCCTCTCGAGCCACTTTTTAAAGTACGATGACAAAACTTACTTTAAGACTCGCCTCAGGCGATGATGCAAAACTCTTGTGGGAATGGGCGAATGATCCAGAGACGCGCAAATTCTCCTTTTCGAGCGCGCCAATTGCTTGGCAAACTCATCAAACATGGCTCGCATCGAAATTGAGCAACCCATCTTATTTTTTTCGAATCGCTCTTGATGCCTCTGAAGTACCGATCGGATATATTCGTTGTGAAAAAAAAGAAAATAGAGGTCTAATTTCAGTCAGTGTCAGCCCACTCATGCGGAGAGAAGGATATGGCAGCAGAATCATTCAATTGGCAACTCAAGTGATCTTTAAAGAAATGAATGTCGAAATGATTCATGCTTATATTAAAAAAGAGAACCAAGCTTCTCAAAAGACTTTCGAAAAAGCCGGCTTCCAATACGAAGGGATTGTCGTTCTGGAACAGCATCAAGCTCTTCAATTTACATATCAAAGGAATCAGACCTTATGAATGAAATCACTATTGGTAAAAAAAAGATTGGGCCTGCTCATCCGGTCTATATCATTGCAGAAATCTCGGCAAATCATCATCAAAATTTCGATCAGGCGGTAGAGTTAATCAAAGCCTCTAAAGAAGCGGGGGTCGATGCTGTCAAATTACAAACCTATACCGCCGAAACGATCACACTCGATTCAAATAAAAAGCATTTTCAGATTAAAGGGAAAACCCTTTGGGATGGGCAGCGACTTTATGATCTATATAAAGATGCATATACTCCCTGGGAATGGCAACCGCGTTTAAAAGTAATTGCAGAACAGATCGGTCTCGATCTTTTTTCTTCTGCTTTCGATTCAACCGCGGTCGATTTTTTAGAAGGAATGAATATTCCGGCGCACAAGATAAGCTCATTTGAGATTGTTGATCTTCCACTCATTGAAAAAATGGCAAAAACCAAAAAACCGCTTATCATTTCAACAGGAATGGCAACTTTAGAAGAAATTTCTGAAGCAGTGAGCACCGCTCGTTCTGCCGGGGCTGATCAAATCGCTCTTCTCAAATGTACCAGCGCGTATCCCGCTCCACCCGACTCGATGAGGCTCCGAACAATTCCGCATTTGTCAGAAACCTTTCAAATTCCAATAGGCCTTTCCGACCATACGCTGGGAGTCATTGTTCCAGTCGCCGCAGTCGCGATGGGGGCGTGTATTATTGAAAAACATATCACTTTATCCACAAATATTTCGGGTCCTGACAGTGCCTTCTCACTCGAACCGGATGAATTCAAACAAATGGTGGAAAGTGTGCGAATAACCGAACAAGCTTTGGGAAAAGTTCATTATGGAAGAAGTGAACAAGAGGAAAAAAACCATCTTTTTCGGCGATCACTCTTTATCGTGAAAGATGTGAAGTTGGGTGAAACTCTTACAGAAGAGAATATTCGCTCTATTCGACCGGGGCATGGCCTTTCTCCAAAGCATTTTAAAGAAATCATCGGACGAAAGGCGACTCAAGATATTCCCGCCGGAACCCCTCTCGACTGGAGCCTTGTTCAATGAACATTACTATCCGTGTTGATGCATCTTCTCTCATGGGCTCAGGACACGTGATGCGTTGTATTGCACTGGGGGATACTTTCGCCGAGAACGGATCAGAAGTATCTTTTATCTGCCGCGAGCTTGAAGGGCATCTTTGCGACTTCATGGAAAACCGAGGATTAAAGGTCTATCGTCTACCCCCTCCAAAAAAAACATTATCGAAAGAGATCGGTTCTATACGTCATAAAGACTGGTTAGGAGTCCCTTTGGAAGAAGACTGCATGCAAACCGAGGAGATTTTAAGAACGATTCCAACACCCGATTGGTTAATTCTCGATCATTATGCGCTCGATGTTAAATGGGAAAACTTTGTACGGCGGTATGTTAGAAAAATTCTGGTGATCGATGATCTCGCTGATAGAGCACATGACTGCGACATCCTTCTCGACCAAAACGTCTCTGAGTCACATGCGAATATCTACCAACAGCTCACTCCAAAGAATTGCGAAATCATACTCGGTCCTCGCTACTCTCTTCTACGTTCAGAATTTCGTAAAAAGCGTTCAACGATGCGCCAACGAGATGGAAAAATAAAAAGAATTCTTATCTCATTCGGAATGATTGATCAAACGAATGAAACTTTTAAAACGCTCAAAGTAATCGAATCTCTTCAAGAAAAAAACTTCAGTTGTGACGTTGTTGTCGGTCAACAAAATTGGCACAAAAACGAGATCGAGAATTTTTGCAAACAGTTGCCACACACCCGTTTTCACTTTCAAGTTGACTATCTCTCTGAATTAATTGCTGCTGCGGATCTAGCGATTGGAGCATCCGGATCTACCCATTGGGAACGTTGTTGTCTCGGCTTACCTTCTCTTCTTATTTCCGTCGCTTTCAATCAGGAATCAATTGGTAAAACATCTCAAGAAAATGGGACTGGTATTTATCTCGGCACTTCCGAAGAAGTAACCTCTGAAAGAATCGCAAATGAGATAAAAAACCTTTTTACTGATTCAAAGCGAATGCTTGACTTATCTCGTAATGCCAAAGCGATCGTAGACGGTGAAGGAGCTTTACGTGTTTATGATAGAATGTTAAAAAAAATAACTACAAAATTATAACGTATAAAAAAATGATAACAAATGATCACTTAATATTCAGAGGCGGCCATCTTCGTGTTTTAAGAGAAGAAGATGTTCATCAAAGATACGTAGATGGGCTCAATAACTCCCTCGTTAATCGCTATCTTGGTAACGTAAAAAAAACGACGCAAACTCTAGAAACTGTCTCTCAATTTGTTAAACAAAACCTACAAGATCCACATGGTATCTTGTTTGGAGTTTGGCCAGACAACTCAAAGAACCACTGTGGCACCGTTCGATTACATAGTATTGATGATTATCATTTAACAGCGAATATTGGGATTTGTATTTTCGAAACTGACTTTTGGGGACAGGGCATCGGAACCAAATCTATTCAGATCATTACGCAATGGGGAATAGACACTTTAAAACTTCGCTGGATTGAATCAGGAATTTATATCGACAATAAAGCATCGCAAAAAGCATTCTTAGCTGCCAACTACAAATGGATATGTGATTTAGAAGGGAAGCATCTCTTCGATGGCTTACCAACTATTACTCGTATTTATGCAGCCCGCAATAATTATTGTGAAAAAAAAACATCCTAAAGCTCTTATCGTATTACGACTACATCCTTTAAATTTCCCTTTGATTTTAATTGGAAGTTTTTTTTTCAATATTGTCTATTGGAAATCAGAAAAAATTCCAGAATCGTGGCTTAAGAGATTCGAAGTCATAGATCCTGAAGATTACTTTACATACGAAGAATGGATAGAGGTCACTGCTCAAGCCCAGAAGAGTTGGAAAATAAAGATTGAACCATGGAACGACAAAACCTCTTTTTTATGGAAACAAATTAATATTACGGTTGATTTCAGTAATACATGGCTACAATGGCTTGGAATATACTTTGAAGAGTACTTTTTTTTTCTCCATTTATCTAAACGTTGGATCGAGAAAGCTATTAGCATTAAAGCAGTCAAATTCGCTGATTTGATGATATTTGACTTAGCCTCCGACTTAAAATACATAGTTTCAGCTTCTTCCCTCAGCATCATAAAAATTTTCTACTATCTCGATTTGGCATGGCAATGGTCTCTTGCTTTAATATTTTGCTTTCGCCAACTTGGAAGGCTTATTCAAAGGAGAGACAAATCTGTAAATACTAGAGAAACATACCGTTACCTATGGACTGGAATCAGCCCACAAGAAGCAGCTAGCGAACCGAACCAACTCGATTTTGCATTTCTTGTTGAAAGAGGAATAATAAACTCTAAAGATTGTCTTTTCATCCTAGCCAAACAACCATCAAATACGACTATCAGTTATCTTAGTAAAAGAAATATCCATTGGACCACCACTCAAGACATTGGGAAATGGCTTAACATTCGAGAACGAGTTCTAGCACTTCTTGGACTTTTCAAAACTCTATTGCATGGATGTTTTTTGAGAAAGAAACAGATTCATACCCCCCTTATCTTGCAGTTTTGCTTTAATACCCAATCATGGATTTTTTTCATAAAAAAAATCAAACCGGAAATCTATTTTTCTACTGTGAGTGAATCCTGGCCTGAACGTCCTGAGGTGTCTGTTATAAACGCTTTAGGTGTCAATACAGTGAACTGGTTTTATTCGGCAAATATATTTTCGTATTCTCAGACAAATCCTGCCTTTGAAGATCTCGGTATCTTGAGAAGTATTTCTGTCGCACGAGAAATATGGGTTTGGAACGAAACAGTCGCTCAGTGGTTTAATTTAAGAAATATTCAACCAAAACCTGATCAACCAAAAATCAAAGTCACAGGACCCATAATGTGCGGAAATTCCCAATGGCTAAAAAAAACCCCAGCTGATGTTCGAAGCTCTTATGGAATTAAATCAGAAAAAACGACAAAATTTATTGCCGTATTTGATGTGCCTACCATTACTAGAGCATACCGGATTAAAATAGGTCATGGCCCATCTCTTTACCCCTTAAAGATGCTCGAACAATTTTTTGATGATCTCTGTAACCTCTTAGATGCTTTCGAAAATGTAAACTTGATTATAAAACCTAAAAGATCATTAGAAGATCCCCAAAGAGACTATTCAAAAGGAATGTGGCGCCTCATAAATCCGACGGGACATTATCAAGAAAGAAAAAAAATCACTCTTCTCCCACATAATATTGATCCGTATTTACCGATCGCCATGTCAGACTTCTGTGTAGGTCTCCCCTTTACCTCTCCAGTTCTTGTCGGTCTAAGCAGTGGCAGAGATGGTCTTTTTCATGACCCACTTTCTTGTGTAAATTATTTTTATCCTAAGGAAATAACCCCCTTGATTACTCATGGAAAAAAAGAGTTTTTAGAACGAATCGATCAATGGATGAAGGGGAACAAAATCAAAATACGCAACCAATCAGTTGCAGAAGCTTACTGTGGCTCTTCGGTTGATCCTGCAATACAATTTGCAACTCTTGCCTTATCAAACCCCAGTAATTAAATTGATTGGAAAAAAATGTGTCTACCTTTAAAATTAAATCCTCTCTAGCTAAATTTAAAAAATGGCTGTCCATCAAACATCTTAAAAAAACTTATCTCTTTTTAGGGTCTCGTGTCATTTACTATCTGAGTGGAAGCGGAATTGCTGGACTACTCCTTTTTTTAACTGAAGCAGCATTTGCACTCGGGTTACAACTTTTTCTTCTAGCTCTCGGAATTGCATCTCCTCAAACTGTCAAGCTTCCAAACTGGCTAACTGGATTGGGATTTTATCAGGTGATTGGACTTGTCTTTTCGATCGGTGTATTTCGAGCGTTACTACTCTGGTTTCAAACTTATCTGCAAATGGCCTCTATGGAGGAGCTTAAATATCTTATTCGAACTCGAATATTATCTTGGGCTTTTCATGCTAAGTCAGTAAGTGCTACCCAGGTAACCTCGATCTTTAATGAGAGATGTAATATAGCAGCAGGTGCTATAGGAAATTTTCAAGGTTTAATTGTAAAAGTAATCGCCGGGATCTGCATCCTCATCAATCTGTTCATTCTTTCCCCTTTCACAACCATAGTCACTAGTATCGCTTTTCTCTGTTTAGGACTAATTGCCACTCAGATGAGCCGTAAAATTACGAATGCTGGCTCTAATCTTAAAAAGGAATGGGATAGAACAAATCGAGGACTTCTTAATAGTATTAAAAATTTACTGCTCATGCAAATCTATGGAACACAATCCATGGAAGAAGCGAAAGCGCAGAAAAGTCTAAGAACCTATCGTGATCATATTATGAATCATTTTTATAAAGCTGGTTTCAATTCTGCTATTCCACAGATTGGAGGAATTGCAATGATCTGCGCCATTGCCCTTACTTACAGATCCCACTACGGAATTGCCCCGGCTGCTTTGGTTTCTTATCTTTATCTTTTTTTGCGACTAGCTCAAAATTTTTCAGAAAGTGTTCACAATGGCTCAAACCTACTGTTTTATTGGCCTCAATTTATTGAGATTGGACAATGGTGGAATCAAACTCTTTCATCGGATGAGCATGACCCATTACCAGTCGTACAAAAATATGATTTTCAAATTAAAAATATTTCTCAACCTTTAGGTTGGATGATCAAAAATGTTCAATATAGCTACCCCGCTACAAACCACTCTGCTATTAAGCAATTTAATCTACATTTAGCCCCAGGTAAAACTCTTGTGATTACTGGTCCTTCTGGCTCAGGGAAAAGCACTATTTTGGGATTAATGCTCGGAATTCTTTCTCCTCAAATAGGAGAAGTAAATATTTTATTTGGAGAAACTTCGTATCCCATAGAGAGTGTAAAACCAATCCTTCTAAAAAATATTGGCTATGTAGGAGCTGAAAGCTTTCTTTTGGAAGGAACAATTTATGATAATATTATTTATGGATTGAGTACTATCCCTACCGAAGCTGAAATTCATGAGGCACTCAAACTATCTGAATGTGATTTTATTTACAACTTTCCCAAACAGCTCAATCATAAAATCACAGAACAAGGTCATGGGTTATCTGCGGGGCAAAAGCAACGACTTTCTCTAGCAAGAGCATTTCTTAGAAAACCAAAAATTCTATTTCTAGATGAAGCGACTGCAAATCTAGATTCAAAAACTGAAATGAAGTTGGTGACCACTCTAGGTCTTTCAAAAGGTAAAATGACAATTATTGCTGCTACGCATCGAAGTGCAATGCTTACCATCGCTGATGTTCAATTAAAGTTAGATAAGAGTGATGAATAGAAAAATAGTAGCCAATCATTAACCGAAGTTTTAAGTTAACTTTGTATCTGGAACGTCTTGAGACTATCCTATGATATTTCCGAAATCAGCTTAAGGCTATTGAGAAAAAAACGATGTTCAATTCAACTTTCCGCTATTACAGAAAACACATATTTGGATAAACAATGCCCAACAAAATAAAAAAAACCTATATTATCGCCGACATTTCTTCTAATCACATGGGTAATATGGCAATAGCCCAAGCAATGATTGATGTAGCTGCCAATATTGGTATTGACTGCGTCAAGTTTCAATCTTGGAAGGCAGGCTCACTCCGTAAAGATTTTCCAGATTACAATGCCACCTACAACCGCCACAAAAAAACCGAGCTTTCCGAAGATGACCATTTACTGTTGATAGAACATTGTAAAAAAAATAGCATCGACTTCCTCACTACCTGCTTTGATCTAAATCGTATTGATTTTTTAGCTTCTCTTGGAATCGACACAATCAAAGTTGCCAGTCCTGATTGTGGAAGTATTCGGCTTCTTGAATCTTTAATGAAACATTTTAAAAAACTGATTATTTCTACGGGCATGACGCAGGATACAGATGTTCAAAAAGCAATTGAAGTGACACGAGGTCATGATGTTGTTTTTCTTCATTGTGTATCGCTCTATCCTACCCCCCCTGAAAAAGTAAATATGAAGCGATTAGACTGGCTTAAATCAATGGGGGTTCGTGTCGGTTACAGTGATCACACCATGGGAGTGGATGCTGGGAAGCTTGCCATATCTCGCGGAGCAGAGATTTTGGAAAAACATTATACTCTCTCCCGTGACTTGCCTGGTAAAGATCAAGCAATGTCTATGATGCCAGAAGAGTTGGCAGAGCTCTGCCGTTTTGCGAAAGTGGTTGAGCGGATGGATGGGGTATCGCAACCAGAACTCTCTGAAGATGAAAAAAAACTTCGGGCAATTTATGTTGGAAAATGGGGAAATAACCGATGAGTGATAAAAAAAGAAAAATTTGCATTGTGGTTGCCAGTCGTGCCAACTATGGAAGAATTAAATCTGTCTTAAAGGCTATTCAAAAACACCCCTCTCTTGAACTTCAGTTGATCGTCGGCGCCTCTGCCCTTTTACATCGATTTGGAAGTGTTATTGATATTATTCGAAAAGACGGCTTCGAACCTAATGCAACTCTCTATTCTATTGTCGAAGGAGAAAATCCAACAACGATGGCTAAATCAACTGGGATGGGCATTATAGATCTAGCAACACAATTCGAAAATTTAAAACCTGACGTTGTGCTAACAGTGGCTGATCGATTTGAAACCATGTCGACCGCCATTGCCGCTTCCTATATGAATATTGCTCTCGCGCACACACAAGGTGGAGAAGTCACAGGCTCACTCGATGAAAGTGTAAGACATGCAATCACTAAACTTGCCCATATTCACTTTCCTGCAACTCCTATCGCTGAGCAAAGACTTTTAAAAATGGGAGAGGAACCTGAAAGAATTCGAATGACAGGTTGCCCCTCTTTAGATCCTATTTGTGATATCGATCTTAAACTTCCCGAAGATATTTTTCGTCGATATGGAGGGGTCGGGGCCGACATCAAAACCAACTCAGAGTACATCGTGGTTCTTCAACATCCAGTGACAACTGAATATGGATCCGGATTAGCACAAATTAACGAAACACTGAAGGCTGTCTCTCAACTCAAAAAACCAACGATATGGCTCTGGCCAAATGTTGACGCAGGATCTGACGATATCTCCAAGGGGCTTCGAACTTTTCGTGAACGGGAAAAACCAGACTATATCCATTTTTTCCGTAACTTCTCAGTTGAGGATTATGCTCGTTTAATCTCTAACTGCATCTGTCTCATCGGAAACTCTTCCAGTGGGATACGAGAAGGAGCATTACTCGGTACGCCCGTAGTAAATATAGGATCACGCCAGCAAGGTCGAGAACGTGCCCAAAATGTATTGGACGCCGATTATAAAGCCGAAGAGATTCTCAACAAGACAAAAATTCAAATTGATCATGGAAAGTATAAATCTAATCCGCTTTATGGAGATGGTCATGCAGGTATAAGAATTGCGGATAATTTGGCAACAATGTCACTTCACAATCTCCAGAAACGTCTAACCTATTAATACATCCCAAATCTTGTAAGTAAAACGATTCAATATGAAACCACTCCTGTTCATGATTCTTCATAATGATTATATGGCACGTGACTTTGTGGAGAGTGGCGTTTTAGTTCAGTTAAAACAAGAGTTCGAATTATATTTTGCCATTACTGATAAAAATTTTACCTTGGATCTCTCTCCGTATGGGAAAGTTATTGGAAAATATACAAATCCATCCTGGAGAGAAAGAATTTGGGAAATTGCCTTTGGCTTAAAACATCTCGCCGACCTCGATCCGATTATTCATACACAAAAAAATCGATTAGACGTGTTTCAAAGAGGTCGCGGACCTCGACTAAAAAAACTAGTATTTCTAATTCATCGGATGGGACTTTCGAATTTTTTCAGTAAGATCTTTCAAAAAATTTTTCTTTGGAGTTCCAATAATTTTATCAACTTTCCTCGACTCCCCTCTGTGGCACTTTTACCTACAGGAATCAATGATCCTTTTTGGTCAGATGCTTTAACTATATGTAAACGAAATAAAATCCCTTCACTTACCTTAACTGTCAATTGGGATAATATTGCACATAAAATCTTTCTAGTTCAACCAGATCTTCTAGGGGTCTGGGGGGAACAAGGCTATCTTTTTGCACGGCTTCTTCAAAAAATTCCTGTCGACAAAATTGTCAATGTCGGGACACCCCGTTTCGAAGCTTATCGAACCGTAAAAGCTTCGCGGATAGAAGCCCGAAAACAGGTAGACTTTCCGGAAGAAAAACGGATCCTACTTTTCGCCGGGGCTGGGGTGGCATTTGACGAAGTTTCACTGATTGAAGAGTTTGAAAAGGGATGCAGAGATGGAACACTCCCATCCGATCTCTATTTAGTTTACAAACCACATCCAAAAAGACACAAAAGAGTCGCTGAACCTCCTTTGAAACCTGAGACATACAAATATGTTCAAGTATTGCAAAACTCCGGTTATACACCACTTCAACAATACCCAATTTTGCTCTCAGCGGTAGATGGATTGATCACCCCCTTTTCCACTATGCTATTGGAAGGGGCATTAATGGGTTTACCCGCTATTGGACTTGCTTATGACGATCCTAATCATGGGGATTTCTCTTGGTCAAACGCAAGAATGAATAATCACCTTCATCCAATGCTTGATGAAAGATGGATGATTCAATGCTTCGAGCGTAAAGAATTTATCCCCAGCATACTCAAACTTTTACCGATGATTCGTAATCCCAAAGTAACAACCTCTGCTTATCAGACATCTCAGTTTATTCTGTTCAACGATCATCAAACATATGCGGACCGAATTACTCAAATTTTGAAACAAGTCTCATCTCAACCTTATTCAAAAAAAATCTCGGATGAATTAGAAAAACAGATGGTGGAAAAAGGACAGAGCTATGTTAGCGAGCCGAATGTGCCAACTTTGTAATTTTGATCAATCTTATATTGTTTATGAAGGATCTATTCGTTCAGGACTTCCTGGAACCACAACAAACGGTTATAAAATTTTAGAATGTCATCATTGTAAAATCCAATATTTAGATCCACAGCCTGAAAATCCACTTCAAAAATACGAAGATGGTTCTTATCGGAAAGATTATGATGGAGCAGAAAATTTATCTTCCTATCGACAAAAACATGACAAAGATCAGTCACTGAAAATCTCTCTCATTGGAACTGAAAAACTGCGTGACATTGCTATAGCTGACGTTGGGTGTGGTGCAGGGGCCTTTCTTGATTTAGTAAAGGGAATGGCTTTACGCACTATAGCAGTCGAGCCAATGCTTTCTTATCACGACTATTTATCAAAAAACTTTACTGCGTGCTATCGCAGCACCTCCGAATTTTCCAAAAATGAACTCAACACGGTGGATATCATCACGACTTTTGCGGTCATCGAACATGTTCAGAATCCGTTAGTTTTTTTGAAAGAGCTTCGAGTGGCATTAAAACCTGGAGGTTATCTTTGTTTAACTACGCCTAATCGTCGAGAGATTTTAATGACCACCAATGAAGTTTCTTTTAAGCCACATTTTTATCGTACCGCTCATCTCTGGTACTTTGACCGCGAATCATTAATTAATCTTGCTGAGCAAGCTGGATTTAAAGTAAAAAGTTTTCATACATTTCACACTTATAATTTTTCCAATTATGTTGTTTGGCTGCGAGATAGAAAAGTATCAGGAAAAGACTCTATTTTTAAAGAATTCACTTCAGAAATTGATGACGCTTGGCGTTCTTTTCTTGAAAGAAATGAATTGGCAGATCAAATCTACATGGAGCTTATATGAAAGAAATTGAATCTCACTATGAATTTCTTCATGAAAAAATTTTCCAAACAAAAACAAAATGGCCACAATTTAAGCGAATGCTCGAGGACGTTCGTGACTTGTCGATTCAACTTCCTCAAAGTTCGAATGTCATAATTCTAGAGAGAGCTTATGTCTACGGCGGAAACAGTCTTTTTGCTCCATTATTTCATCAGCATCAAGTGACATCGGTCGATTGTGAAATACCAACAACTACGGAACGTAGAGGATATCAAAAATCATGGACTGAAGATCCGCGATGTATTCAAATACCTGCTCAAACAAAAGCTTCAATCACAAAAACTGGACTACCCCATGCCAGTGCTGACTTGTTGCTTGTCCCTAATGTAGTTCATCACGAACCGGATCAAGAGGGAATGTTCGAAGAAATCGCCCGTCTTCTTCGGCCAGGAGGAACAGGATATATTTTCGAAGCACTTATAAGAGAATTGCATCAGATTCCTGATGACTACATAAGATATACTCCTTGGGGATTTCAAAAGATACTAGCTCGTCATGGTCTTGAAATGACTGAATGGAAACCAACAGGTGGTCCCTTTGAGGCAATTTCTTATTGCTGGATACAGGCATTGCAGTTCATTCCTGAAAGTGAGCGTGGTGAAAAAGAAAAGTGGTTTTTTACTGAGCATCTTCCAGAACTTTTAGAAATGGATAAACGATATACAACAAATATCTCCCGACCACACACTACATTTCCAGTTGCCTACTCTATTTATTTTAGAAAGTCTTAACAAATGTTTTCTCACCTCCCTCCAGCTCTCAAACCGGTATTGGCGTTCATTCCTGCAAGAGCTGGTAGCAAAGGAGTTCCTAATAAAAATCTTAGAACACTCGATGGAAAAAGCTTAATGCAACTCGCCATAGAATGTGCAAAATCATCCTCTATTTTTGACCGTATTGTCGTTTCATCCGATGGAGAAGAAATTCTAAAAGAAGCCACCCGATATGGTGCCGAAACGATTCAACGTCCCCCAGAACTTGCAATTGATAGTGCCAATATTCTGGATTCAATCACTCATACTCTTCAGTTTTTATTTTCTCAAGGATATCAACCAGCTTCTATTGCACTTTTAGAACCCAGCTCTCCATTTCGTACACCGGCACTTGTTCAACAGGTAGTTTCCTTATTAAGTGAGCATGAAGCTGCTTTTACAGTAACTGAAGTAGATTTAAAATTTCACCCTGCAAAACAATTTATTCTAAATGATCAAAGAATAGCCCTTCCCTCCTGTTCAAATCTGGCTTCTCCAGTGAATCGTCAAGAATTAGACCCAACGTTCATTAGAAATGGTGGAGTATATGCTTTTCGAACAGAAATGTTTCTTCGAGAAAAATCAGTCTTAGGAAAAAGGCCCCGGGCTTTTATAACAAAGGAAGTTTTGATAAATATCGATACGATGGCAGATTATAAACTTGCTCAAAAGCTGATACAAAAAATAAATAAATAAAACTATGCACAAATTAGCCTTTGTAATTCCAACCAAAGACCGCCCAAACGACATGCGAGTGATGCTTACAAGTCTTTCTCGTCAGACACTTCTCCCTAATCAGATTATTGTCGTCGATGGAAGTAATCCAGACATTCAATCTGTCATTAATGAGTTTCCACAATTACATATCGATTATGTCCGTGTTTATCCCCCTTCTCTTGCAAAACAACGCAATGAAGGAATGAAAAAAATAAAGCCTGAAATTACGCTTGCTGGATATTTAGATGACGACGTAGAACTTCAACCAAACGCCGTTGCATCGATGATGAACTATTGGGAAAAAAGTGCTCCTGATCTAGGTGGGACCTGTTTCAATATCGTCAACACCGATCCTGCTCGATGGACAAAAGTTAAGAGTGTTTTTGGCATTGATGGTTCAATTCCAGGAAAAGTTTTTCCCTCAGGATGCGTCTCTATTCTTGGATATCAATCCGAGGATATAGAAACAGACTGGCTTTGCGGAGGTGCAACCATATGGCGACGAGAAATTATAGAAAATTATCCCTATGACGAATGGTTTAAAGGAACCGGGTTCCTTGAAGATGTCGACTATAGCTTTAATGTACGTGAGAAGTATCGCTTGGCTTTGGTAGCTTCAGCGAAGCTGAGTCACTATAGCCCGCCGATCCGATCCGATCGACATTTTTTGCTTGGGAAGTGGCAAATTGTCAACCGTATGTATTTTGTTAGAAAGTATCGAATGAGAGGCCTATCCATTTCCAAAGCGTGGATTGCAAATTTTGGAATGTTGTATTTGAGACTTATTCAGGCTCTTCTTAAGAGGGATCGAAACAGCTGGAATCAATTTAGAGGTCATGCAGCTGGTATATGGTCTGAGATTCGCGGTAAAAACGAGCAAATCGGCGGATTCTTGAAATAAACATTGATAGAGTTGATAAATTTTTATTCGCCTATTGGAAAATTTAAATAGCAATGGGAGCAAAACAAATAAAAACAGAGATCGGAGTTTGTAATAAATGAGTATCGTATCCATTTTGAAATCAACTCTTAAACCAATAATCCCATCCTTCATATTTCAAAGAACTCATATCATACGTAAAAAAATCCAGAAACTTCGTTTCTCTTTTTTTGAAAAAACTGTAGACTGTGATGTTTTAGGAAATACAATTAAAATAGGGGTTTCCTCGGATATCGAAAAATACCGCACTGAAACTTATTCCACCAAAGAGCCTGAAACACTGAACTGGTTAAAAAAGAATCTTCAGGAGGGGGATGTTTTTTACGATATCGGAGCAAATATTGGGCTTTATTCATTATATGCAGCGAAACTTCATCCGCATATTAAAATATTCGCTTTCGAACCAGAATCCCAAAACTTTGCAAGACTCTGCAAAAATTTGATTCTCAATCATGCAACTCAAGTAATTCCTTGTAGTTTTCCTTTAACTGATAGAGAAATATTCGATTACTTTTTTATCAGTGAATTGAAGGCAGGATGTGCCTTTCATGAGTTCGGATCGCCTAATCAATACCGTTGGTCTAAAGAAACAGAACCGTTCAAACAGGGAGCTTTAGGAGTTTCTTTAGATTGGCTGGTCAACGTTCTTAAAGTTCCGGCCCCCACATTGTTAAAGATTGATGTGGATGGAATTGAAGAAAAAATATTGGCGGGAGGATCTTCACTAATCACACAAAGGAGCATTCGCTCCATTCTTATAGAAGTGACAGATAACAACGGGGAAAAAGATCGGGTAATCAACTTATTTAAAAAGGCACAATATCAACTTACAGAAGAAGGCGAAGAGCTGACCACTTCCAATGGATCCAGAAGCCGCAATCTCATATTTGATCGAATCTCTTAAATGATTTTAAGATTAAATGAATCTCAGGAAAAACTCAAAAAAAGATTTCATATTTTCATATGCCAAGACCATTGCTTCTGCCGGCTCCCAGAACCTTTCACTGAACTGGTGGCCAACTTGGCTTTCTTCAAAAAACAGGTACCTCTCTTCAGCTACACGCTATTTTGAAGAAATTTTTCTTAATGAAAAAACTTTTCATGAACCTCCCAAGAAATTTCGTTACGGACTTGCCCTTATTTCTGCAATTGCTCGCTCGATCAAATGTAGTATAAAACTACTTTTTCAAATAGGCTTAATGCGTATTAAATATGCATCTCTTACCAAGAGAATAAAAAAAGAATTCAAGGGTAAAGAAGTTTATCTCATCAAGACGTTTGCTTATAAACATAGTTTTAAGGATAAGTCATTTAGAGATGTTTACTTTGAAACTTTACCACAGCATTTAAAAAAAAGAGGGATTGCGACTCTCACTATTTTTGATCCTATTGATTGTTTTAAAGAGACATTCCGTTATGGCTTCGCAAATCTACTAAAAGAAAAAGCCTTACCTTTCTATCTCTTCTGTAACTTCTTTGACCTTTTAAAGGCTTGGAAATACTTGATTAGAGGTGCTCTTTGCGCCCAATTTCAAAATGTTCTTTTTGGTTCCCAGGATGTATCTTGTGAAATTAAACGCTTCCATCAAATCGATATGTTGGGAGCAAACTCTCTTTACAGCTTCGTGATTTATTTGGCCTTCTGTAGAATTTCAAAAACTTTCAATTTGAGTCACTTTCTCTTTACTTTTGAAAATAACCCTTGGGAGCGTTTATGCCAAATCGCCGTAAAAAAGCAAAACCCAAAAACCAAAACTATAGGATATCAACACTCAGTATTAGCCGAGTCTTCAATGAATATGTTTGCAGGAGAAGGTGAGCTTTCTTACGCTCCTTATCCGGATCGTGTACTGACAGTCGGTTGGGAGACAGCACAAATTATCAAACAATATAGTGCTGCGCCGCCCCCTTCTCCAGAGCCTGCATGCGCTCTAAGATTTCAATATCTCGAAAAAATGCAGACTCGTTCTGGGCCTGTAACAAAAACTCTACTCGTCGCTCTAGATGGTGCTCGCGAAGCCTCTCAGGTAATTCATTACATTTTTCAAAACTTATCGGCTTTAAAAGATTGGGAAATAATTATTAGAATGCATCCATCTTTATCGATAAGTAAATTAAAAGGGATAAATCTTGATTTTTCTTATTCTAATATTGAACTTTCTAAAAATAGAAAGCTTTACGAAGATCTAAGTAGAAGTGGAGTTGTTTTCTATCAAGGCAGCTCTGTTGCTCTCGAGGCATTAATGCTTGGTCTTCCGATCATTCATTTTGATACTAATAGAATTCTATCCGATGATCCCCTTTTTGCTTGTCCTCACTTAAAATGGATAACCCAACATTCTTCGGCACTTAATAATGTTTTAGAGAATATATTGACTATCCCCCTTATTTCTCTTAATGAGTCACGTCTGAGAGCTCAAGAATATTTACGTAAATATTTTTATCCGGTCACTATTCAATCAATGAATCTCTTTATTTGAACTTTATAAAAGATTGTTTCTCAAAGCATGAAAGACTAATAAAACATTTAAAATAAACAATAGAGGTATGTATTATGATAGCCGCTTTACTTATTGGTCGTAAAGGAAGTGTCGGATTTCCTGGAAAAAATAGTTATCCCATTAATGGAAAACCTCTGGCATCTTATCCCATGCATGCTGCCAAATCATCCTCTCTTGTAGATCATATTTTCATCTCCACTGACTGCGAAAAGCTCATCGATTTGGCCAAGGAAAACGACCTTAAAATTATTAATCGCCCTGATTATCTCGCCACCAGACAGGCTCTGGGGGAAGATGTCTTTGTTCATGGTTATAAAGAAATCAAGCAACAAATGGGAAACTTAGAGTTTATGGTTCTCCTTCATTGTAACTCTGCAACTGTTACAGGAAAAATGATAGATGAAGGAATTCAAACGTTGCGCAAAAACCCTTCCTTCGATTCGGCTGTCTCTGTTTCACGTTATAATATGTGGAGCCCATTACGTGCCCGAAAAATTGGATCTGATGGACTTTTACATCCCTTCATCCCACTTGAAACTTTTGGTGATCCAAAAACCCTTAATTGTGATCGGGACTCTCAAGGAGATGTCTATTTTGCTGATATGGGAGTTTCGATTGTACGCTCGTACTGTTTAGAGCATATTGAAGAGGGATTACTTCCTCAGAAATGGATGGGGCAAAAAATATATCCATTGATCCAAGAGGCAGGATGCGATGTAGATTATGAGTTTCAAATTCCTCAAACCGAATATTGGATTAAGAAAAACTTATAGTGAGTGATTCAACCGTAAGTTTTTTTAGAAATATATTTTCATTTGATCATGAAAAACAGACAAGAATACATTAAACACCATAGCTTTAAAGAATTCCATTCAAATGTAGATACAAAACAGGAGACTCAGCGTGAAAGGGTCATTAGAATTTTGCACGGAGCAAAACAGTCTCAGCATGAAAAAATATTCCAATCCATTCTTTCCGATCTAGAAAACTATTCGAACAGTGAGATCGACTTTAAAATTACTCTTCATATTGCGGATGAGCTCTCTAAGATAGAAGATATAGATGTTTCACGCTATCTTTACCATCGATATCGATACGATATATATCCAAAAAAGAAAATATTGGACCAATTCCCCCCTTATTTGCAGATTGAACCAACCTCAATATGTAATTACCGATGTGTTTTTTGTTATCAAACAGATGCTGAATTCACAAATAAGAAAAATGGTTTTATGGGGTTTATGTCGTTTGAACTATTTAAGATAATCATCGATCAGATTGAAGATAAAATCGATTTTTTATCACTCGCATCCAGAGGTGAACCACTTTTGTGTCGTGATATTGATCAAATGCTCGAGTACTGCCAAGGAAAATTTTTAGGGCTTAAGCTGAACACAAATGCGTCCATGCTAAATGAAAAACATTCTCATGCAATTTTATCTGGTGGGGTAAATACTGTAGTCTTCTCTGCCGATGCAGCAAATGAGAATTTGTATAGTCAATTGCGTGTCAATGGAAGTTTAAAAAAAATTTTAGCAAACATTCAAATGTTTCAAAAAATTAAGGAAACACATTATCCCAATTCGAAAATTATCACCCGTGTTTCAGGGGTGCGATACTCCGATAGTCAAGATATGGACTCAATGATTAACCTTTGGAGTAGTCTAGTGGATCAGATTTCGTTTGTGGCCTATAACCCTTGGGAAAACATCTATGCCTCTGAACCTAATGAAATAAAAAAAGCCTGTAGTGATCTTTGGCGCCGAATGTTTATTTGGTTCGATGGCACTGTTAACCCATGCGATACCGATTATAAATCAAGCCTTAAAATTGGGAACATCAAAGAAAATCGAATTGAAGATCTTTGGAGTTCAATTGATTATCAATTCCTTCGTGAACAACATATCAAATCTAAACGTAGCTGCGTTAATCCTTGTAACCGTTGTACGGTCATATAAATGAAAAAGAAAAAAATTCTTATCACCGGAGCAGGAACCGGAATAGGCTTAGCCATCACCTGTAAATTCTTGGAACAAGGATGGGAAGTTGTTGCTCATTATAATCTTTCCGGAGATCAATTAATAAAGCTTAAAAAACAAAATTTTCCTCTTAGACTTCTTAAAGCTAACTTTGCCAAAACCTCTGAAATCAAAAATTTTATTAAAGTTGTGTCAAAAGAATCGTTTAATATTCTCATCAATAATGCAGCCATATATGATCTTTCTTTGAGCGCTAAAAATCGGATTTCTTCGATTGAAGATGTTTTAAGAGTCAACATGATAGCCCCCGCATTAATTGCCGAGGCTCTTTTCCAAAAAATGAAACTTCAAAAACGAGGGCACATTATTAATATTAGTTCGATCGGTGCCAAATATGGTAGCGACAGTGAAAACAAATTTTATAGCATGAGTAAACGCGGACTAGAGTCTTTAACCAATACGCTCGCTCGAGAAGGAGCGTCCTTTAATATAGCTGTTAATACAATACGACCAGGAGTTATTCAAACGAATTTCCATATTAAAAATAAACGAGTTTCAAAACAGCGACTTCATAAAATTCCTATGAAGCGTCTTGGTAAGCCAGAAGAGATTGCGGATTTTATATTTTATTTGTGTGATCAACAAACTTTTCTAACTAATCAAACGATTGCGATCGCAGGAGGAGAATAAATCATGCACGACATCCTAATTTCTGCTACCCCTTTTGCCGAGTTCAGCACTTATCCTATTCAAAGACTTTCTGAACATGGCTTTAGAGCTACTATAAGTCCCTATGGATCTTACGCAACCGAAGAGCAAAGCATCTCTTTATTAAAAGAAACCATCGGTATTATTGCAGGATTAGAACCTCTTACCAGAAAAGTATTAGAATCTTCTCCAACACTTCGAGTCATCTCTCGAGTCGGCATAGGATTAGATAATATTGATTTGCAAGCTGCTGAACAATTAAATATTAAAGTTTTAAATACTCCGGATGCACCCACTGATGCAGTTGCCGAGTTAACACTTGCACATCTCCTTGCACTGCTTCGCCAAACTCCTAAAAACAATTTGGAAATGAAAAATGGAGAATGGATTCAAAATCCTGGTACCCTTTTAAAAAATAAAACGGTTGGTGTTATAGGTCTTGGAAGAATCGGAAAAAGATTCATTGAATTGCTTAAAGCATTCAAAGTAAAAATTTTAGGATTTGACCTCACCCCCCCATGGCCTTTCATTGAGGAATATGGTGTTAATCATTGCAATAATATTGAAGAAATTATTCAGGATGCAGACATCATTTCACTCCATATTCCGCATACCAAAGGGATCGGTTATACAATTGGAAAAAAAGAAATCGCCAAAATGAAAAAAAATGCGACTCTAATCAATTGTTCCAGAGGAGGCTTGGTCGATGAAAACGCTTTGTTACAAGCATTACAGGAAAAACGAATCAGCGCGGCTGCAATCGACTGCTTTGAAGAAGAACCCTATCGAGGTTCTCTGAAACAACTTGATAATATTATTCTTACTCCTCATATAGGGTCTTATACTAGAGAAACACGGGTCCAGATGGAATCCGAAGCAGTTGAAAATTTGATTAATTATCTAAAACAGATATGAATTTGAAATATAAAATACTTTCATATCCTTTAGAACAAGAAACGCCTCTTTATGGGGATACTCCCAAAATTCAGTTTGTCCCACTAAAGAGCATCGCTAAAGGAGACAGTTCAAATACAACTTTTGTCTCATTTTGTACACATTCCGGAACCCATATCGATGTTCCACTTCACTTTTCCTCTCAAGGATTTTCCATCACTGACTTTACAATTGAAGATTTTATTTTTCACTCCCCATTTTTGCTAACGTGCCCTAAAGAACCGGGTACTTTGGTGGAAATTAATGATATTTTAAAATACGAAGAGATGTTAATAAAATGCGATATACTTTTAATTCGCACGTTATTTTCTCGCTTTCGCGGAAAAGAAATTTATCGAACTCAGAACCCTGGAATATCCTCTCTGTTAGCAAAATTTATTGTCGATCGATTTAAAAATATTCGTGCAATCGGTATTGACTCAATTTCTATTAGTTCTTATCAACACCGACCTATGGGAAGGGAAACGCATCAAATTTTTCTAGAGAGAGATTCTAATTACCCACCGATGATCATTATTGAAGATTTATACTTAGAAAATCTAAATCAACTGGAAAAACTATTTGTTATCCCATTATTTTTAAAAGGATTAGATGGTTCACCCGTCACTGTATTTGCCCAGATTAAACTATGAACCTCAGTCAATTAACCAAAGATGTAATTCTCGTCTGCCAGCGTGCTGGAGAATATCTTTTAAAAACTATCAACGATGTTAAGCCTGAGTTGAAAGGCTCGAACGATTTTGTGACCCAAGTAGATGTAGGTTCGGAAAAAATACTACTCAAAGGACTTGCTACTCTTTGCCCTCAAGCGAACTTCTTGAGTGAAGAAGCTGGAGAACAAAAGAATAATTTGAATGAAAGCTTGTTATGGGTAGTTGATCCTTTAGATGGTACTGTAAACTATGCTTTTGGTATTCCTTTTTTTGCAATATCAGTGGCTCTTATAAAAGAACAAAAACCTATTTTAGCGGTGGTCTATGCTCCAGCCCTTAACGAATTGTTTGTTGGGGAAATTGACAGAGGATCATATCTTAATAATAAGAGATTATCCTTAGATGAAAACAAAAACCAATTGTTAAAAATGATAGCAACAAGTGCCGGAATGACAGAAAGCGATTTTACTGGTAAAACATCCTATTATCACCAAAACCTTCTTCCTCATTATAATCGTTTGCGACTCCTCGGTTCGCAAGCACTCCATTTGTGTTATGTGGCAGCCGGCAGATTAGAGGTTGCATTAACTAACCAAGCAAAATTATGGGATGATGCTGCAGGATCTCTCATTCTGCAGGAGGCGAGTGGGATTTATAGTGATTTTTCCGGAAAAGAAATTTTTCCTCTCAAGAGAAATTCTCCTGTTTACGAAGGAAAATCATACGAAAGTATTGGTTCTTCAAGTCAAAAAGCTCTTGATAAAATTGTAAAACTCCTCAATGTTAATCAAGAGGAAAGAGGTATTATATGAGCGAAAAATTAGTTTGCGTTTTCGGCGGAAGTGGTTTTCTTGGAAGTCATGTCGCTGATACGCTAACCGAAGCAGGATATAAAGTTAGAATTTTTGATTCTCAACCCTCCCCATTTATCCAAAAAAACAGCCAAGAAATGGTCATAGGAGATATTATGGATTTTGAGGCTGTCAGGAAAGCAAGTGAAGGGTGTAATATTATTTATAATTTTGCAGGTCTATCTGACATTGATCAAGCAAATGATAGACCTCTCGATACGGTTCACCTTAATGTATTAGGTAATATTAATATCTTAGAAGCGGCTCGACAAGTAAATGCAACAAGATTTATTTTTGCTAGCAGCATTTATGTATTATCTGAGAAGGGATCTTTCTATAGAGCCAGTAAACAATCAGCAGAAAGATTCGTAGAGGCTTATCATGAAAGGTATGGTCTCGAGTATACAATTTTACGTTATGGTTCTCTTTACGGAAGAAGAGCAGATGAACGTAATGGAATTTATCGCATGGTCAAGCAGGCGCTAGAAAATCGTTGTATCATTTACAATGGCGATCCTGACTCAAGTAGAGAGTACATTCATGCTAAAGACGCGGCTCAATTAAGCGTTCAAATTCTTAATCCTACTTATGCAAACCGTCATATTATTTTAACAGGGCATGAGCGTTTTAAGGTAAAAGACCTGATGAAATTAATTGCGGAAATGATACCCGGTGGAGCGGAGATTCATTTTGGAGAAAAGATGATGAAAAGTCATTATGTAATGACTCCCTATGCGTTTAATCCAAAAATTGGCCACAAACTTCTTGCGGATGATTATATTGATCTTGGACAGGGAATATTAGATTGTCTTACAGAGATTTACGAAAATAACTATAAAAATGAACAGGTTAAAGATAATAAACTAGTCTCATTTGCCCAACTCGTTTATGAAGAATAAATATCTGATTCTCACAATAACTATGCAAAATCGAATTCGATAAAGAAGTAATGTATTATTACTCCCTTCTACTATTCGGCATTTCCTCCTTTTTTATTACCATGACTCTCTTTGGTATTCGTGCGCCTTTTAGTATATATGTTCCATTTATTTGTCTCCTTGATTTCCCTTTTTTTCTAAAAATTATAGAACGTTTACGGCTTCATCTAACTCATGTTTCTTATGTAGCGTTGTTTTTTTCTTACGTTCTATTCAATGCATTATTTCATTCATTAAGTATTGCTATTATTTCCCTTATCATTATTACTCTTCTTAAACTTCTTATCCTCATTTATCTCTTTTTTTACTTCACAGATAGAATCAGAAAATTCGGGCTTCACTTTTTCTATGCAGGACTTTTTGTCCATTTTTTATACGTCTGTTATCAACAGATATCGTATGCTTTTTTTGGTGCTTCACTCCCTTTCTCCACCCCATTAGATCTTCCTTTTGTCATTCATGATGGAGGATTTACTGTTGCTGACTCTAACTTTGGAGGCACCGAAAGCTTTATCATCTCAACTATATTTCGGGTACGAGTTTCTGGTTTCACTCAAGAACCTAGCTATCTGATTGCTGTCTCTTTTCCGCTCCTTCTTACCCGCATTTCTAAATTTTTTAAATATATTTTGATTTTTTTCATCGTCGAAGCTCTTGCAAAAAACGCTCTTCTCATCATCGGACTTTTCAGCAGTTACTTTATCCTTTCACGCTTCTTAAAGGATCTCCACGCTTTTCTTATTACACTTTTAGGAACAATCGCAATCCTTTCACTTACTTCTTATTGGACAATTTCCCTGGGTGCGACCTATCTGAGCAGGTTTAGTCCTTTTTATCACTACATTTACCAAGCTAATTTCATGGAAAAAATATTTGGAGTTGGAATGTATAACTATGCCATGACTTATGGCACTGGTTTAGTTAATGAAATGACCCCTCCCATGGGGGCTTTTGGAGGTATTCTGATAGAATTAGGCCTCATTGGTTTTTTATTTTATATGGTTGCAATTGTTTATATTTTTAATTCTGCCCAAAATAAATATCTTTTTATCTGTATTATTGGCTTACTCTTTAGTTGGGGTTATTTCACAGCTTGGCCAATCTGGCCTTTTGCATTGGCGATGGATCGCGCTTTACCATTCAGTCCAAAGATCCCGAAACGAATTAAAAATAATGTTGTTTATTCAAGTCTTGCTCAACGAGCTTAACCCCATATGGAATATGCTCCTATTACAGTGATCATTCCTTGCTATTGCTGCAAACAAACGATTGAAAAAACATTAGAATCGGTCGTTCACCAAACTTATCGTCCAAAAGAACTATTTTTAATCGACGATGCTAGTCCAGATGGAACGATACAAATACTCTATCAACTACAAAATAAGTACGGTTCAGACTGGATTCAGGTTTTTCAATTACCATTTAATCAAGGCCCTTCTACTGCACGAAATTATGGATGGAAAAGATCAAGCCAACCCTACATTGCTTTCCTAGACGCAGATGATATTTGGCATCCTCAAAAAATTGAAATTCAATATAAATGGATGATAGAGCATCCTCAATATGTCATCACAGGGCATCGATATCGATATTTGAGAAACAATCTGCCATTCTTTCAGATTAGATCAATCCCGAAAAAAAAAAACCTTAGTAAAACTAAAATGCTTTTTTCAAATTATTTGAGCACTCCATCGGTAATGCTGAAACGTGAACTTTTAGAAAGATTTGATCCAAAAAAGCGATATGCTGAAGATTATCTTTTATGGCTTACCCTCCTCTGTCGTGGCTATCTGGCAGCATACATAGACCTCCCACTTGTGTATCTTTTGAAACACGCTTATGGAAGCGGCGGCTTAAGTAAAAACCTCTGGAAGATGGAAAAAGGGGAATTGGAAGTTTATTGGCAACTCCACAAAGATCGTTATCTTTCAATCTTCCCTCTTTTTATTTTGCTCGGTTTTTCACTTATAAAATACTTACGGCGAGTAATACTATCTTTTTTTCGAACGTAGCATCTTAATTTTGACCACTCTGGTGACGATTTTATCAAGAAGAATTGCTTTTTGACAAATCACACTACCAGAGATAGATATTCCAAATGAATAAAGTATTAGTAACAGGAGCAGACGGCTTCATAGGAAGTCACTTGGTTGAAGAACTTGTTCAAAATGGATACTCTGTAAAAGCTTTTGTTCAATATAATTTCCGAAACCAATGGGGTTGGCTAGAAAATCTTTCCGCCCAACATCTTGCTTGTATAGAAATTTTTTCGGCCGATCTCCGAGATCCATTCGCAGTACAAAGAGCTGTACGTGGATGCTCACGTATTTTTCATCTTGGTGCATTAATTGCCATACCGTATTCTTATATGGCACCCCAAGATTATATACAAACAAACGTTTTAGGAACTCTAAATATTCTGCAGGCTTCTTTAGAAGAAAAAGTAGATCAAGTTATCCACACCTCTACCAGTGAAACTTATGGTACAGCCATCTATGCTCCTATTAATGAAACTCACCCTCTTCAAGGACAATCGCCTTATTCTGCTAGTAAAATAGGGGCTGATAAACTTGCGGAAAGTTATTTTTTATCTTTTGGTCTACCAGTTACTACCATCCGACCTTTTAATACTTATGGTCCAAGACAGTCTGCTAGAGCGATTATTCCTACCATAATAACCCAGATCTTCTCTGACCAAAAAACCATTAAATTAGGAGCTCTTGATCCTGTTCGAGATATGAACTTTGTTACTGATACAGTAAATGGTTTTATGAAAGCAGCTAAAACTAGCGACTCAATTGGTGAAACAATCAATATTGGTTCTGGAAAAGGAGTAACTATTGGTGAAATCGCTGAAATGATTTTAAAAATTACAAACTCTGAGAAGTCTATTGAAAAAGATAATATTCGATTACGTCCTCAGAAAAGTGAGGTCATGAAATTGATTTGCGATAACTCTAAAGCAAAAAAATTACTTGATTGGGAACCGACTATTAGTCTGGAAAATGGCCTTAAAAGCACAGTCAATTGGTTTAAAGACCATCTTTCCTTTTATAAGTCGAATATTTACAATTTATAGGATAAAAATATGCATGCAGTCTTATTGGCTGGTGGAGTAGGGACCAGACTTAAACCATACACAACTATTATACCAAAACCGTTGATGCCGGTTGGGGGAATGCCTATTATGGAAATTATTCTCCGCCAACTCGCCCGAGATAATTTTAAAGAGGTAACTATTACCTTAGGGTATCTAGGAAAACTTATAGAAAGTTACTTTGGAAATGGAAGTCAACTGGGAATTCGAATTACTTATTCTTATGAAACTACTCCTCTAGGAACCATGGGGCCTTTAAAACTTATTCGTGAATTGCCTGAAAACTTTCTTGTTATGAACGGCGATATTCTTACAGACTTATCTTTTATAAATTTTTATAAAAACCATCTAGAAACTAGAAAAATTTTTTCTGTATCTACTTATTACCGTAAAATTTCAACCGAGTTAGGAATTTTAGATATTGATAACGAAGGAAATCTTATAGGTTTTCGTGAAAAACCTAAGCTTGGATTTCATGTCAGTATGGGAATTTATATGGCCAATAAGCAAATATTAGATCACATACCTGACAATTGTCCTTTTGGATTTGATCAATTAATGAGACGTTTTATTGAGTTGAAAAATTTCCCTTATATTTATCATCATGAAGGTTACTGGCTCGATATCGGACGCACAGAAGATTATAATCTTGCTCAAGAAGATTTTGATAAGATTCAACAATTACTTTAAATCGAAATAGACATAGTGGTGATAGTTCTGATAAAACCATCAAACATAAAAATATAGATCCAACACCTCGTCCCTTAACGAATGTTTAAGTTAGACATTTCAGGAAATTATGCTGTGACCTCTTCAAGACGATTGAAAATTTTTCATATAATCTCTCGACTCAATGTTGGAGGAGCAGCAATATATGGAATTTTTTTGGCTTCCTATTTAAAAAAGAGAGGTCACGAAGTTACTTTAATCAATGGTAAATCTGGTGTGTCTGAAGGAGATATGACCGAGCTTGTGGATAAAGACCTAGTTAATTTTGAACAAATCTACATTTCCGATTTAGGACGTGAAATCCACCCTCTTAAAGATATTAAAACTCTTTTTAAACTTATCAAAATTTTTTGGAATGAAAAACCAGATGTTGTGCACACACATGCCTCAAAAGCAGGTTTTCTTGGACGTATAGCAGCACTATTCGTAAAAACACCTCTAATAATCCATTCATTTCACGGTACTATTTTTGATGGTTATTTTAATCGTTGGAAGTCAAGTTTTTTTATCTTTATTGAAAAGCTTCTTGGAAAATATTCAGATTGCCTCTTTACTGACACAGCTTCTAATCGAGAAGAAATTATCCGGCTTAAGATAGCAGCGCCTAGAAAAATAAAAGTTGTACCAATAGGCATTGATTTAGATCCGTTCAAAGATATAACCTCTTTTAAAGGAATTCTTCGAAATAAATTACATCTAAACGAAAAAACTAAAATCATCGGAACTGTAGCCAGACTTGTCCCAATTAAAGGTATTTCTTATTTTTTAGATGCGGCCTCTCAAATTCTACTTAAATATCAAAATGTGCATTTTGTTATTGTGGGAGATGGAGAGTTAAGATCATCTTTAGAAAAAAAAGTAGAAGAGCTAGGAATAACTAAAAATATTACTTTTCTTGGTTTTTGGCGAGACTTAAGAGAAATATATGCCGATCTTGATCTGGTTATACTTTCTTCATTGAATGAAGGGTCCCCCATTACTATTTTAGAAGCCATGGCTTCTGGGAAACCAGTCATCGCAAGTTCTGTGGGCGGTGTCCCAGATCTTATTCGGCATAATGAAAATGGTCTTTTGGTTCCATCAAAAAATGGAGATAAAATTGCGGAGTTTGCACTAAACTTACTTACAAATGCAGCAGAATGTGAACGCCTATCTAGTAAAGCGAAACAAGAAGTTTTCGAAAAATTTACAATATTGAAAAGCGTTGAAAATACAGAAGGTTGGTATTTAAATCTAATGAACTCATCTGCTGAATTGCTATAGTTAAGAAAGGGGTAACAAAAGATTGAAAGTATTAATTACAGGTGGAGCAGGATTTATAGGAAGCCATTTAGCTGAAGAATATTTAAACAAAGGAGACGAAGTATACGTTATAGATGATCTATCTACTGGCTCCCGAGACAATATAATAGCCATACAAAATAAATTACCTTCTAAAATGGGTAGTCTTTTTGTTACTTACGATTCTGTTTTAAATCGAGAGGTCATGTTAGAGCTGATTGGTATTTGTGATGTCGTAGTTCATTTAGCCGCAGCGGTTGGAGTGAAATATATTTTAGACAATCCTCTTAGCTCAATTATTACCAACATTCAAGGGACCGATTTAGTATTGAATCTTTGTGCTAAATTTAAAAAAAAAGTTTTAATTGCTTCCACTTCTGAGGTTTATGGAAAACATGATCATGCCCCCCTGGTGGAGACTGACGATTGTGTATACGGCCCTTCAGTCAAATCTCGCTGGAGTTATGCAGCTGCCAAACTAATGGATGAATTTACAGCCTTAGCTTATCACCGCACTAAAAACTTGCCTGTATTGATTGTACGTTTTTTTAATACCGTCGGCCCTCGCCAAACAGGTCGATATGGGATGGTAATTCCCCGCTTCATTGAACAAGCCATGAAAGATGAAGATATTACTGTTTATGGGGATGGGAAACAAACTCGAACGTTTACTCATGTCTGTGAAGTTGTAAATTGTTTAATTCGATTGATAGATGAACCTAAAGCAATTGGTGAAGTAATTAATATTGGAGGAATCGAAGAAATTTCAATACTGAATCTGGCGACACGAATTCTTGAGATTACCGGCTCTAAATCATTAATAAAAACTGTTCCTTATGAAGAAGCTTACCCCAAAGATTTCGATGACATGCAAAGAAGAGTCCCCTCTACAGAAAAGCTGCAAAAAATCATAGGAATTGCGCCAAAGATGACCATGAATGATATATTAAAAGACATTATTAAGAGTTTTAAAACCTGATCAATTTATTCTTGAAAGTAGTTAATGATTAGATTTTTTTTCTTTGGTTTTGTTGCCTTTAATTTAAGCCTTTTAGCTGTATGGTTTACACGTAATCTCTCTCGCAAACAGGGATGGGTGGCTTCCCCGCGTGCCGATCGATGGCATAGTACCCCAACTGCTTTATATGGAGGGGTTGGAATCTTCTTTTCCTTTTCCATTACTAATCTCTTTATTTATTTTTTTTATAAACCAATTATCCACTATTCGTTTTTTTTAGTATTATTTCTTGGGGGGAGTGGAAGTTTTTTATTGGGCTTTATTGATGATCTCTATCATCTTAAACCTGTTTCAAAACTTGTTGGAGAAATCGCCTTATCAACCCTATTCATTATTATGGGAGGTACTTTTGAAATCTCCTCCAGTAACACAATCAATATTTTACTCACTTACTTTTGGTTTATCGGTATCATCAATGCGATTAATTTTCTCGATAATATGGATGGATTGGCCTCGGGAGTGAGCATTATCTCTTCGTTGTCACTTTTAAGTTTAATGGTAATTAATGGAAGTAAATTAGCCACTGATCCTATGTTATTGATTATTTTTATTTTTATAATGTCAATACTAGGGTTTTTAGTTTTCAACTTTTCTCCAGCTTCAATTTTTATGGGAGATATGGGTAGCCTTTTTTTAGGTTACACACTAGCGGCTCTTACTATACCTCATTCCTTTAATCATTATGGAGATCAAGCCAACTACTCTTCACTACTTAGCCTCTTCCTTCCTGTTGTAATATTAGGAATTCCCATCTTTGATACTACCCTTGTAACGGTCTCTCGAATATTCTCAGGAAGAGGAGTTACCCGTGGAGGATGTGATCATAGTTCTCACAGACTGGTAGGGCTCGGATTTTCTGAAAAATTGTCTGTTTTAATTTTATATATACTCACTTCAATTGGGGGACTTACTGCAATACTGATGACGTTATTTCATGAAACTTCTCTACTCCTTTTTGGAATATATATTGTTTTCTTAATTATCATTGGTATTTACTTAGGGAAGAAAAAAATCACTTCTTATAATGAAGCTCCCAAAAATAACAAACGTTGGACCCCTCTAGTAGGACAAATTATGTATAAAAAAGGTATGATTGAAGTAGCATTAGATATCATACTAATTTCTCTATGTTATTTTTCGTCATTTTTATTAATAACTCCCACGACTACCTTAAAAACTACTCCCAACAGTTATGCAGTTACTCTTCCGATTGTTATCGTCTCTACTATTATTGTTTTTCAATTTTCTCATGTTTATAGAGGTGTTTGGCATTTATTAGCCATTGAAGATATTTACATATTTTTAAAAGCTATCTCTGTTTCTTTTTTCATGCTCCTTTTAATTAATCTGTTTATTTTTCATTCTTCAGTTCCTTGGGAAGTTTATATCACCTTTTCTTTACTTCTATTTTTTTCCGTCGTTGGAAGCCGTCTTTCCTTTCGATTTTTTGATACTTTTGTCAGCACTCATGGCTTATCAAAACGTCCAAAAAAAATATTACTATATGGAGCAGGCGCTGGCGGCAAACTGTTGGTTAGCGAAATCAAAAAAAATGAAAAATTTAGCTCGTGGAAACCGATCGGTTTTTTAGATGACGACTTAAGTAAGCAAGGACGAACTGTATCAGGAGTTAAAATTTTGGGAGATTTATTATGGCTATCGAAAGGAAAATATAATCCTAAAAATATTAATTTTTCAGAAATTTGGATTACTTTTAAGAAAATACCTGCTGGTAGAATTGAAGAATTAAGAAAAATTCTAAATAGCGATCTCCCAATTAAAAAGATTTCTTTGGATATTATTGCAATTGAAACAACCTCTTTCCAAAACACTGAGGAACTTGAGGACTACGAACCATCAGAAGGATGGGCTGGTTAAATAGTCTTCTCAGTAATTTTGGTCCGCACTAACTCACATTATGTTTGCTGCAAACTGCCAGTCTTTTTTTAGCACTGCAATAAATTAAAAGACCCGCTAGTAAAAATAGCGGGTCTAAAAAGATTTTCCCTACTCTCCAGATACTTGCACTACAAATTACAATACCTAGGTAGAGGGGTAATTCCAACAAGGGCTTGATCTGCGCAGTTCTTATTAGTGATTGACTGCTCTGAAAGATCCGCTGAATAAATAATAGTTTCATCAATTAAACCTTCAAAAAAACCATTAAACGCGGCTCCTTTGTCACAGTAAGCACCAATACAAACATCCACGGAATTGTTAGATATTACACCACTCTGTGGTGTTGATGACTCCATGACTTTATCAACATATAATTTTTGCAGCTTTCCATCATACACGCCAACAATATGATGCCACTTTCCATCATTTATCAATGTATTGGATTCTGACTCAGCTACCACCAATGTTTTAGTCGAAAAACCAACTACAAGACCAGGGCCATTAACTCTAACTCTCATCCAATAGGAAGAATCAACCATTCCAAGCTTTGATAAAATAGATTTATTTGTTGAAATTGCAGTAGTCTTCACCCAAGCTTCAATAGTTAATTTATTCATACCATCGAGGGTGGAACTATCTGGCATTAGCGAATAACCGCTTATTCCATCAAATTGGAACAACCTTCCTAAAATGCCAGTCATAGGTGGTAACCAAGAGATTCCTCCATGCAACATTCCATGATTTCCATTACCCGAGTAGTCGCAAACCCCATTTCCTGGCATTCCTCCAGGTGCAGTGGGCTTACCTAAACCAGCTGGACAAAGAATATTTGGGTCCGAATCGAATCTCCACCACCCAACAATACTATCATCTGTATTAAACCTACTGGGTTCAGTGCAAATTGAAACAGCTCCCTGAGCATCTTTCGAACAAATTCTCCACGCATACGATTTATTTGGTTGCAAATAAAGAGCTGTAGTCCCCATATTCGGAGCGAATGCAGCGTTACCATCGGTGGAGTTTTGGATAACGAATTTCGAATCTTTCACATCACTTCTATAAAGTGCAGCTTGAGGAAATACTTTTGGGTCACTCGAAACCTCCGAGAAGTAAACTTCGTAAGCTATTTTATCCCCATCAGGATCGTTCGCAGGATTCCAATGTAGATATAGTCTTGTCGGAGCCCATGTTACCCCATTTGCAGGTGACGCGGCTAATTCAGGGGTGAGTGGACTGTTATTTTTAGCCGAAGAAAGAAACTTATAGGCTTGAACTGTTTCGACTCCATTCGCAGTCCCTGCCCAAGTAACAACGAAATTCGAAAAATCGCTGGCAAGCTCTGCAAGACGACTGTTTTGAGCCGTCGTCGAAATGCTCACAGGTCCTTTGAGCACATTCAACATTCCATCCAAAAGAACCGCTGAGAAATTATTTTGATTAATAAACGAAAGAGCAATGGTGTCTGAAGCACCGGCAGCCGAATTTCCGGAAATTCCAAAACCACTTGATAAACGTGGTTCGACTTTTCCTTCATTTCCTCCCAATGCTAAATTTACTGAGGCTAATTCTATCAAATCAAGACCAATCGATTTCAAAGAGATATTATGCTGGTCATCGTAGGCAAGAACCACATGATCAAGATAAGAAATAATATCAGGATTTTCCAGAAAACCTCCGTCTCCACCTTTCACAACATATTCAGTAAAGGTGGGATTTTTAACTAGTCCATCATTTGATGTATTCAACGAAATTCTCTGTGCCCCAATATCTCCGCGACTTGGAGATGCAGCTCTGGCAAATTCATAGGCGATCACAAAATCACTTGAACCGGTCCCTTTATTCATACTGTTATATGCAATGCGTGGTTTTTGAGCTCTAAAAACGTTGGGGAGAGCAAAGCAAGCACCGGTATCAGACGCTTTGAGTGCCGCTGTAGGATCACTATAAACTGGAAATGACGATTTGTTTAACGCGCGATTGGTTGGAGAAAACTCCGGTTGAATATAGCGGGCATATACAGAAGTAGAATCTCGTCGAGCGGGATCATCACAACCGATAAAACCTTTATTGGTTTGCCACGTCACCAAAAAACCATTGGAACTCGAAGGAGCAACATCTGGCTTACCAGACTGTTCCCATGCCTGAATTTCACTATCATTCGTAGCAGGATGAGCTGGATTGTTTGAAACAATCCAGATACCTGAAATCAAAATCCCCTCTTCCCAAACAAAATCAGTTCCTGTCCCACCACTCCCTTTATCATCTGGATGAGCTGCCGGGGTTAAATCATTGGCGTTTAACATCTTTACGATGATATTGCTGAATTTTCTTCCTTCAGAATTACTAGATCCATCTGAGTTTTTTGCAAAATCTGCAATTCCTTTTAATTCCCAAACCACTAAAAAACGCCCTTTTCCATCCGAACCTTTATTGTAAGCAACAGCAGGATTGGAAGCGTTAGGACAATTTTTTGGAGTCGTAATTGCCGAATTATCTGAATCGAAAGTTTCATAAAAGCAACCGCGCTTGGTACGTGGTGTGCTAATAAGCACGGGATAGTTAAGAGAATTACCCGCTTTATCTCTAAATTGACCTAGAATATTAGAAGATCCATCATCATTTTTCTTTTCCCACACAACCAAATATCTTTGATTGTCGGGATCATAAGCAATATCAGGATGAGTCGACTGAACTTTCACATTTTCAAGATTTGATGTTTTCGAATTGATAACAAACGGACTTCTTCGCACTCCTATGGCAGAACCGCTCTCCGAAAGGGAATTGGTTTGACGATTAAAAAATTTTGATGGATAAAGTGCCGAATTTATTTTTCTAAAAAAATCATTCAGAGAAAAATAAAGATTAGGTTGAGCCTGGCTAGTGTTCGATATTATCACCAAAAGAACTAAGAGGCTGAACCCCTTCACAAAAAAAGTTTTAAAAAACCTCATAACACCCTCCTTATAGGAATAACTTTCATTAAAAATTCCCTCTCAAAAAACCCCGTTATAGTCGTCCTCGAAATCTATTAGAGATAGTTGCTAATTTTTTTAATTTTTATTTAAATATTAATAATTGATTAGAAGATTTTTCATTTCTAAAAAAAATTAATGAGGATTATCAGCTTCTTAATTCCTTTTCATGATTTTCGATTATCAAATCGTCTCAAACTGTTTTTAGGCTCCCCCTGGTGGCTCAGATCATTAACTATATTGCAAAACTCTCCCCCCTCCTGTGATAGAAAATAAAACCTTTAGAAAGCAATTGAAGCACCCAATTATTCGAACACGAATGGCTCTACCGAGTTGGAAAAAAACAGCCTTCTTGTACCTTGAAACCGACACTCTAAGAAATGGTACACGAGGTGAAACGGGTTGAACTAAACATTGGACTTCATGACATTTTCATCAGCCCGGAAAATTAGTAACGGAATCGATCCAAGAGGCGAGGGATCTGCCTTGGGAGACTGATGAAAAAATATTTTTTTTAGAACTATTTCTGGAAAACCGCGTTGGTTCTCCAAATAAAGGAGAATTATTCATGCAAAGAACAATCATTTTTTCTACACTTATCGGATTAGGGCTTATCTTTCTCACCTCTTGCGGGGGAGCACTCAACGCGCCAGCCCCTGATATTACCGGTATTTACACTCTAACTACCACCCAATGTGCCGGATCCCTTTCCAATCAAATCAAAATTGAGCAAGATGGGTACAATTTTTCTGCGACTTCTACCCCCATAAATTCCATGAAACCTTGGAGTGGAACCGTAGGATCCAGCGGTGCGCTTTTTATTTCAATTCCTACGACCGGAAGCAATCGAATCGTCTGCGATGGCACTCATCATGACAATTTGATTGATTTAGATTGTGATCTCAATGGAGGAAACGCTCCTGAGATTCCCTGTAAAGTTCAATACCAGAAGAATAATTAAAAACTTCGTTTACCCCCCTACGAGTGGTGAAGAGCAGTTTAAAAACTTCACCACTTCTCTTTTTCAAAAGATATCTTTCACCAGGACAAGCTCTGTTCAATTTTAGGTTTTAAAAATAAGGAAAGTTAAAAACTCTCAAATCAATTCTTTCTCATGAGATCTCTTGCCATAGAATGGGAAGATGGGATATGAACTTTCAGCTTTATTTGTTGAATAGACAAGCCTTTAAAGAAAGCAAACTATGAAAAAAACTATTTTTTTAATGTTATTCCTACTCAGTGTCACTGCTTGCACTGGACGTCTCCCGTCAACAAACACCGCCCAATCGATTATTAAAAAACATCTGAACAAATATGCGAAAAAATATCCAAACACTATTTTATCAGGACACCATGTCGCCAAAGTCGACATCGTCAATCTAGAAGAAATGCAAAAATATTTTGCAACAGCTGAAGCAGTCGTTGGATTAGACGACGGCACCCAATTCAAAATGCAGATGAACTTTCTTTACAAACGCCCGTTAGGCTGGCGTCAGCAAGGGTGGGAGATTTTAGATGCAGCTCCTGCTGTTTCCCCATAAAAGTGTGAATCGATAATTTTTCTCCATTCCATTTCAGATCGATTTCTCCGTCTATATCTGTTCTAAAAAGTTCACTTCTCATTATTTTATAACGATGAACTACTTCGGAATGAGGAAACTTAAACCAGTTTTTCCTCCCTATCCCCATCAATCCAACTTGGGGTTTTAATTGACAGAGAAAAGGGAATTGGCTCGAAGTATTACTTCCATGATGAGGCACCTTGAGAATATCGACAGAATCGAGTTTGCCTGTTTTTATTAAAATCTGCTCTGTTTCTTTCTGGATATCTCCTGCCAAAAGCAGACGTAATTTTTTATATTCTAATTTCAAAACTAGTGAATGATTATTCACTTTCCCCCCATTTAAAGGATTGGCTGAAAAAAGATTTGGGATTGGATAAAGAACTTTAAAATGAACCCCTTCAATCTCAAACTGAGGTTGGGATTGGTCAAGTTTTTTGAATGGAATGTTTAAGCGTGACGCTTCCTCGACTAATTCTTTGTAGGAACCAGCATCGCTTTCTTCCCCATTCCACCAAATTTCTTTGGGATGAAAAGGTTCTAGAAGTGATTTTACCCCACCATAATGATCCGGATGTGGATGAGTGATCACAATATAATCGAGTGAAGAGATCTTCCTTGAAAACAGAGCTGGTAAAATAATCTGCTCTCCGGAATCAAAACTACTTTGGGCAAAACCTCCTGCATCAACCAGAATATTTTTTCCGTGTGGAAGTTGAATCAGCATCGAATCTCCCTGTCCTACATCAAAAAATCTGATTTGAAGTGTGTCATCCAAATAATGAGAAAAAGGGAAGCAAACCCAACTGAAAGAATTAATAAGAAAAAGAATAATAAAAATTTTTAAACGTTGATGAAATAAAAACGGAAAAAACCAGACAAAGATCAGAAAATAATAAAGAAAAAATTGCATCGGATAAAAATTCGTAAAATAGGAATGCCCGAAAGAAAGAGCAGAAAGCCATTTCAGGAAAAACAAACATGGGGAAAGAAAAAAACTGGCGAACTTAAAAAGAAAAGTTGCAAATGAAAACTGAAAAAAAGAAAAGATTATTCCCAAAAAACCGATCGGCATCAAAAAAAAAGTAAAAAGAGGAACTAAAACAAGATTGGCAATCAGACTCATCCAGCTAAATTGATGAAATTGAGAAACAAGAATTGGAAAAAGAGCAATCTGAACTGCCAGAGAACTTAAAATAATTTGGATAAAAAAACGGACAAAATATCTTGAAAGTATTTGTGGGTATCGATCAAATAAAAACAGTTCCCATTTTGGGACTAAAAAAATAATCGAAAAAACTGAAAGAGCAGAGAGTTGGAAAGAAATATCAAATAATAAAAGCGGCCAAATCAAAAGGATTAAGAAAATCGCTAAAATCAAAACGCTCAAAAGATCTTTCGATCGCATCAAAAGCAATAAAAAAAAAGCGATGAAAGTTGATAAAAAAGATCTCAAAACCGAAGAAGAAAATCCAACTAGCGCAGCGTAAATCGCAACAAAAAAGAAAGAGAATAAAATGGCAATTTTTCTGACAGGAAATTTCAGCAATAAAGAGGGATAGAGAGAAAAAGTAAATCGGATAAAAAAATAAAAAAAACCGGCAATCATTGTAAGATGAAACCCGGAAACAACTAACAAATGAGTAGTTCCTGTCTGTCTAAAAACCCTCTCTATTTCCGGAGATATCTCACTTTTGTTTCCCAAAAGAAGTGCCAGCAATACTTGTCGCTGATGGAGGTCGGGTAAACTTCCGATATTTTTCTCAGCTTTTTCCCGAAGAGAAAGAATGAACATTTGAAAGAAGTTTTTCTCTTCTCCCAGCTTTACAATAAAATATTCGTTTTCAACATAGGCAGTAAAATTGATATTTTTACTCAACAAATAAAAAGAATAATCAAAAGAACCAAAATTTCGAAAGCGATCAGGCTGTTTGATTTGGGTAAAGGTTTGCACAATATCCCCTTCCTGAAAACGGCAATCCCCTTTCCCGATCTTTAAAAGAAGACGACCAAAAGGTTTCTCGGTTTTTTCCTGTCGCCGTATCGCCAATAAATTCAGAACAAGTTCTGTAGATTCCTGTTTCTTTTCACACGGAGCATCTACCTTTCCGATCAGATAACTTTTTTGCTCGCTCTCCCATTCAAAGAGAGAATAATTTTTCTCAACTTTTGAAATGGAAAAAGAGGCAATTCCCCATCCCACAAGGATAAAAAGAAGAATCGAGGAGAGCTGAATTCCAGGAATAGAAGAGTGACGGTTAAAAAACAGAGTGCTGCAAAGAAGCAATAAAAAGCAAACCACTGAGATCAATAGATTGAAGGAATAATATGAGACTAAACAGATCCCCAGGATAAGCCCAATCAATGGGAAGAGCAGAGGACGCTTGAAGAAAGTCATTTAAAGGAAGAGGAAGGCGACTCTTCGTGAAAAAAATATTATGAGTTACATTTACAATTCATGATTACTTTTAGGCGGCAAATAAATAATATCATTCGCCGGTTTGGCAAGCTCTTTATCAATCGCAGAGGATAACTCTTCGACGACTGAGCGAATTCTTTCATAATTCGGATTTCCAAAACGATTCGAAAGCATCAACGAAAGCCGGTTTTTTAATCCTTTCAAAAACACTTTCGCTTTTTTGGTCGGATGTTTTCCTGCCATTTGAACAAAAGCACTCACGTTGATTCCGTTCAAAAGCAGTTGACCACTTTCAAGATAAAAGGCGACTCCATCAATTGTTTCATCGTATTTCTTTTTGACTCTCCCCTCGATTTTGTTGAGAAGCGCGTAGACCATCGCTGCAAAGGCAGCGAGCTGTTCTGGATCGTTGATATGGCGAAGAACCCACTGGCGATACTCTTCGATTCGGCGGGCAACTTGTGTCCAGTAAGCAGTTCCCAGATTCTTGAGATTTTCGGAGATCAGTTTCGATAAATCTTGCTGATTCATCAAAATTTTGCCATCCATGAAATTGAAAGTGAGAGAGCCTCGACGAAACTCCCATGTTTCCGACGGGCGCTCTTCGATCTTCTCGTCAGGGATTTCGAGCCCGCGGGTGATCGGAGGGGTTTGAACTTTTTTAATATCAACCATGATCGCTTTCTAACAGACGGAAATGTTTAAAAATCACACAAAGGCCAAGGTTAACGATGAATTCAAAAAAAGTGAATAAAAATATCCAGAAAAATAGGCAATCCTCTTTATCAAAAGAGATTCAATATGGCAAATATCTCTCCCCACTAGGACTATTATGGATTGGGCTTTATCAAAATGAACTCTGTCTCATCTCAAAAGATATTTCCAACATCAAAAAACTTAATCGTTTTTTCAGTGAATTTGAGGAAATTGAAAAACTTCCGCTCAAACTTAAAAAAGAGCTCGATCAATATTTTTCAGGAAAATCGAAAGAGTTCAACTATCCTCTTCATTTTTTTTCAGGGACCGAATTTGAGCAAAAAGTCTGGAAAGCTTTACAGACCATCCCCTACGGTGAAACCCGAAGTTACGCCTGGTTAGCCAAAAAAATCGGAAATCCCCAGGCAGTCCGTGCGGTTGGAGGTGCCAATGGCAAAAACCAGATCCCAATTGTGATCCCTTGTCATCGTGTCATAAACTCAAATGGAAAATTGGGAGGATATTCTGGCGGGTTATCCTTCAAGAAAAAACTACTGGAACTTGAAGGGATAACGCTGTAGCTTGCGCAAACTATGCCTTTTCCAATTGAAGAAACAGAAAATGGGCTAATGATCGGCCCTGTAGAATTTGTCTGGGCAAAAAATGCCAAAGAATTTTTCTTTTCGAATTCTATTGTGATTCATGAGCCGGAAGTTTTGGTGGTTGATCCCTCTGCCAACTTTAGTTATTTCGAAAAAATTGCCTCGCAAAATAAAGTGAGAACCGTTTTAAATACTCATTATCATATTGACCATCGCTCTCTGAATCATCTCTTCATGCGACATGCCCAGTTTATCTGTCATGAACTTGACAAACCGGCGATTCTCTCATTCGATAATTATCTTCGATATGCCGATACGAACCAAGATTCTTCGTATGTTATGTGGTTAAAAGGAATTTTTTCATCACTTGAAATTCAACAACAGATTATCCATCAAACTGTCAAAGATAGTGAACTCTTACCGGTCAGTGGAATCGAGGTTGAAGTGATTCATATCCCAGGGCATACTCCGGGCCACATTGGGCTTCATTTTAAAAATCTCGGAATCCTTTACATCTCGGATATCGATCTTACGCCAACTGGGCCATGGTATGCCAATCTCTCTTCCGACATTGATCAATTTCTGACTTCCATCAAGCGAATCAAAAATATCAAAGCCGATTATTATATTACTTCGCATGGAGAAAGAATTTACGAACCGGAAAAGTTTTTGGATAAAATCGAACGATTTGAAAATGCCTTCAATAAACGGGATGAAAAAATTTTAGAAACTTTGCAAAGCGGTTCTAAAAATCTGGAAGAGCTCTCCCAGATCGGAATTATTTTCAAATCTTCTCAGTTGGGGGATCCGCTTAAAGCCTGTTTCGAACGACAGATGATTGAGAAACATTTGGAGAGATTAAGCAAACAGGGAAAAATTCAATCGTCAGAAAATCATTATTCTCTTCTCGTATAGGGGCGCACGGCCGTGCGCCCCTACCACAAAATATTGACGACTTTTATTTTATTAAAACCAGTGGAACCACAATTCCCGCAATCGCCAACAACCCGCCCAAAGTAGCCAAGAGAGCAATTCCTACCTTATCACTTTTTGGTTCAGGATCCATGCTATCGGTCGCATTGGCATAATTAGAAGAAGATGAAGAGCTGTTCGAATGATAACTCGCTGCCGTTTGCATCGGACTCTGCATACTTCCACAACCAGTCATTAAAAAAAAAGTCAGAACAATTATTGAAAGGATTCGCATGGGGAGCGACAGTAAAAGAATTGAAACCGTTTAGTCAAAAGAAAAATTTAGACTGAAAAACTAGTTCCACATCCACAGGCACTTTTTGCATTCGGGTTATTGAAGACAAACCCCGAACTCATCAGATCCGAATGATAATCGATTTGCATTCCGTTCAGATACAAATAACTTTTTGAATCGATAAAAACTTTTACTCCATCTTGTTCAATCACTTTATCTTTTTCTTGGGGCTTTTCTTCAAAAGAAAATTTATAAGAGAGACCTGCGCAACCCCCTCCCGCAATTCCGACACGCAAACCGTACCCATCTTGCTTTTGCTGTTCAAGAAGAGTTTTGACCTGCTTGATGGCTGTTTCAGTTAAAGTAATCATATTAAACCCCTTTTTATTTAAAGAATTTGGAAGTTATCTTCCAATCACTTGCCTCATTTGATACTCTGGTGATTTTGCTCTTAGCTTCTTTACCGCTTCTACCACTCTTTTTCCCGCGTAATCAATTTCTTCTTCCGTGGTAAACCTTCCAAGACCAAATCGGATCGAGCCTTTTGCCAAATCTTCCTCAACCCCGATTGCTTTCAACACATGCGATGCCTCGCGAGTCGCCGATGCACAGGCTGCTCCAGAAGAGAGCGCAACCTCTTTGACTTCCATCATCAGAAGCTCCGCCGGAACCGATCGAAAACTGACATTCAAATTATTCGACAATCGATGAGTTGGATGACCGTTCAAATAAATTTCATCGAGATGATCAAACAAAAACTTCGACAAGCGATCTCTTAAAAAAACAACTCTCTCATTTTCAGCTTCTATTTCATTCTTCGCAATTTCAAAGGCAAGTCCCATTCCTACGACTCCAGGGACATTTAACGTTCCCGACCTGATTCCTTTCTCATGCCCTCCTCCGAATAAGATAGGAGCGATTTGAACTTTTGGATTTTGGCTTCTCAGATAGAGTGCACCGATTCCTTTAGGACCATAAATTTTATGTCCGGAAAGTGAAAGAAGATCAATCTTCATCTCTTCTACATCGATCAAAACTTTTCCTGCTCCTTGAGCCGCATCGACATGGAGAAGAACATTTTTGCGACGAGTGATTTCTCCAATTTTTTGAATCGGATGAATCGTGCCGATCTCATTATTCGCGATCATCAAAGAAACCAAAATCGTTTCATCTTCAATCACATTTTCTAAGTTCTCCAGGGAAATTTCCCCTCGCGAATTAACCGGTAAAAAAGTAACTCGAAATCCCTCTTTCTCTAGAGCTCGAAAAACATCCAGAACAGCCTTATGCTCGGTTGCACAGGTAATTAAATGATTTCCCTTCAATCGGTTAGCTCGGGCAACCCCTAAAATTGCAAGATTATTTGATTCAGTCGCGCCACTGGTAAAAATAATTTCTTCCGGTTTTGAACGAATCAAGGTCGCGATCTGCTTTCGAGCTTTTTCAACGGCAACTTCCGCTTCCAATCCAAACAGATGTTGTTTACTAGCTGCATTGCCAAACTTCGTAGTTAAATAGGGAATCATCGCCTCCAAAGCTCGCGGATCAAGAGGAGTGGTTGCATGATTATCAAGGTAAATCGGAAGTTTGAGCATATATAAGACCGATTAAGTCTCTTATCTAAAATTAATACATCTATTCTCGTAAAGTCAATACAGCCTCTTTGTAACACTTTTTGCCTTTTGTTAAAAAAAATATAAATTTTATTCTAAATTTGCACTCTCTTTGAATAGAGAAAACTCTCTCCCTGAAGTAAAATTAAAAGTAAGGATGCGAAAAATAGAGGAGAGAAAACGATGAAAAAAATAAGAGTTTTTCTATTTCTATTCGGAATTATCACAGCCGCTTTCTCATTTGAGGCACTCTACGCGAGCCCACTTTGCGGAGTCGGTGATCGTGCCGAGGTTCATTGGGGAAACCGTTGGTGGAAAGCAAGCGTCATCGGGGTCAATGATTCTAGAGATCGTTGCTTAATACACTATACTGGCTGGGGAAATTCATGGAATGAATGGGTCGGTTCTGATCGAATTCGAATCACGAGCAGTGCACAAAATCCGGTCAACCCAAGCACTTATGTTCCCTCCCCCTCTGCTTATGGAATTGGAAGTAGCGTCCAAGTACGCTGGGGCGGCAAATGGTGGCCGGCTCACGTTCTAAACGTCAGCGGCAACCGATTGAGAATCCAATATGACGGCTATGACCATTCGTGGGATGAATGGGTCGGACCGAATCGGTATCGAGCTCCCTAGTTCTACAAAATCTGACAGTTGATTTCGTCTAGAAATCCCCTCTCCCCTCGAAGGAGCGGGATTTTTTAGTGATAGATTCTGACTCACTCCCCTCTACTCTAATCGCTTGACATCCCTACAAAAATTATCTTATACCCCACTTGACTTCAATATAGGACTAATCTAGTCTTATATTAGAGAGGTTCAAAACAAATTAAAATATAACTTATTGAAAATATTGTGCTTTATTAAAAGTTCTTTAAGAAACAAGTAAGACTTAAAGAGAGATAAAATGATTTTCTTTAACCGAAAAACTGAATATGCCCTACTCGCAATTGAGCATATGAACTTGAAAAGAGCGGGAGAAGAAAACATTACTAGCACCCGTGAAGTGGCGGAAACGTATAATATTCCATATTCTCTGCTCGCCAAGATTATGCAACAGCTTGCCAGTAAAGGGGTGATCAAATCAGTTCAAGGAACAAACGGCGGATATATTTTGGTAAAAAAACCGTCCGATATCAGCGTCATGGACATCGTCGAGGTGTTTGACGGCTCTTTCGCGGTCGCTGACTGTTTTAAAAATGAGAAAATTACCTGTCCACAATGGAATGACTGCACCATTAAAAGTCCGCTCTATGAACTGAATCACAAAATTTATCATCTGCTTGCTGAAACCACCGTCGCAGATCTTTCAAATAGTAATCCCCCACACTCTCCGCTTCCGGTAGTGGATAAGAACTGGGGAAGAGGCAAGGAGCCATCATGAAAACTGCCAATCAAACCATCGAAAATTTTACTGATCAAGATTACAAATACGGATTTGTCACCGACGTTGAAGCAGAATCAATTCCTGCCGGCTTAAGCGAAGAGATTATTCAAATTATTTCCCGCAAAAAGAATGAGCCGGAATTTATGCTCGAATGGCGGCTCAAGGCGTATCGTCATTGGCTCACCATGAAAGAGCCTACCTGGGCGCATGTGCATTATCCGAAAATTGATTATCAAAAGATTGTTTACTATTCCGCTCCAAAGCCAAAAAAGGATGGGCCAAAAAGTTTGGATGAAGTCGATCCTGAAGTTTTGAAAACGTTTAACAAACTCGGAATTTCTCTCGCTGAACAGGAAAGACTGAGTGGCATTGCAATTGACGCGGTGTTTGATAGCGTTTCAGTTGCAACTACTTTCAAGAAAAAACTCTCTGAGCTCGGAATTATTTTCTGCTCTTTCTCTGAAGCGGTTCAAAACCATCCAGATCTTGTCAAAAAATATTTAGGATCGGTGGTTCCTTATACGGATAACTACTTTGCCACTTTGAATGCAGCAGTTTTTACTGATGGTTCGTTTTGCTACATTCCCAAAGGAGTTCGTTCTCCGATGGAGCTTTCGACTTACTTCCGAATCAACGCCGCCAACACCGGTCAATTCGAAAGAACCCTCATCATTGCCGAAGAATCAAGTTACGTCAGCTATCTCGAAGGTTGCACCGCTCCGATGCGCGATGAGAATCAGTTGCACGCAGCGGTCGTTGAATTGGTTGCACTCGATAACGCTCAGATCAAATACTCCACCGTTCAAAATTGGTATCCCGGAGATAAAGAGGGAAAAGGTGGAATTTATAATTTCGTCACCAAACGGGGAAAATGCGCAGGAAAAAATTCGAAGATTTCGTGGACTCAAGTAGAAACCGGCTCTGCGATTACCTGGAAATACCCAAGCTGTATTTTACAAGGAGACAATTCAGTCGGAGAATTTTACTCAGTCGCCGTCACCAATAATTATCAGCAAGCCGATACCGGAACCAAAATGATCCATATCGGAAAAAACACAAAAAGCACGATCGTTTCAAAAGGAATTTCCGCCGGACATGGCCAGAACTCTTATCGCGGGTTAGTGAAAATCATGAAAAATGCGGAAGGGGCTAGAAATTATTCCCAATGTGATTCTCTGCTGATGGGGGATACTTGTGGCGCGCATACCTTTCCGTACATCGAAGTGAAAAATAACTCTTCTCAATTGGAGCATGAAGCATCGACTTCAAAAATTGGAGAAGATCAACTTTTCTACTGTAAGCAGAGAGGGATCTCCAATGAAGATGCGGTCAACATGATCGTGAATGGATTTTGCAAACAGGTTTTTAAAGAATTACCGATGGAGTTTGCCGTTGAAGCACAAAAACTGTTGGAAGTGAGTTTAGAAGGTAGCGTTGGTTAAAAACTGTCATAGGTTATGGGTAATGGGTTACGAAAAAAAACTCATCACTCATAACTCATCACCCGTAACGTTTTTTGGAGTTAAATATGCTCGAAATTAAAAATTTATACGTCAATATGAACGACTTCCAAATTTTGCATGGAATCAACCTAACGGTGAATCCGGGTGAAATTCATGCGATCATGGGTCCAAATGGTTCTGGTAAGAGTACTTTGGCTCAGGTCATTGCCGGAAAAGAGAATTATACGATTGTTCGGGGGGAAATTCTTTTTGAGGGAAAAAATCTTTTTGATCTTTCTCCAGAACAGAGAGCCAGAGAAGGTGTTTTTTTAGGCTTTCAATATCCAATCGAAATCCCCGGAGTGAGCAATGCCCATTTCTTGAAAACCGCCCTCAACAGCGTTCGGAAACATCGAGGACTCCCAGAGGTGGATGCAATTGATTTCTTAAAACTAGTAAGAGAAAAAATGGGAGATTTAAAAATGGAAGCAAACTTTTTAAATCGCTCGATGAACGAAGGTTTTTCAGGAGGAGAGAAAAAACGAAACGAAATTTTACAGATGGCGATTCTAGAACCAAAGCTTGCGATTTTGGATGAAACCGATTCAGGGCTCGATATTGATTCTTTAAAAATTGTTGCCGATGGAGTGAATAAACTGAGAAGTCCAGAGCAGGCGATGATTATTGTTACCCACTACCAACGCCTGCTCGACTATATTCAGCCTGATTTTGTGCATGTGCTAGCGAACGGTCAAATGATCAAATCAGGCGACAAAGAACTCGCCAAAGAGCTCGAGAAAAAAGGATACGGCTGGATTGATAAAGAAGCGAGAGGAGCCGTTTAAGATTATGAACAATATACTTTTTGCACAATTTGAGAAAAACTTTTCGACCAATGAGCCTAGCTGGTTAAAACTATTGAGACAAAATGCCTGGAGTCAATTTGGCAAAATCGGATTTCCAACTACTCAAAATGAAAATTGGAAATATACTAGTTTGAAACCTTTGAAAGAAACCGCTTTCAAATTGGCTGATTTCAACTCTGATTTATCTTCTTCAACTAAATTTCAATTAGAAAATTTTATTTTTGAAAATAAAAACAACGCCCGACTGACTTTTGTGAACGGTTTCTTTGCCCCTCACCTCTCTTCCGTTCAGTATTTACCGAAAGATGTCAAGATTGGAAGTTTAGAAGAAGCGCTGAAAACAACACCAGAACTGGTTGAGCCATACCTTTCAAAATCTACCGATTTCAACCAACAACCATTCGTCGCTTTGAACAGCTCTTTTCTCCGAGAAGGGGCTTTTCTTTATATTCCAAAAAATAATTTGATACGGAATTCGATCGAACTTGTTTTTTTAACCAACTCGTCGCAAGAACCGATTTTTTCTCATCCAAGAAACTTGATTGTCATAGAAGAAGGAAGCGAAGTTTCAATTATCGAAAACTATGCCAGTTTGAACTCTCATCTTTATTTTACGAATGCAGTAACCGAAATCGTGCTGAAAGAAAAAGCAACGCTTTCGCATTATAAAATTCAACGAGAAAGCGAAGCGGCGTTTCATATCTCAAATCTTCATGTGCATCAGGAAGCAAAATCAAAATTCAATTCTCACTCCATTTCGTTGGGTGGAAAGCTAGTTCGAAATGATTTAACAACGACCTTAAATGCTGAAGGAAGCGAATGTCTTCTAAACGGACTTTATTTGGGGAAAAATTCACAGCACATTGATACACAAACAACGATTGATCATCTCAAACCTCATTGCAGCAGTACTGAATTTTATAAAGGAATTTTGGACCAGCAAGCAGAATCTGTTTTTAATGGAAAAATTATTGTCCGACCTAACGCCAGTAAAACGGTCGCAAGGCAGATGAACAAAAATCTTCTTCTCTCAAAAGAAGCAATTATTAACACAAAACCGCTTCTGGAGATTTATAACAACGACGTGAAATGTAATCATGGCGCAACCATCGGAAGGCTTGATGAAAATCAACTATTCTATCTTCGCTCACGTGGAATTGATGAATCTTACTCCAAACAGCTTCTCACTTATGCATTCGCCAGCGATCTGGTCGAGCAGATTAAAATCAGCAATCTGAGAAACAAATTAAAAGATACCTTATTCGCGCTTCTGATGAATTCGAAGGAGGCTGCATGAGATTACTAAAAATCAACGCGGGAGAAAAAGAAGAATTCGATCTCATAAAAATCAGAAAAGATTTTCCTATTCTCAAACAACAGGTTCGAGGAAAACCGTTGATTTATCTTGATAACGCGGCGACTAGCCAAAAGCCTCAAATCGTGATTGATACGCTTCGTCAATATTATGAAGAAGATAATGCCAATATTCATCGCGGCGTTCATTTTTTGAGTGAACATGCGACCGAAAAATATGAAGCTTCCCGATTAAAAATCAAAAATTTTATCAATGCCAAAGAGACAAAAGAAATTATTTTCGTTCGTGGAACCACCGAAGCAATTAATCTCGTCGCCCAAACTTATGGAAGAAAAAAGATTCAAGCAAGCGATGAGATTATTATCTCTGCCCTTGAACATCACTCGAATATCGTTCCATGGCAAATGTTGTGTGAAGCCACGGGAGCTCTTTTGCGAGTCATTCCGATCAATGACGCTGGAGAACTGCTCATCGGCGAATATGAAAAATTGTTAAATCCAAAAACAAAACTGGTCGCGATTGGACATATTTCGAATGCCTTAGGAACAATCAATCCGATCAAAGAGATGATTGCCAAAGCACATCAACTCGATATTCCGGTGCTAATCGATGGCGCTCAGGCAACTCCCCATACTGCGGTAGATGTTCAGAATCTCGATTGTGACTTCTATGCTTTTTCAGGACACAAAATGTTCGGCCCGACCGGTATTGGTGTTCTCTACGGAAAAGCAAAGTTTTTGGAAGAAATGCCCCCTTATCAAGGAGGGGGAGATATGATCAGCAGTGTTACCTTTGAGAAAACAACCTATAATATTTTACCTTACAAGTTTGAGGCCGGGACTCCTAACATTGCAGGTTCTATCGGCCTTGGCGCAGCGATTGATTACATCAGCGAGGTTGGAATGGAGAATATCGCTTCCTATGAACAGGAACTTTTGGAATATGCAACGGACGCGCTTTCTACCATCAAAGATTTAAAAATTCTCGGTACTGCCCAAGAAAAAGCGAGTGTCATTTCGTTTGTGCTGAAGGATATTCATCCCCACGATATCGGAACGATTTTAGATTCGGAAGGAATTGCCATCCGAACCGGACATCATTGCGCGATGCCGCTGATGCAGCGTTTACAAGTTCCCGCAACTGGTCGTGCCTCGTTCGCATTTTACAATACAAAAGAAGAAGTCGATTGTTTGGTCAAAGGGATTGAAAAAGTAAAAAAATTATTTGGATAATTTACTAAACGGGCGATCTATTCGGTCACCCAACTTAGAATGATGATTGGAATCCTATGTCAGATTTAAAAGATCTCTATCAAGAAGTGATTTTAGATCATAATAAAAATCCCCAGAATTTTTTTAAACTGGAGAATGCGAATCGTCATGCAGAAGGCTACAATCCTCTTTGCGGAGATCATTTGACCGTTTACTTGAAACTCGAAGGAAATAAAATCCAGGAAATCAGCTTTGAAGGATCAGGATGCGCCATCTCCAAAGCTTCTGGTTCTATGATGACTTCAAATACTAAAGGAAAAACAATTGATGAAATCAATCAACTCTTCGAAAAATTTCATACGATGCTTACAGGAGAGCCAAATGCAACCCTCCCTGAAGGATTAGATAAATTAGAAGTATTCTCTGGAGTCTGTGAGTTCCCCTCCCGCGTCAAATGTGCCACTCTTGCCTGGCACACCTTAAAATCAGCGCTTGAAGGAAAACAGGAAACTGTTTCAACCGAAAAAGAGGAGGTGGGAAATGGAAAATAAAAATGAGCCCTCCCCTACTCCCATCGAATCGCAAAATGAGACTTCTTTCATAGAAACTAAACTGGAAAATACGGATAAAGCGGTTAATCCTCTTGAATCAAAAATTATCGAAACCTTGAAAACCTGCTACGATCCTGAAATTCCGGTCGACATCTATGAATTGGGATTAATTTACAAAATCGATATCGACCCAGAAAATCGGGTAAAAATTGAGATGACCTTAACTTCACCAATGTGTCCGGTAGCAGGCTCGCTTCCTCCAGAAGTCGAAACAAAGATTAAAAGCATTGAAGGAGTAAAAGAGGCAAAAGTCGAAGTAGTCTGGGAGCCGACCTGGACACCCGAAAAAATGACCGAAGCGACTCGATTAAAATTAAATATGATGTAACGTTTTTAGTTAAAATCCATTTTATAAACATATATCCAATTATTATCCAAGGAGCTGTCTTCATGAGTTCTCAGCGTTTAGAAAAAGTTAAAAATATTATTGCGATCGCAAGTGGAAAAGGTGGAGTCGGCAAATCCACAGTAGCCGTCAATTTGGCGTTAGCACTTCAACAGCTCGGAAACAAAGTCGGTATTTTAGATGCCGACATTTACGGACCTAGCATTCCCACTTTATTTGGATTAAAAGATAAACAACCCTCTGTCGATCCAGAAAAAAAGAAACTTCTTCCTCTCGAAAAATTTGATCTTAAAATTATGTCAATTGGCTTCATGATGCGCGAAACCGATGCAGTTGTTTGGCGAGGCCCGATGATCCATAAAATGCTTCAGCAATTTCTGGAAGATGTTAATTGGGGGGATTTAGATTATCTCGTGATTGATTTACCTCCAGGAACTGGTGATGCACAGCTTTCCCTTTCGCAACTCATCCCGATTTCCGGTGCTGTCATTGTTACCACTCCCCAAGATATGGCGCTCGCCGATGTAGTTCGGGGGATTGCGATGTTTCAAAAGGTCGGGATTCCGGTCGCAGGCGTGATTGAAAATATGAGTTATTTTCAATGCCCTCATTGCTCAGAAAAAACCGATATTTTTTCTCATGGTGGAGGAAAAAGAAAAGCAGAAGAACTCAAAACAGAGTTTTTGGGAGAATTACCACTCGATCCGCAAACCCGTGAGGGAAGCGATCTTGGCAAACCAATCGTCGCAGAAAATAGGGAAAGTAGTCAGGCAATTCGTTTTAGAGAAATCGCCGAAAAAGTTCAAAGTCAGCTGAAAGCGATCAATCAACAGAAACCAAATATTCAACTTTAAATTTCTAAACTGAGAAACAACAATTTATTTTCTCAGTTTATTTTATCTCTTCTCGGCTTTTATCGTCACAGCATTCAGAGCTTCATCCTGATGTAGCTTTCTTCCGGCTGATCCGTACATCAAAACAATATTTCTTGGATCGAGAAAATCATTATCCAACGTCATTTCTCCCTGTTCAACTAGGTTTGCTACATCAATCCCTCCCTGAATCAGCGGATGTGGGTCTGTCTCAAGTACACGAATACAAACGTATTGGCGTCAAACGGAAACCCTTCCGCCGTTCCATCAAGAGCTACAATCGGTCTATTCATACTTATAAACCTGTATACTAATGGCTTATACTCTAAGAGCATAAGGGCGTATCCTAAAATTATCGTTCTGTTAGCCTGTTTATTCGGGGGGCGAAATACTAGACATTACAATGAAATTTGAATTAATTTATCATTCTAAATTAGGAAAGGTTTCTGTTTTCTTATGGTTTTCTAAAACCTCCAAACATCAATGAAAATTAGGTTTTCGCTAAGAATGCAAAGGAGGCCTTTGTGAAAAAGGCCTTTAATACAGCAAAGACTAGTTATGATTTGACATACTTAAGAAGTAAGGAAAAATACCTATAAGAATGTAAACACTTTATCCCTACGAAATCCCATACTGCTTCAATTTTTCATACAAAGTCGATTTTGCAATCCCAAGTGCTTTGGCCGTTGCAAGACGATTATCTCCTTGCACTCTCAGCTCCCTAAGAATTGCCTGTTTTTCAATTTCTTGAAGAGTATTGACGGAAAGTATTGGCTCAAGATCTTGCACTGCTACTTTAGAATATTGCGGTAGACGAAGATGATCCACCTCTACTTCTCCTGATCTTGAAAGCACCACTGCCCGCTGAATACTATTTTTCAGCTCTCTTACATTCCCTTTCCAATCCTGGGATTCGAGATATCGGATAGTCTCTGGATTCAAAACTATTTTCTTGGATGGAGGGGTCATCATCTTCAAAAAATGTTCTGCTAATAACAAAACATCTTCTCTTCTTTCTCGCAGTGGAGGAAGAAAAACTGGAAAAACAAACAACCTAAAAAAAAGATCTTCCCGAAATTTTCCTTCTTGAACCTGTTTTGAAAGATCGCGATGGGTGGCGCAAATAATTCGAACATCAACGGAGATTTCCTGGTTTCCTCCGACTCGGCGGAGTTTTCCGGTTTCTAAAACCCGGAGAAGTGCCGATTGCAAATCGAGTGGAAGCTCTCCCATTTCATCGAGAAATAAAGTCCCTCCATCGGCCTGCTCAAACACTCCTTTTCTCTGCTGATGTGCGCCGGTGAAAGCCCCTTTTTCATGCCCGAACAGTTCACTTTCGATTAACTCCTTAGAAATAGCACCACAGTTGATCGCGACAAAACTTTTCAGATGTCTGGGAGAAAAATCGTGCAATGCCCTTGCTACTAGCTCTTTTCCTGCACCGGTTTCTCCCAACACGCAAACAGTCGCATCGGTCGGAGCGACTTGCTCGATTAATCCATAAAGCTCCCGCATCGCAGGAGATTTCCCGATTAGCGGACCAAATGAATCGACTTCAATCGGGGCGATCTTTTTGTTTTCGGATACAAATTCCAGCGTAAATTTCGTTTCTCCCAATCTCACTTCAAAACCTTCTTCGAGCTCAGCCTCTTTCACTTTTACTCGATTGACATAAACTCCGTTAGTAGAGAGCAAATCCAGAATTTGAATCCGGTTTTGTTTAACGAGCAGTTTACAATGGATCTCGGAGCAGGAAGGATCAGCAATCATTAAATCAGCCGATCGACTTTTTCCAATCGTCGTCACCTCTTGATGAATAGGATAAAGGCGAGGAGCTTTTTGGGGTTCTAAAATTTTTAGCTGTAATCGTTCGCTGTGTAGTTCTTTTCCAATCAGAGAAGAATGAAGAATTTTAGTTTCACCTGATCCAACTCTTGAGAGATAAGTCTCTTCTTCTTTGGAGCTTACTTCTTCTGTTTCAGTAAAAAGAATTTCCCAATTTTCAAAACTGATTTTATCCCCATCCCGCAAAGCAACATTTTCTTTGCTTTCGCCATTATGTCGAAAACCTGTTTTCCCTTCGTTTTTTGCCAGATAGGATTTTTCGGATTCGTAGAGAATCAGATGAATGCGGGAAATAGATTCGCCAGAAAGAGTAATGTCACACTCTTCACTTCGACCAATTCGGGTAGTTTTTTGACGCAACGGAAACTGAAAAAGGATTTCTCCTTTTTGGGAAAATATGATTTGTGGCATGGAAAGCGGGGTAGCATAAGAGCGGGGGGATGTTAAGGGAAATTTTCAACCGATAGGATAACCCGTTTTTGTAGGGGCGACCTGCTGGGTCGCCCTCATTGTCCGAGTTGTCATTAACGTTTGAGCGATTGCCAATATTTTTAGGGTGACCCAGCAGGTCACCCCTACTTTCTATTTTCGACTAAAATCCAGATATCGTCCCCTTCAATCTCCACCGGAAAAGTTCTCACCCGCAGTGCTCTCCCGATATGCCCGCACTTTCCAATCTTCACGCACCTTCCATCCCGAATATCAAAACGCCAATTATGGGAATTGCACATCACGACATGCGGAGAAATCAGCTTACTTTTGGAGAGAGGATATTCGGCATGTGGACAGGCATCTTTGATCGCATAAAACTCATCCCCCGTTCGGAAAAGAGCGACCGTAAAGCGATCGAGAGGAAACGTTTTCGCTTTTC
>CAZQOW010000002.1:0-23259 GCA_964595045.1 uncultured Pseudomonadota bacterium
AAAAGAGACGATCATCTTTTGGAAAATTCTTGATCGCGTTTTCAAGAATTGAAATTCCTTCTTTATATTTTCTTTGGGAAGAATAAAGGGTTGCTAAAACGTCATGAAATTCGGGAATCTCTTTTTTTTGTAAAATCGCCTTTTCAGTCAAAGTGATTGCTTCAGCAGTTTGATTACGGTCCTGGTAAATCAATACAGTTCGAATCACCGAGTCTTTATAAAAAGGAGAATCAGAAGGAACTCTAGTAAACATTTTTAAAGCCAAATCCTCTTTTTGCTGAGTCTGATAAACCACTCCGAGATAATATTGAACCCTGTCCGAATTAGGATAGGTAACCAGGATTCGATTGAATGTTTCCGAGGCAGAGGTGTAATCTTTCAGCTCGTAATAAAGAAGCCCCAAACGCAAAGAGGTCGTAATATCCTCCGGGGTCAACTTTGCAATGGTTTGATAAATTTTTAATGCTTCAGGAATTTGTCGTTGCTCGAGATAGATTTGCCCCAACGCTTGCAGCGCACGAAGTTCCTCTGGATTATTTTCAATGATATCTTTGAAAGCCTGAATTGCTTTCGGATAATCTTTCTTGAAACTGGAATAAATGGTGCCGAGATAATAGGCAGCAGTGAGGGAATCGGGAATTTCCTTTTTAAGCTGTTCGACAATTACAACTGCATGATCGATCTCTCGTTTCATCAAGTATTCGCGCGCCAAAGAAGCGTAGGCCTCTTCATTTTTTCGATCGAGACGAATTGATTCTTGATATTCATGAATCGCCTCGGTTGCTTGTTTGCGCGCTGAAAAGAGTTTCCCTAATAAAAGATGGGCTTCCGAATTCGATGGATTCAGTTGAATCGATTTTTTTGCATCGCTGATCGCCTCGTCGATCCGATGGGCTTCGACATTTTGTCTTGCCCGCTCCTCTTCGAGAAAAGAGGATGGTTGAGCAAGCTTGATCGCCTTATCTAGATGAGCCAACGAGGCTTCGGTGTTGCCTTGATAGGTATCAAGTTTTGAAAGGAGATAATAATAATAAGAATTTCCAGGAGAAACTTTTTCTGATGCAACATTGCGCGATCTGTTTTCTTTTTTTACATTTTTTTCGGCTTGCGCAGAAACATCCGGCTTTTTTGTACTGCTGGCTGCAACCCCTGCATAGCCGATGAGGAGGAAAGAACAGATCAGTATGTTTGTTTTTAAAAAGCGGTTCATGAAGGCTCTTTTTTTAAAGTAACATATTTTTAAACAAGAGGGGAAGAGGGGGAAACAGTTTATTTTTCAAAAAGGATAAAATACTCCTGGTTTCCATCGGCTCCCTTCAGTTTTGAAGGGGTGACTCCAATCACATTTCCATTCCGCTTTTTAATTTCACTTTGAATGGACTCAATCACCTGTTGATGCAGTTTCTGGTCTAAAACGACCCCTCCTTTGGGAACCTCTTTTCGGCCGACTTCAAATTGAGGTTTGATGAGGGCTAGAACGGCAAAAGGGGAAGAAAAGATTTCAAGTAGGCCCGAAATTACTTTTGTCAGTGAAATAAAGGAGACGTCAATCACAATTAAATCAATGGTTTGCGGGAGATCACCTTTTTTGAGCTCACGGGCATTCCTCTTTTCAATGACAACGACCCTCGGGTCTTGTCTTAATTTCCATGCAAGCTGTCCATATCCTACGTCTAGGGCATAAACTTTTTTTGCCCCTTTCTGAAGCAAACAGTCGGTAAATCCCCCCGTGGAAGCTCCAACATCGAGACAGCTTTTTCCTTTTGGATCTACCCCAAAATGATTCAGTGCCCCTTCGAGTTTAACCCCTCCCCTGGAAACATACGGATGATCTTCCCCTTTAATCTGGATTGAGGCATCAAGCGGATAGAGCTCCGAGGCTTTCTCGACTCTTTTGGTTCCGACATAGACCACTCCGGCCATGATCAGCGATTGGGCTCTTTCGCGTGAAGGGGCCAGATTTTTTTCAAAGAGTAGTTTGTCGATTCGAATCGGAGGCATAAAGGCAGTAATGGGTTATGAGTTATGGGTAATATTTATAGAAATTATAATTAAGTTTGCGAGATTCCAAATCTCAAGGCGAGCCTCCTAAGGCCGCCTCTACAAAAAACAAAAACTATTTTCCAAATGTTTCCAATGCTTTTTTAAGAGAGGGATGGTTATTTTTTGCAAACTCTTCCAGGGAGACACCATTCTGAATTGCCTCCCAAGCCTCGTGTAGACTGGTTGCTCCGGCAGCAGGTCCATCCGGATGACCAAAAACCCCCCGTCCCGTGATAAACCCAAAGTCTTTGTTTTTTATTTTTTCATAAACTTTTGGAACGGTTCCGGCCCAATCACTTCCTCCAGGGACAGGTAAGGAGGGTTTTATATTTCCCATCGGTTCAAGAGCGGCCTTGATATTTTCCAATACCTCTTCGTCGGACGAGTGCATTCTTTCACCAAATCCTGCGAGAATGATCAGATCAGCTCCTGCAAGGCGTTGGAGCTTTGTGAAAATCACTGAACTGATGCCAAAATTAGGAATGCGAGAAAAAGTAGCCACTCCGGTGAAATGGCCAACGATTGGAACTCCGCTTTTTTTTCGAATCATCCGGATCGCTGAAGTTCCTGTCATTATCCCATTAATCATCACCATTTCTGCTCCGTTTTCGATCGCTTGATCATAAAGGGAAAGCATTTGATCGACTTCATCTGTGATATTAGAGAGAAAGATTTTTTTTTGACCGGTCTGTTTTTCTGCCCTCTTTTTTGCTTCAGAGGCAAGCTTTGCTCTTTGTCCCAGGGGAGAGTCTAGCGTATCGGCAAGCATCTCATCATCTTTTGCAATATCAAGTCCTCCGACCCAGCTTTGATAAGCAAGTTCTGCAAAGTCTTTTGGATTTAATCCGATATTGGGTTTGACTACCCCGATAAAAAGAGGGCGATCTTCTACGCCGAGTATTTTTCTGAGTCCACTGACACCAAATTGCGGACCTTCAAATTGGCTCAGCAATGATTTAGGAAAAGTAAAATCGAGCCATTTGATCGATTGAATTCCAGGACAGTAAAATGCCCCTTCTCCCGCTGCAGCAGAAAGGAAGTTAGGAATACGCGCGCCAAAATTTCGATGGGGATGAGCAATTTCTATTTCATAGGAGTTGGAATGAGTTTTTTTTAAGGAAATAACCTTTGCACCAAACAGGGGACGGAAATCTTCTTCTATTCCAGGTCTTTTCCATTGGGCAGTCGATTGTTCAGAACAGAGAGATGCAGCTACTAAGCGAGGATCCAGATCGGTTCCAAAACAGTATTTGAGAAGAACGTAATCTTCCAGAGAGAGTTTGGATCGATCTATAAAAAAACTGTCGATATCTTGGAGGGATAACATTTTTTGTAGGTGCGATCAGATCGATCGCTCTAATTTTTTTGCAGAATCATGAGTACTTAAGTTGTCATGAGAGTGACGTTATTTTTACTCTCCAATCAGCGTAAAGCTGATTTTTCTTTCAGGTCGAGGACCATCTAATTCAATAGCAAAAATCGACTGCCATTGACCTAAAGTAAGTTTTCCATCACTAAAAGGAAGCAGCTCATGAGAGCTGAGTAAGAGGGATAGAAGATGACTATGGGCATTCGGTCTACCATCTTTAGTGTAAATGTTATGAAGATAAGGATCATTTGCAGGAGCTATTTTTCCGAAGTAAGCTTCGATATCCTGTAATAAATTCTCGCAATTTTCATTAATTTTAACTGCCATGGTCGTGTGCTGGGTTGAAACAATCACGATTCCATTCTTTAGGCCGGAATTCTCGGTGAACTCTTTGGCCTGATTCGTAAGATCGACGATCTCAATCGGCTTGGAGGTGGCGAGATTAAAAATAATGGTGCGGAATTTCATAACAGATCCTTTCTCAAACTGTTTTTATCCCCTCCGGGGACAGGATTATATTTTACGGATAATTAAAATTTTCTATTTATAACATATTGGGCAATTTCACATAGAGAAATTGCTTGATTACCAAAAATTTTCAGTGATTGAATTGCCTCTTCAATCAGGGTGGAGGCTAGTTTTTTTGAGGATTCAATTCCGAGCAAACTAGGATAAGTTGCTTTTTCATGAGCGACATCGGATCCGATGTCTTTGCCAATTTCCTCTCCCCCTTCAATATCTAAAATGTCATCGGCAATTTGAAATGCGAGCCCTATTTTTTTGCCGTATAAACTAAGTGCTTCTATCTGGGCTCGATTTCCTCCGGCCAATTTTGCTCCTGCTTCAATCGAAACTTCGATTAAGCGACCTGTTTTATGCTGATGGAGTTTTTCAAGTTCTTCTAAAGTGATCTTCTTTTTTTCACTCTCCAAATCAATCACCTGACCGCCCGCCATCCCTTTGGAACCAGCTGCTTCAGCGATGGAAGCGATTACCTCTAAAAGGATATTAGAGTCAACCTCTGGATGCTTATAATGGGTCATTATATAGAAGGCTTCTGTTAATAAAGCATCTCCGGCAAGAATTGCAACCGCTTCTCCGAAAATTTTGTGATTGGTCGATTTTCCACGGCGAAGGTCGTCATCGTCCATCGCTGGAAGATCATCATGAATGAGGGAATAGGTGTGGATAGTTTCTAGAGCAACTGCGACCGGGATGACCCGCTCAATAGGTGCCCCTATCGTTTCACAGGCGGCTAAAGTCAAAATAGGTCTTAATCTTTTACCCCCAGCTCGAATGCTGTAAAGCATTGCTTTATGGAGGGTTTCTGGCCACTTCTTTTCATCTGGGAGGAATTTTTCCAATTCTTTTTCAATGAGAATCCGTCGACTCTCCAGATATTCTTTTAAATTAAAAAAGACCATAACGGTTTAATTTTCCACTGAAAAAGCAGATTTTTTACGAAGTCCTTCCTGGTCGGTCATTAGTTTTTCGACCTGCCCATTTGCCTCATGGAGTGAATTTTCACAAAAGTGAGCGAGAGAAGTCCCTTCTTCAAATATTTTGAGAGATTCATCAAGTGAAAGTTTTCCCTCTTCGAGTTTTTTGATGATCCCTTCGAGTTTTTTAAAGGCAACTTCGAATGTCAGTTCTTTATTTTCCATAAAAAAGCGTTTAGCGGTCAGCGCTCAGCTGTCAGCAATGTGGATTTAGCTGATTGCTGACAGCTGAACGCTCATAGCTTATTCACGACAACGCACAAAATCCTTCATAATCGATCAATTCTTTAATCGTTGGATTCTCTCCGCAAACCGGACAAGCTGGATCCCTTCTAATTTTTAACTCACGAAATTTCATTTTTAAGGCATCAAAAGAGAGGAGTTTTCCAATCAAAGGCTCTCCTATTTGAAGAACGAGTTTGATCACCTCTACCGCTTGGGCAGTTCCTACAATCCCTGGCAATGCCCCAAAAACGCCCGCTTCCTGGCAGGAGGGAGCCATTTCGGGAGGTGGCGGTGCTGGGTAGAGGCAACGGTAGCAAGGGCCGGCAGGTGGATTATAAACGGAGACTTGTCCTTCAAATCGGAAGATACTTCCGTCTACCAACGGTTTTTTCGTGAAAACGCAGGCATCATTGACCAAATATCGGGTCGGAAAATTATCGCAACCGTTCACAATAATGTCGTAATCTTTGATCACTCTAAAAATATTTTCACTGGTGAGTTGCTCATTATAAGTGACGACATTGATATCAGGATTTAATGCTTTTAAAGTCTTTTTTGCCGATTCGACTTTTAGTTCACCTACCCGTTCTTCGTTATGAAGGATTTGTCTTTGTAAATTCGATCGATCGACGACGTCATGATCGATAATTCCAATCGTTCCAATTCCCGCTGCGGCAAGATAATAGGCAGCTGGAGAGCCGAGACCGCCGGCGCCGACCAAGAACACCTTACTTTCTAAAAGCTTGATTTGACCTTCTTCTCCCACCTCTGGCATCAAAATATGTCGGGAGTAGCGTTCGAGTTGATCCGGTCTTAAAAATTTCTTTTTATAAGTAGGAAGCTTGTTTTTTGTCCAGTCACCGTATCCACCGATTAAGGAATGAACCTTTTTATATCCAAGTTCTTGCAATGATTTCGCCGCCAAGGCAGATCGGTTTCCTCCGGCGCAATAAAGGACAACTTCTTGCTCTTTATTGGGAATTTGATCTTCGATTTTCAGTTCAAGCAAGCCGCGTGGAATTAAAAGGGCGTTTGGAATAACCCCTTGTTCTTGTTCGTCTTTTTCACGAACATCGATCAGTTTAATATTTCTTTTCTGATCGATCCAACCTTTAAGATCACTCGAACTGATTTCGGAAATCTGTTTTTTGATTTGAGAGATGTAATCTTTAGAATTAGCCATAAGCCGCTCTCATAACCGGTTTGAAACCGGGATGCAAGAGGCTGTTTTTGTATTTTATTAAAAAATAGAGAACTTATGGCTTCTCAAAAGTGAATGAAAAAAAGATCCATTTTTCCGTTTTGTTACGAAAATAAACGGAAGAAATAGTCATTATCTCCCATCTTCCATCAGTTTTTTAATCTCGCTTTCCCATTCTTTTCGAGTCTCTTCTTCCTTTAGTTCCGCTGCTTTTTTAAGATCGGTCAATTTTTGTTCTCTTTCTTCTCGCTGACGATAAACTTTTTCCAATGCCAATTTTCCGAGTCTTTCGATAGCGACAGATTGTTTTGGATCCTCGAGGTTCAAAGGGAGAAACACAGTTTTTGTATACGCATCGAAAAGTTCGTAAAGTATTTTGTTTCTTGTTCCGTGATCTGAAATGTACATATCTTCAATGGCCAAGACCAATGCCTTAAAAGCGGGATTATAAGGATGCGCTTTCATCAGAGAAAGTGAGTTTTCTATTCTCTGGGGAGTCTTATTTTTTTCATTATGTATTTCTTTTGCAATCTCCGCTTTGAATTCTCTTTCTGCTGTCTCTACTTTTGTTGACACTTCTGAAGTTTCGATAGTGTCATAGGGTTGAGGACCATCTGCTTCCAAGGTAATTGGGACTGCATTGGAGGCTATTTCACCAGTCGTTGACAACTGTAAAAGAAGAGAAGAGTGAAGCGTCAACGTTTGTCCTTCTACCTGAAATAAAAGACTTGCGGCTCTTTCACCGGTTGAAAAATCGACCGATTGAGCCCTTCTCGATAGATATAGAAGTGCGCTTTGTGCTCGGTAATGATGATTCAAAATTACTTTTGGGTCTTCTCGATCTTTTCCATAAATTTGAATTGCCAACCTTCGAACTTTAAAACGAAGTTCGGTTGAGCCATCCACAACCAGTGAATAGGTCTCTTCAATTTCAAGATCTTCTGGGGTGAGCACATCGGGATTTATAACTTCTGCATTGCGGAGTTGAAGAAAAATTTCTTTTTCCTCACCATTGGCCAAACGGATTTTAACCTTTTCCGGCTTGCTTTCTGTGCGAGGAATAATTTTTTCATCTGAAAAAAGTTGTCCGAATTTTTCTGCCCGAATGATTTCTGGATCTACAATTTCTTTTAATGATGCTCTTCCTACGTTTCCTTGTGTCGCAAGACTTTTCAAAACTGCTCTTGGAATTTGCAATTCTCTTCCATTTCTTCGAATGAAAATAATGTCGGGATCTCTGTCAAATCCGATACTTTCACCGTTTGTAGCGTTGTCCCTTTGTCCCTCTCGGTACCAAAGTGAGGTTAACCCGTGGCTTCGTTCATCTGCTTGAGGGCTGTTAAGATTTCGTGTTACGTCAAATTCAATAGAGCTTTGATCGTTTGGATCCCGAATGATATAAGTTTCTCTTGCAATCCAATTTATTTCTCCTTCAGGAGTAGTAAAATATTCGGTTTTTACCGAAGCGAGTCGGATTTCTCTTAATTCATTTTTGTTGCCAGAAGCTTCAAGACCAATCGGGATAAATTCCGTTTTTTGAATGGGAAATAGACCGATCACACTCTCAGTTAACTGCAGTGAATAATTGCCGGTCACCCCTCGTGTGGCCAAACTACTCAAAAGTGATTTTGGGACTTCAAGGGTTCTTCCATTTCGTTCAAGGAAAAAAGTGGTCTGTCCTTCTTCTCCTCCTCTGAAATGAATTGCTTCTACAGTTCCTTCTTTGTCATCTTCACAGTACCAAATCGCTTCTTCGCTTACTTCATGATAATTTCTGCTTTGTCGAAAACCTTCCGAGCTAGGGTTTTTATATCGTTCCACCAAATTTCTAGTCAGTTTGAATTCAACGGCTGTTCTGTCTGTCGGATTTCGAATGATATAAGTTTCTTCGACCTTCCACTCTTCAAAAGGAGCATCCGTGTTGAATAGTATGGCAGATGCAAGACGGATTTGTCTTCCGTCTGTGCGATCTCTTGACTCCAGTGCAAGATCTATAAATTCAGTTTCGCTCACTGGTAGAAGGCGAGTGGGGAGTGAGCCGGAATGGGTAAGAGTCGTCGATGCATCTAATTTTCCTGCAGAAGAGAGTTGTGTGAGAGTAGAAGATGCAATTTTTAAAGTTCCACCTCTTAAAGATAATTCAATTGAAGCCGCTCTTTCTCCCGAAGCAAATCCGATTCCTTCCGTAGAACTTAAAGCAGTGTCGATTGCTCCTTCTGCATGATAATGATGGTTAACGATGATGCTTCCATCTGCTCTTTGATGAATGGCGTTTCGGACTACTTCGAACAAAACAGGAGTCGTTTCTCCTTCTAAATAAAGCGCATATGTTTCTCTTACTTTCCATTTTTTCAAACCAAGCAAAGAGTCTTCAAATTCAGCGCTGTCGAGTTGAAGCCAGGCATTTCTTTTGACTCCATTGGCTAATTCAACCACGATAGAATGCAGATCGGTATTGATGTGAGGAACAATTCTTTTTTCGAGTTCCTCGAGCGCTTTTAATTCGGCTTCTTGTTGTAATTGACGATCTTTGTATTCTGCTTGTAATCGGATTGTCTCATCGTTGTTTGCTTTTTGGGCTACGGTAGTAGGTAAATTCCCTTCTAGAATGATCGGAGGAAATCCATTCGGAATTTTCCCCTTCGTCGCAAGAACCATAAGATACGAGGGGGAAAGACTGATAGTAGAACTTCTTTCTCCTGAAACAGTTTGAATCAAAAAATGTTCTGTATTTCTATCTAAAGTGACGGTTGGAGAGAGTGCATCCATTTCGCTGCTTTGATAGGTGATTCCCAGCGGCTGGCGGTCATGGTTCAATCGGAATTTTCCTTCTCTGCCGTAATAATTAATCGCCTTTCTTCTCACGGTAAAATCAAATTGGTGAACAAAGTTTGGGGGTGTTCCTCCATCCTTCTCAACCAAAAAGCGATAAGTTTCTTCCACTTCTTGCTCATCACGAGGTTTTGTCTCATCGACTATTTTCGCAGATACAAGTTGAAGCGCGGCGTCAATGTCTCCCAGAGAGCTTTGTAGTTTAATCGGGATAGGAGCTGTGTCTTTTATCGGAATAATGTCACCTTCTGAAATTACTCGAGCGACTACCGTCGGTGCTTCTTTCGGCGGGCATTCTGGTGCAGGTTCAGCAGGAGTTGAAACAGATGGTTCCTCAGCAGCTTTCGATTGCGTAGTAGCGGCAGCTACAGGAGTTGCCTTGGATGGAATATTTTGTGCCAGTTGAACAAATATAGCCGCTTCTACTTTGCTCTTATGGGCGGCATCACGAAATGAATCACGTTTCCCTGGTTCATCAATGCTAGGTATTGTGGCACCTCTGTTTTGATTTCGGCAAGCTTGTAATATGGCTTGCCTCATTCCGCGAGGAGAAATCTCAACCAATCTATCTAGTTTAGAGCCAAAAAGATGTAGCAGTTCTCCACGCCATATCCCCTCTAAAGCGACGAGATAAGATCCATCTTTTAACACGATTGCTTGTGCAGTAATATTTTGGTTTCCATAAGTTACGTTAATCCCTGTGATCACGGTGTAAGTGCCAGCCACCTTTCCATCTCTGAGGGAATTTTTTGTTTCGTAAGTGAAATGAATATTAAAAGGGCCTCTTTGAAAATGAGTGATCTTTTTTGTTGTTGCATCACGTTTTATTGCTAGAAGTTCTAAGCCAGTCGGTCTGAAATCTTGTTTTCCGCTTTCTGCCCAATTTCCAATCACTAAAGCAGGATCGATTCCTAATAGTTTGGCAGCTTCGGCAGGATTTTCCGGACTAGCTGAAGTTTTCACCGGAGCTTCTGCTGCAAAACAGGCAGCTCGTCTTGTAAGTGCTGCTGCATCTGTGTCAGAGGAAGTTTGCGGCTCATCGGTAGTAAATTGAGATCGAGAGGCTAAAAGATCGGTTGAAGGAGGTTGAGCATGAGCAACGCTCATTTTGGCCGTTTCATCGATTTCTTGTTGTCTATCTTCAGGTTTAGGTGAGCAAACAGCTGCACTAACTTTTGGTTCCGCCATATTTTTACTCCTTCAATTTTATATTCATGGACAGCATCAATTATCGCTGTGTGGCGGAAAAAGTTGCTTCTCAAGATATTGGAGTTTTAAATAGACAGATTTCTGATGACATTCTAAAGACTTAGGATTCTGCTTTTGCGAAGTGTTGATCAATAGCAAGGTTGGCGAGAAGATCTGCTTCACTATTTTTTTCCCGACGGATATGACTGATTTTGACTGAAGGAATTTTTTTAGAAAGCAGTACCGCTTCTTCAAAGAGAGAGAGCATTGCAGGGTGTTTCACTTTATAAAGACGATTCATCTGTTTGACGACCAGTTCTGAATCTAAATAAACTTCCAGCTTTTCGACTTTATGTTTGATCGCTTTTTTGAGCCCTAAAATAAGTGCTTGGTATTCTGCCTGATTATTGGTGGTTTCTCCCAAATATTCGGATACTTCGTCGACGATTTCCCCTTTTTCGTTTTTTAAAACGGCTCCTGCGGAGGCAGGGCCTGGGTTTCCTCGAGCAGCACCATCGCAATATAAGGTGTAAACAGACATTAGAAAGCTGGAATATAAAGAATTCGATTGCAAGAAGGGCAACTGATCACCTGTAGACATTTTTGTATCTCAATATAAAGCTGGGGTGGAACATTCATATTACATTCTTGGCAGGTTCCAGACTTTACCGGTGCAATGGCAGGTTGCTTGCGAACAAGAACTCTTTCATAACGGGAAATCAGCATTGGGCTAATGGAAGAGCAAAGAGCTTCTTTGTTTTTTAATTGTTCGGCAAGTTGAGTTTGAATTTTATCGAGCTCTCCCTGAATTTGATTTTTTTCGTTTTCGATATTTTGGTGAAGTGAGCTAGTTTCTTCTTCTAAAGAAGGTAATTCATTTTTTAATTTTTCAATCTGATCGAGAAGTTGGATCAGGTGTGTTTCCTGTTCAAGATTCAATTTTTTTGTGTTGGAAATTTCTTTGGTGCTGGCTTGAAACTCTTTGGTGGTTTTTAACTCGTAAAGTTTTGCCTCTTTTGCTTTTGCTTTTTCTCGAGAGTCATTTAATTCAGCTTCTAATTGCCGATATTTTCTTTCGAGCTCTTCTAGAGTTTGCTTTTTTTGGTTTAAAGATTCATTCGAAACAATTAACTTTTGTTCCATCTCTTTAATATTTGCTGGAAGAGATTCTAGAAGATTTTGATATTCAAAAATTTTTGTTTCGGTTTCGGAAAGTCCTGCAAGTTTCAGTAAATCTTCTTTCAATGATTCAAGGGGGGAGGGCATAGTTTTTACCTTATAAAGAATTTTGTAAAAAGAAGCAAAGAGGTAAAGATTTAAGAAATAGAATTTTTTCTGATCTCTTTATTTCTTACCTCTTTGCTTCTCAAATGGGCCCACTAGGATTCGAACCTAGGACTGCCCGGTTATGAGCCGGGAGCTCTAACCAGCTGAGCTATAGGCCCGTAAAAACGGTTATGGGTAATGGGTTATGATTAAAAAAAGTTTTCCCATAACTCATTACTATTTTAAACTACCAATCCACAAAACTTTTTAATTGTTTTGCTCTGGAAGGATGGCGAAGTTTTCTAAGTGCTTTCGCTTCGATCTGACGAATTCTTTCACGGGTAACCTGAAAGTCACGTCCCACCTCTTCGAGCGTATGATCGGAACGTTCACCGATTCCAAATCTCATTCTTAAAACTTTTTCTTCACGAGGAGTCAGAGTTGAGAGAACTTTTTTAGTTGAATCAGAAAGACTCATGTTCACCACAGCATCGGACGGACTGACCACTGACTTATCTTCGATAAAATCTCCTAAATGCGAATCTTCTTCTTCACCGATTGGAGTTTCAAGCGAAATTGGCTCTTTCGCAATTTTCAACACTTTGCGGACTTTCTCAAGTGGCAACTCCATCTTTTCTGCAATTTCTTCTGGAGTCGGTTCACGTCCCAGCTCATGTACCAGATAACGAGAAGTTCGAATCAGTTTATTGATGGTTTCAATCATATGAACCGGAATACGAATCGTTCTTGCCTGATCGGCAATCGCTCGAGTAATTGCCTGACGAATCCACCAAGTTGCGTAAGTTGAAAATTTGTAACCACGTCGATATTCGAATTTATCAACCGCTTTCATTAAGCCGATGTTTCCTTCTTGAATGAGATCGAGAAATTGTAATCCGCGATTGGTGTATTTTTTTGCAATACTGACAACCAACCGAAGATTCGCTTCGACCAATTCAGATTTTGCCTGATCGGCCAGATCTTGTGCTCGTTTGATTTCCCAATAAATGTTTCGAAGGGCTGAAGCAGAATGTCCATATTCCATTTCTAACGATCGGATTTTTTTCTCACTTCCAGCAATATTTTTGACTGTTTCTTGAACACTTTCACGGGTCAATTTTAGATCTTTGACCAGTTTTCGAATCGCATAATCGCTTTTTTTCAACTCTTTCAATTTTTCCCGGATCTCTTTGGGGGGAATATCAAGTTTTTCTGCATGATTTCTCATTAATCGTTCTTCAGCAGAGATCAAATCGATCACTTCCTTCATTTTATCGGTGATCATCCCAATCGTTTTACGATTGAAGCGCATCTCTTTGATACATTGAACCATTCGATTCTGGGATTCGAGCAACAGCTTTTGCTGCTTTTCTCGAAGCTTGCCAGTTTCTTTCAGCGTTCCCATTTTCTTGGTGATTTTTTCATGGGCGGTTGCGAGTTGCTTGAATTTCAAAAGTTGCTTCATTACTCCTGTGCGATGCTCTGCTTCGTCAAACTCTTCTTCTTGTTGCGCGAGTTCATCAAGATCTTTCACAATTTCAGTGACACGGAGCTTGTTCTTTTTAAGAGATTCGCCGAGATTCAAAACCTCTTTGATTCCGATCGGAGAGGTGAGCAGAATATTGAGAACCGTATCTTCATGTTGCTCGATTCTTTTCGCAATTTCGACTTCCCCTTCGCGGGTTAGCAGGGCAACGCTTCCCATTTTTCGAAGATACATTCGGACCGGATCGGAGGTTTTTGAAAATGTATCGGAAACTGGGGTAACTTCTACCTCTTCTTCCGCATCTTCTTCCTCTTTCGCTTGGGCTCCTGATTCAGCGTTTTTCGAGTCTTCTGCTTTTTTCTTTTTTCCATCTTCTTCGTTGTCTACGATTTCGATATCCAATTCATCAAACATCGACAATACATCATCGATTTGATCAGCAGAAGTGATCTGCTCTGGTAAGGCATCGTTGACCTCTTCAAAGGTCAAAAACCCTTTCTCTTTCGCGAGGTCGATCAATTGTTGAATCTCTTTTGGTTTTTCTTTTTGCATATTTTTTTCTCTCCCAAGAAATTTGTTGAACTCAAAATCTATTTCTCTTTTGACAGAATGCCAATCAAATTTTGTTTTTCCCGAAGCAAAATGGATAAACGATCTGGTTGATTCTGTTTTTCTGCCTCTTCGATTTGCCCTGATAATAATTTTAAACGTTGCTTAAAATCCCGTTTTTTTATTTTGTCAATGCAATCTGTTGCTATTTGGGAAGCATTCGATTCATTGGCGACTGTTTCTTTCAAAAGAAGTGCAGTTAGTCGGCTTTTTATTTCTTTTTTCTCGAGTTTGCCTAATATCTCATTCCACGAAAGATTTTGAAACTTTTTTTCACTCGATAAAAAAGGAATTATTTTTTTCAGTTCTTCATCTTCAAAATCATCCAACTGAACTTTTTCAATAATCACTGGCCGAACCGATTCAAATTTCAAAAACAGCTCAATCAATGTTTCTTCGGGACTGCTCGATTTAGATTTAGATTCTGTTTTTGCCACTCTTCTGGTTGGCGAAACAGGTTTGAGACCCAACTCTTCCAAAACCCAATTTTCTGGAATATCGAGCTTCTCGGCAATCATCCGAACTGAAAGATTTCTTTTTAGCGGACTCGAAACCTTCAAAATATAAGGTTTCAATTCGGCAATGATGGCAGCTTTACCTGCAATATCCCTTTTATTTTTAGCGATTACCTTATCGACAAAAAAGGTGAAAAGGTTTCGTATTTCTTTCAGTTTTTCTTGAAATTGTTTTGTTCCAGCGCTTCTTAAATAGCTGTCCGGATCTTCTCCCGAAGGTAAAATAAGCACTTTCGGATCGAGATCTTGCTCTAAAAAATGCTCCAGTGAACGAGAAGTTGCCTTCCATCCCGCTTCATCTCCATCAAAAAGCATAATAATTTCAGAAACTTGTCTTTTGAGCAATCCAATCTGCCTTGGGGTGAGGGCAGTCCCCAATGGAGCGACCGTTTCCTCAAAGCCAAACTGATGCATTGCCAAAACGTCGAGATATCCCTCGACAATAAAAACCCTGTTTTTTTTTCGAATTGCTTCTCTTGCAAGAGGAAAACCGAAAAGAATCGAACTTTTGTCATAAATGGGGGATTCGGGGCTGTTAATATATTTTGCCGTTTCTTTCCCAGATTCGAGGATTCTGCCGCCAAGTCCAACCACTTTATTTTCTTTGGAAAAGATTGGAAAAATCACCCTTTCTCGAAAACTTTCAAAAAATCCTCTTTCCCCTTTTTTCAGAATCCCGGTTTTTTCAGCCGCTTTGACTGGAATATTTTTTTTCTCAAAGGTTTTGATGAGCTCGTCCGGTTCATTCAAAGAAAACCCCAGACGAAATCTTTCTACTTCTTTTTCGCCAATTCCTCGATCGAGAAGATATTTTCTTGCCTTCTCTGCCTTCTCCGATTTTTTTAAAGTTTCATGATAATGCCAAGCTGCCACACGATTTGCCTGATACAAAATTTCATTTTCATTCTTGATTTTTTGTTGATCGGCGTTCGTTTGAAATTCAACTCCGGCTTTTGAGGCGAGCTTTTCAATCGCTTCCGGAAAAGTCAGCGATTCGAGTTTCATCAGAAAGCTGAATAAATCTCCTCCTTCATGACAACCAAAGCAGTGAAAAATCTGTTTTTCAGGACTAACAATGAAAGAGGGAGTTTTTTCTGAATGAAAAGGGCACAAACCTTTGTAGTTGGACCCTGCTTTTTTAAGGGAGACTTGCTCTGAGACAAGATCGACTAGATCGAGTCGATTACGAATTTCGGTGAGTGCAGAATCGTCAAACAAGATAGCCACACCCTTCTGATAAAAAGTTATGAGTTATGGGTGAATGAGTGATAAAAAAATCACCCGAAGAAACACCAACAAAAAATCACCAAAAATCTTTTCTCATTTTTTTGAGGGATCTTTTTCTGGCAGCAATTGACTTTTTCTTTTTCTTGACGCTCGGCTTTTCATAATGCTCGCGCTTTCTTAATTCGGAAAGAATTCCGGATTTCTCGCATTGCTTTTTAAAGCGGCGCATCGCTGCTTCGAAAGTTTCCCCTTCTTTAATTCTGATACCTGGCATGGATGATCTTTTCTTTAATAATAGGTTGTTGAAATCGGTTACTTCGTGAAAACGGGGCATCATATGTATCTGCCTTCGTATGTCAAGAAAAAACCTTTTTGACCTCTAATAATTTTATTTCGGGAAGTCTATTTAAAAAACAAACCTTCCAATCTTTTAGCCAACCATAGATGGGCCGAGTTGTCTTCCTCCGAGAAGATGCCAATGAAGATGATAAACTGATTGTCCCCCTTCGGGATTCGTATTGACAACGACTCGGTATCCTTTTTCAGATACATGAAATTGTGTGGCCAAGTGTTGAATGGTTTTAAAAATTTTCTGAATCAGCCCAAGCGATTCTTCACTCACCTCATTCAAATTCGAAAAATGTTTTTTAGGAATAATCAACAGATGAATTGGAGCCTGCGGTGTAATATCTTTGAAGGCAAAAATCTCATCATCTTCATAAACTTTTTGACTTGGGATTTTTCCTTCAACGATTTGGCAAAAAATACAGGCAGACATTATTTTTTATAAACTTTCTCTTCTTCGAAGACTTTTTCTCCAACGGTGAGAACTTTTCCATTTTCGATCTTGTTGAAAAAGCAGCTTCGAAATCCTGTATGACAGGCGGCTACATTCTGTTTAATTTTGACTAAAAGACAATCGTTGTCACAATCGAAATAAACCGATTTGACTTCTTGCGTATGCCCAGAGGATTCCCCTTTGATCCACAACTTATTTCGTGAGCGGGAAAAATAGGTAGCGAAACCGCTGGTGAGCGTTTTTTCGACTGATTCACGATTCATAAAAGCAAACATCAGGATTTCGTTATTTTCTGCATCCTGGATGATCGCGGGAATGAGCCCTTTATCGTCAAATTTGAGAGAATTTAAAATTGGTTCTAATGAATTCATCGGTGATCGATATTCGATTCTAGATCAGATTGTCAATGGAGATGTTAGCTGAACATCCATTTTGCCCCTTCATAAACCATAGCGGCGGAGAAGCTTGGTATTAAAGAACTGATCGCCATGTCTTGAACGAAATTCTTCGCCACTTCGAACTGATGATCTGTCTGAGAAAGTTGGTACACTAAAAAGCAAATTGGAACAGCAATACTCAAATGGCGAAATAAAGCACCTAATTTGCTTTGAGGAGTAACGAGACGTGGAGTTTGTGTAGGAATAGATGCTTCTAAGGAAATAGGAGAAATTTCGGGAATCACCGATTGTCTATAAACTAGTTTCGAGCCATCAAATAATCCTACAGTGCGCCAATGAAGCTGACCGCTGTTATTTGCAGCCAGATATTCAAGTCTTAATAGATCTCGAGTTTCAACAGGGAGCCTAGGGTTTGCCATAGGAGGGCCAAAATATCCCCCAGAGGGCTGTTTGTGATAATGTAGTAGGCTTAGCGTAGATTCATCTAATCTACCAAATGTTAAAGCATATTCTTCTAAGTTGCTGAACGTTCTATTTGTTAGGTTTCTTGAATGTCGCATCCACTGATCAAACACTTTTCCTTCTTCTCCTAGATTTCCTAAATGAGGTCTTACTGAATCGTAGGCAGGCAAAATTTTATCCTTCCATAAACTCACGGTTCCTCGGGCAATATCATAAGGGGGTTTAAAAGCATGCGGAGTAGCGGGGTGAGTTTGATCATATCCTGTAAAATCAAAAATCAATGGCTCATTTGGATAACGAGCAGGAGCTCTAAATTCATCCTGAGCCTTGGCTATCGGTCCGGCAGTATCCAATATAGTTTCGACAAAAGCCTGAATAGGATCAATCGCTCGAGCTGACATAATACCTCCTGAATAATAATAGATAGATAAAGAGAGTATCGTCAGAAAGAAAATTTAGTTGCGAAACTTATCGGAGGAAGATCGAATTGCGACATTTTTTTTTCGTAAATATTCTTTTGCCTCAGGGATAGAATATTTCTGATAATGAAAAATCGAGGCAGCGAGTACAGCATCTGCCTTTCCTTGGTCAAATCCATCGTAGAGATGCTCAAGATTTCCAACTCCTCCCGATGCGATCACCGGGATATTCACCGCTTCTGAAACTTGGCGAGTCAGCTCTAAATCATATCCTTCTTGAGTTCCATCGCGATCCATACTGGTAAGAAGAATTTCTCCCGCGCCGTATTCTTCCATTTTTTTTGCCCAAGCGATGACTTCTATGCCGGTGGCAGTTCTGCCGCCATGAGTAAAGATTTCCCAATGGTCTTCTACTTTTTTTGCGTCGATTGCGACGACAATGCATTGAGATCCAAATTTCTCCGAGGCTCTTTTCACAAATTCTGAATCTTTCACCGCAGCGGTATTGATCGAAACTTTATCGGCCCCCGCTTTCAGAAGGTTGCGAATATCGTCTAACGTTCGAATTCCTCCTCCAACCGTTAAAGGGATGAAAACTTGTTCCGCAGTTTTTTTCACAATGTCGAAAATGATATTTCTCTCTTCATGCGAAGCGGTGATGTCGAGGAAACAGAGCTCATCAGCCCCTTGGCGGTCGTATTCCTTTGCGACTTCGACTGGATCGCCGGCATCCTTTAAATTGACAAATTGGGTTCCCTTGACCACTCGGCCGTTTTTGACATCGAGGCAGGGGATGATTCGTTTTGCGAGCATGGGAAATTCCTTCAAAAAGAACATCACGCAGTTGACCTCCCTCTGGCCCCTCCTTTGTATAGAGGGGGGATAGATGGCTCCCTCTCCTTACAAAGGAGAGGGCTGGGGAGAGGTCAATCCACTTCGTATATAGTTTATTGCTTCTTTTAAATCTAAGCTTCCCTCATAAACTGCTTTTCCTGAAATGGCGCCGATAATTTTTGGATTCTTAAGAGCGATTAATTTTTTTACATCTTCTAAATCTTTCAATCCCCCAGCAATGATCACTGGAAGAGAAGTTTTACTGACGAAATCGGCAATCCCCTCAAAGTTAAATCCGGAGAGCATTCCATCCCGCTGAATATCGGTATAAACGATACAGCTGACTCCAACATTTTCAAAACGGTTGGCGAGTTCGTCTGCCGAGAGATTTTGAATTTCAGTCCAACCTTGAGTGGCCACTTTTCCGTTGTTGACATCAATTCCGACGGCGATTTTTCCTGGATATTTTTTGCAGGCTTCGCGGACGAAGTCCGGGTCTTTATAAGCGGCGGTTCCCAAAATGACCCGGCTGGCCCCTGCCTCTTCAATATAATTTTTCAAGGTTTCAAGATTTCGAATTCCGCCCCCGATTTCGAACTGTTTCGATTGTTTTGCGAGATATTTGCCAATTTCTTGAATGATAGAAAAGTTAACCGGTTTTCCCTCGAGCGCTGCATCGAGATCGACGATATGTAGCCAATTGGCACCGGCTTGAATCCATTGCTCAGCAATGGCGAGCGGATCTTTCGAATAAATTTTTACTTGGGCATAGTCGCCACGAGTTAATCGAACGACTAGCTGATCTTTGAGGTCGATGGCAGGTAAAATTTCCATAAATTGATCCATTGTATTTTTTGGTTTTTCCCGATTTCAAAAGGGGAAGGGTATGAAAGCAAATATCCAAAGGATTGTCTAGATTCGTTTAAGATATTTTTGGAAAAAGAATTCGAATGAGAAGTCCTGTATTTTCAATATTTCTTGCCTCGATTTTTCCATTCATCGATTCAACCATTATTTTAGCCATGGCAAGACCGATACCTGTCCCCTTGGTTTGACGGGTTAATTCATTTTCAACCCGATAGAATTTTTCGAATATTTTTTTAAGTTCAGAGTTGGGAACTCCTGGGCCATAGTCCATCCATTCAAAAATTACCTGACTTTCTGTTTCAAAAATTTTAAGCTCAATTTTTTTTGTTTTCGATTTTGAAGAAAACTTCAGGCTGTTTTCCAGAATTGAAAGTAAAACTTGTTTGAGCGCTTCACTCTCATAAGAAATAGAAGAAAATTTTTCCGGAAAAGAAAAGAAAAAAATAAAATCTTGCTCCTCCGCTATTCTTTTGAATTCCTTGGCAAACTCTTCAAGATCCTCTTTGGGGGAATCAATTTTGGGATTGATTTTATAAGTCTGCTTTTCAAGGCGGGCGAGTTGTAAAACATTTTCGATCAAGCGAGTCAGTCGTCCGCTTTCTTTGTTGATTTGATGAAAGTATTCCTGCTTTTTTTCGGGATCTTTGATCCATCCATCTTCTAACATTTCACTGTACATCCGAATCGAGGTGAGAGGAGTTTTTAGTTCATGGGTCACTGCTGAAACGAAATCTTGTCTTTTTTGGGAGAGGATCACTTGGGCAGAGGCGGTTCTATAAACGAAATATAGTCCAACGGTTGTGAGAAGAATAATAATCGCTGTGAAAAGATTAAGATAAAATCGGGTGGTGATTTGCGGCAGAGAATCGATATAAATTTTCCAGGTGAAAAAATTGAGCGGAAAATTCAGCGATCTTTCAAATAGAAGAGTCGGATGTTGCAAGGTTGATCTCGATTGAGTTTGCGCGAGCAGCATATTTCCATACTCCAGCTTCGCGATAGAAAAGGGAGCAAGGTTGGAATTTGAAAAAGTTTGCTGAATCATCCATTGATAAAACGGCGTTAGTTTGACGACAAAACCTTGCAGATAGAGTTTTTGATCTAGCCAGATTTTGCGATAAAAAACGAGATATTCAGTTGAAACCAATCTAGTTTGAAATGGATCGATCCATAAAGAAGAGCTCTTCGATCTAACTTCCTCTTTTTTTGGGCTCGTTTCTTTAGAAAGTTTTTTTTCATTCTTTGAAGAAATGATTTCTGTTTTTACTCCTCCCGATTTTATTTCGTGCAGGTTTTCGAGCAGATTCTGTTTTTCAAAGGTTTTCAGCTCTTCTTGATTGGGAGTAATCTCTTTTCTTTTACTTTGGAGAGCGGGTTGATCTTTTTGGACGGTTTCTTTTTCGGGTGGAGCCGAATCTTTTTTATCATCGAAAGAGTTTGTTCCCTGGTTTTGACTAATTAAATTCGTACTATCTGAAGCGGAAGAAGGGAGAGCTTTAGGTAAATTGTCTCTATTTTTCTCTTTCACATCCTCATTCTTGAATTCAATCGGCTCTGAATTTTGCGCAAATCTTGAACGAGAAGAAATCTCTTTTCGAAAGGACTCAGTGATTTTTTCAATTTGAACAATTCTTTTTTTTCTTTTGGATTCATCCTTTAAGTTTTTTGTCTGATTTCCGACCGGCAAATAAGGGGTGGAGAAAAAACCGTCCGGATCGACCTGAAAATACCCAATGATTCCTTTTGGATCATTTTCGTTAAAGTTTCTAGCAAGCGGAGAAATATTTAAACTAAGTTCATTGACCGCCAATCCAGGAATCGTCTGATAATAACGGTATTCGCTAAAAGAGCGCTCGTTTTCCTCGGATAAAAATCCTTCAATTTTTATTTCCATTTGACGATAGGTTTTTTCGCTCGATCTTTCCCAGAACGATTTTTCTTCGATCGCCATTTGGCGATAGGAGTTGATTAAAAGAAAGGCGAGAGTGGCTGAGAGAAGGAGAAAGAAGAGAATAAATTGGAGTTTAAGTTTTTTCATAGTCAAGCTCGATGTAGGGGCGAAGCATTTGCCCTCAAATTCAAACAAATATGCGATTGCAACGGCAAATGCTTCGCCCCTACGGAAGTTGAATAACTCCGAAGTTCCTTAGAAAGAAAAGATTAGGAATTTTTTTTATGCAATCGATATCCCTCTCCCCGCACTGTTCGAATAAAAATCGGCTCTTCGGGATTCGGTTCAATTTTTCTTCTAAGTTTAGTGATATGAATATCAACCGTTCGGGTATCCATCTCCGTATTTCCATATCCCCAAACCTCCTTCAAAAGTTCTTTACGGGTGATTGGGCGGTCGGAGTGTTTAATAAAATATCGGAGCAGATCGATTTCTTTTCTTGTCACCTCAATCGATTGATCTTCTATTTTCAATTTTAAATTTTGCGGGTCGATCTCAAAATTTTCCCAAATAATTTTTTCCTTTTCGGCAATCAGTTTTGAGCTTCGGCGTAAAACCGCTTCCACTCTGGCAACTAGCTCTCTCACTGAAAAAGGTTTCGGAATATAATCGTCGGCTCCCAATTTTAATCCTTGGATAATATCCTCTTCATCCCCTTTGGCGGTCAGAAGAATCAACGGTTGTGCGCGATCTACTTTTCTTACTTCGTTGCAAATCGTCAGTCCATCGACGTTCGGCAACATAATATCTACAATAATCAAGTGATAGCGGCCGGTGAGTGCCTTTTCTAATCCGATTTTGCCGTCTTCAACTGCGTCAACTTCATAGCCGTGATAAAGAAAGACATCGATTAATCCTTTTCGAATCGATTCTTCGTCTTCAATGATTAAGAGAGATGTTTTAGAGCTCATCGGTTTCTATCTCCATATTATTTATTTCTCTGTCATTCCTGCCTAAGCAGGAATGACAGGATACTCTCGTGAAGATCACTATAATCGAATAGCCTAAAAAATTTTAGTAAAAGTTTTGTAAAACGAATCCCCAAAAGTTTTACAGAATGCAGCCTGTTTTTCCGAGATCAAATCGTAGAAGTTGCCTGAAAAGGAGGAAATACCGATGAAAATGAAACATAGATGGTTAGAGTTACTCACCGTTGTTTTGGCGTTAGGGGTGCTGTTCACTACCTTGCTTGCGAAAACATCACAAACATTATCTTCTCCACCGGCAACAGAGAAAATAGGGAGCGGCGATTATCAAATCTCCGGGCCTTATTCTTACAAGAATCTCTCTGTTTTTCTGGTGCATGGAAAAGATAAACTGAAAGGAAAGAATTTTTTGACGCTCGAAGAGGCGATCAAACAGAACAAAATCATCGTTTATGAGACGGGAAGTGTGAATGAGCTAATTGTCGAAAATATTTCGGGCGATGAGATTTTCATTCAGGCGGGAGATATTGTGAAGGGGGGAAAACAGGATCGGGTGTTGTCGATCGATATTATACTCCCAAGAAAATCGGGAAAATTTCCTATCAAATCGTTCTGTGTGGAGCATGGAAGATGGCATGCCAGAGGAAATGAAGTAGAAGGAAAATTCAATAATTCTACCGATCAAGTAGCAACTAAAAGCCTCCGAATCGCGGTGAAACAGAAAGCCGATCAAAGTGAGGTCTGGAAGGAAGTTGCCACAACCCAGGAAAAATTGAGCGGCAGTTTGGGTGGGTCGGTTAAATCCGAAGCATCCGAATCGAGTTTGCAACTGACGCTTGAGAATAAAAAAGTCCAGCAGATGAAAGAGGAATATGTGCAAGCACTCGCAAAAATCGTTGAAGATAAAAACGAGGTGATCGGATTTGTTTTTGCGATTAACGGGAAAATCAATACCGGAGATATTTACGCTTCTAATCTTCTTTTTAAGAAATTGTGGCCTAAATTGCTCAAGGCGAGTGCAGTAGAGGCGATTTCTGAATTGAAAGAGAATGTGAAAGTTTCTCCACCGTCACTCGAGGAAGTGAAAGCTTTTCTCGCCGGCGCTGAATCGGGAAAATCGGTAAGTAAAGAAGTTTCTAACCG
>CAZQOW010000002.1:23359-45592 GCA_964595045.1 uncultured Pseudomonadota bacterium
GTACAAACTCCCAAACATTCAACCACTTTTTCTCCCATAGGAATTTTGGCGATCCATTGATTGAGAAAACCATCTTCCATTGGAATGGCATTGCGTTGAGTCCAAATCCAATCGGGATTTTTGGCGAGTAGTTTTTGAAAATATTTTAAAAGATTTTCTTTTCCACGAATTCCAAGCGGATTTGCCGGATCTGAATAAAAAACATCTTCCGAGTAAAAAGAAATTAATTTTTCCGGATTATCTCCGGTCCAGGCTGGGAGCCATTGGGAGGCGAATGCCTTGGCTTGCTCGCGAGTCATCATAAAATTTCCTTTGGTTTAAGAGGTGATATCATGGAACGAATGATAATCAATCATCCGCTGACCATTCGGAAGTTCGCTCAGAATGTTTGCCAACTTTTTATTCCAATGAATATCTTCTGGATTATAAGTATGCCGCGCATGAATAGTTTGCGAAAAAGTTCCATCAAGACCGGTAAAAGAGACAATAATCTGTCCTTCCGATTTTTTCAGCGATGCAGCATTCTCTTGATAAAGTGGGCTTTTTTCATTGATCGGATGAATCGCCGTCCAGGTGAGTTGAAAAATTGCATTTCGGCTTCGCATCAGTTCTAGATCATAAAATTTTCTGATTTTTTCCCCTTCGAGTGTTTTTTCTGTGCGAGCAAGCGTCACGCAAAGAGTTGCCTCGGCGATTTGATTTCCACGTTCATTTCCCATGCGAAACATTAAACAGGGAACGCCATTATGAAGCGTAACAACAGAGACTTTGCTGAAGATGACTCGTGCGGTCGGTTTGGAAAACTTTGCGAACATCAAACCGGTTGCCATGGTCACCCCTAAAAGCCCGATCAACGCTTCAAATGCTACAAGGATATTGGCAAATAAGGTTTTTGGAAGCATTTTCCGTAGCCAATCGTCGCCATTGTTTGCACACTAAAGAAGAAAGCATCAGCAAAAGAGTGGGGATGGGCATTTTCAATAATATCTCCTGCCAATAAGTAAATATAAGCAAACAGGGCATTTGAAATCACATAGCCCAGGGTGATTAATCCGATCAGCTTTGGCCAAGAGGTATTTAATAAAAAATGATAAAGGTCTTTGAGTGGATTTTTTTTGATGCCGACTTGAAAAATATTTTGATCGTTTGATTTTCGCATTGGATGAGAAGTTGTAGCTAATTTTTTTTATCTATAGCATTCATAGATAAATTTGCGAATATTTTAAATTTGTTTGCATCGGATAATCCCGCCTATCTCCAAGCACAATCATTGTTTTGGAGGATAGCAGATATACAGCATTCGATCGCCTCGAGTTTCATCTAGATGAAGATCAGAAAAAAACGAAATTTTTCGTTTCTGATTGGCTTTCTCTATTTTTTTTCGTTCATTTTCTGAATAACGGGCATCTTGTACGATCCCCTGCAAAATAAATGGGTGATTTGGATCTTGAAATTTTTTCCATCTTTCTCTTCGCACAATTTCACAAACGATTTCTGCCCCCTCTTTGGTGTAGCCTCCATCGAGAGTCGGTTCAGGATTCGCGAAACAGGCGTGGATGGTATGGGAAACAATCGGATTGAGAGTTGTGAACCAAAAGAGGATATTTTTTTTATTTTCTTTTTCCCAAACTTGCGCATCTGAAATAATTTGGTCAAAAATTCTTTTTCCATTCCCAGCTTGTCGAAATTTTTCGCTCGTGGCGCCTAATCCTAAATAGATGCAAGCAAACGTTTTGTTTTTGATTTGTAAATCTTCTTCCTTACTTACCATTGAAAATCCGACGATCGAGTCTCCTTGAGTTGCCAAGTAAAGATCGGTGCAGATAGATAATTCTCGCATGAGAATTGGAAGAGGATCGACATAAGTCTCTTGAATGATACTTTGAATTCTTTTTACAAGTTCAAGATCCTTGTGAAAATCTTTTCCTTTGATTACTTCTATTTTTATTTCTGAGCTGGATTCTTGTGACATTCTATTTCCTTATTATAATTCTTATTCCCCTTTAAATTGAGGGGAGCGTTTCTCGACAAATGCGCTCACTCCTTCAAAGAAATCTTGACTAAAGGCGGTTTTCTTTACTCCCTGAGTTTCCAAGTTCAATTGAGCTTCGATAGAATTTTCAAAACTGTTGAAAATTAATTTTTTCCCAACCGCGACTGCCTGGGTCGGGAGCTCTGCGAGACGATGGGCGAGTTGAAGAGATTCTGTTTCGAAATTAGAATCCGAGAAAACTTTTGCCACTAATCCGAGATTTTCTGCTTCAGCCGGAGTCAGTTTTTCTCCGAGAGTTAAAAGTTCAAATGCTTTATGAGGCCCTAAAACTCGTGGAAGAAAGAAGGTGGAGCTTCCATCGGGAGAAAGTCCGATCTTTAAATATCCCAAGCTAAAATAAGCGCTTTCTGTCGCGACGATTAAATCGGCAGCGGCGGCAAGTGAAAAACCGGCGCCGACCGCCGCTCCGTTGACCGCGGCGAGGATCGGTTTGTTTAACTGCTTCATGACGAGAATCATGTCGTGTAATTGAGTTGGCATGTGATGAAAAAGGGTTTCAGCTTCTTCGTTTCCAAAGGCCTGAAAAAAACTTTTTACATCTCCGCCCGAACAGAATGCTTTTCCTTTTCCGGTGAGGAGAATCGCTCGACAGCCACTGTTTTTTTCAGTTCGGATGAAAAGATCGAGTAGCTCTTGAATCATCTTTGTGTTGAGAGCATTATAACTTTCTGGGCGGTTCAGAGTAATTTTTAGAAGACCTTTTGATTCTTCGGTGATGAGGGTTTGATAAGACATACCATTCTCCTTTCAGATTTTTTAATTTTGCAAATGTAGGAGCGCAAGGCCGTGCCCTCCTACAGAAAAAGTTTCTAATTTCCCATATCATTATCGGTTAAGGTATTCAGTATTGTGAATGCTTCTGAGACTTTGTCTACAAGTTGCCAATCTTGAGGCTGAGTGCTGTATTTTTCTGCTCCATTAAAAAATTTGTACATATAGATCAAGGTGTCCCGATGATAAGTTTTACCGTCGAATGACCAGCGAAAGCTTCCTGGCATCACTCCGCCGATTTTATATCCACCTCGAAGACAAATTCTTTGCGCGATGAGATCTCTCGCTTCAGCGGTTCCGAAAGCGTAATCGACTCCCGATTCTTCGATAATGTGATTGAGATAACCCATTGCCTGATGCGCCAGGTTGACTCCGCGATATTCCGGTTTTAAAACGATTGCCAAAGCTTGAATCATTCGATCGTGAGGATCTTTCCAGGCACCAAAAGCAAAAATGACTTCATTTTCTGGAACTGTTTCTATTAAACCGATAAAATAATTTTTTTCCAGAGAGTCAACTTCCCAATTTGAAAGAAGTGCTGCTTTAGTTTCATAAAAAGATTCTTCCAAAAGAAAATGACGGGAAGATTGGTAAAGATGTGGATAGTAACTGTTATAAAGCGAAACCACGATCGGAATATCTTTTTGATCAATCGGTCGAATGCGGTATTTCTTGTTTTGATGTTCAAACTCTTCAATTTTCTTGGGCCAGCGGACTGGAGGAAGATTAAGAGTTTCTGTTTTACAGGAAATTTTTGGCACTTCGACATTTTCAAAACAGGGTTTCATAAAAATCCTTTTAAAATTTTTTCTGTTCAAATTTTTCTATTTTTTCCCGAATCTCAGCCGGAATCGGGGTGCTTTTGTTGATTTTATAATCGAAGAAAACTCCAACGGTTTTTCCGGTCGCAATGGGTCGAGCTGTTTTTTCTTCGGTAATCTCATAATCCATCACAAAACTTGATTTGCCGATCTTGAGAACTCTCGTTTTCACTATGAGCGTTTCATTGAATTTTGCGGGAGATTGGTAGTTGCAAGTCGCTTCGGCAATGATGGCAGAGATATCTGGATTGGTTTGGGAGGAGGTAAATTCAATCCCCATAATCTTCACAAAATATTTTGCGCGAGCTTCTTCCATATAGGTGAACATTTTCGAGTGATTCGCATGACCCAACATATCGCAGTCTCCAAACCGAACGGAGAGGGAGATCGAAAAATGAAAAAGGTTGTCTGAAGAATTATTTTCCATCTTTTTTTCCTTTCTTTTTTTCTTTTTGTGCCTCTTCTTTTTTCAACTCGGCGAGTCGAATTTTTAATCTTTCGACAAAACCGAGCAGATCTCTTTCTAACAATCTTAATTCTCTCATATCCTCTTCGATCGACGCTAAGCGCTTATCACTGAACTTGAGAGTCGTTTCGATTTGCGAAATCTCGTTCACATCGGTATCGCTCATCCCGATCATTTCAGCGATTTCTTCTAAGCTGTAACCGAATCTTTTTCCTCGCAGGATTAGTTTGATGCGCGATCGATCTCTTTTATTGTAGATCCGCTGATTTCCTTCGGTTCGAGCGGGAGAGATGAGTGCTTTTTCTTCATAAAAGCGGATCGCACGCTGGCTGATATCAAATTCGTTAGCGAGTTCTGAAATCGAATAAAAATCTTTTATTTCTTTCGTCATAAAATCCTTCAATCGATGAAAGGTTCTATTTCTTTTTTGGGGAGACCCACATCAAAATCACTCCACGAAAAACGATTTGATTTTGATCGTCTAAAACGCTGACTGTCACTGGCAAATCGGCCGCCTCTTCAAAGCGAGGGGGAGTTTTTAATTCGGCAATCGCCCTTAAATTGGTTCCCGCTTTTTTGAGATATTCGACGGTCATTCCTTTGGGAATCCAACGATGGGTGGTGGCTGGAACGGTGGCATCCGTCATCGTTCCAGCAGCAAGCTCGGCCATATTGCACATCGCGATCGCATGAACGGTGCCGATATGATTCAGTACCGAATGTCTTTTTTTGATGCTGACTACGCAATAGCCCGCTCGTAATTCTTCAAATTTGGGACGGATACTGCCGAAGTAGGGTGCTTTCCAGCAGACGATTTTCGAAAAGAGCCATTTCCCGCAGGGGAACTTGGAAAGCCGGTTCCAGGTTGATAAGGTGAAGTTTGGTTTATTCATATTGATCCTTTTCCTATTTTAACCTAACGTTAACGTTAACGTTAGGTATGAGGATTTGTCAAGTGGGTAAAATATTATTTGGCTCTCCCATTTAAAATCAGCTATAGAATAAAGCCTTCAGTTTTTGATTATTCATTTAAAAAAAGGAGAGAAAAACATGGCGAAGAAAGGTAAAAGTAAGGGCAAGGCTAAAGGCAAAGAGGTTTTAGTGGTTGCTAGTAAAGTAAAAGCATTCATCAAGAGTAAAGGATGTATGACCTCTAGTGATTCAATCTCGGCTATTTCAGACAAAATTTATGAGTTAATTGAAACAGCGATTCAGCGCACCAAAGCAAACAGACGTTCAACTGTAAAACCGCAAGATTTATAAATCTAATAAGTCTGAATTTTATGAAAACGAAACTATTTTTTTTCGTCTTGTTTGGATTTTTATTCTCTTTCAAGGCAAGAGCGGAAGGTTATGCCGCAAAAGACAAGGTGGAAGCGTTTTGGCGCGGAGGTTGGTATAAAGCGTCGATTGAACGAGTGGAAAAAGAAAACCTTTACCGGGTTCATTTTTATGGTTATTGGGCTAGTCGTGAAGAATCGCTCGGAGCGAATCTGATTCGGCCGATTCCAGAACGACATTATCCAGAACCTTCTACTCTCAAAGAAGGAGATAGTATTGAGTTTTTAGAAGGGGATCATTGGCGACCGGCGGTTTTTGTTGAAATGCAGCAATCTAAAGCGTTAATTCGTTATTCAGATGCAAGACAAAGAATGGAAAAATTGTTACCGGTACAATACCTCTGGAAAGTTCCAGAAGAAAAAATAAAAGAAAAGTAGGAATAAAAAGATTCCCCTCTTCCTCCAAAGGAGAGGAGAATAAAGGAAGAATAGAAAATATTAGGAATATACGAATGAAAAAAGAAACACTGACCATTACAGATAATCGAACCGGAAAAAATTATGAAATCCCGATTGAGCATGAAACGATTCGGGCGATTGATCTTCGTCAGATCAAAACCTCCGAAGAAGATTTTGGGCTGATGACCTATGATCCTGCTTTTACCAATACCGTTTCCTGTAAAAGCAGCATTACTTATATTGATGGAGAAAAAGGGATTCTTCGTTATCGCGGAATTCCAATTGAACAGTTGGCCGAAAAAAGTAGCTATCTAGAAACTGCTTATCTCTTAATCCATGGAGAGCTTCCAACCCTCAAACAGATGGAGGAGTGGAATCAAAATATTATTCATCACACCTTTGTTCATGAGAATGTTAAAAAATTTATGGATGGATTTCATTACGATGCTCATCCGATGGGAATGCTTGTAAGTGCTGTTGCTGCTCTTTCTACTTTTTATCCGACTGCCAAACAGATTTTAGATCCAGAAGTTCGCAGAATGTCGACTTATCGACTCATTGGAAAGGTTTCTACTCTAGCAGCTTTTGCGTATCGACATAGTTTAGGGATGCCGTATGTTTATCCCGACAACGAACTTTCCTACTGCGGCAATTTTTTGAATATGATGTTTCGGATCGCCGAACCCAAATATCAGCCGAACCCGGTCCTTGAACGGGCACTCGATATTCTTTTTATTTTACATGCCGATCATGAGCAGAATTGCAGCACCAGTGCGATGCGGAGCATCGGCTCTTCCCATGTCGATCCCTATTCGGCGATGGCGGGGGCGATTGCGGCGCTTTATGGTCCGTTGCATGGTGGAGCGAATGAAGCCGTTTTACAGATGCTGAAAGAGATTGGGTCGAAAGATAAAATTCCGGCCTTCATCAAGAAAGTAAAGGCGGGAGAAGAGCTTCTAATGGGCTTTGGCCATCGGGTTTATAAAAATTATGATCCACGGGCGAAAATCATCAAAAAAACAGCCGATCAGGTTTTTGAAGTGACCGGAGCGAATCCACTCCTCGAAGTCGCTCTCGAGCTTGAAAAGATTGCCTTAGAAGATGACTATTTTATCAAACGAAAGCTTTATCCAAACGTCGATTTTTATTCCGGATTAATTTATCAGGCGATGGGGTTGCCGACCTCGATGTTTCCGGTTCTTTTCGCGATTGCACGAACTTCCGGCTGGATTGCGCAATGGGAAGAGATGATTTGTGATCCGGAGCAAAAAATCGCCCGTCCGCGTCAGATCTATCTTGGATACGACCAGCGAGATTATATTCCGCTTGAAAAAAGAAAGTAATTGGACAGAGCCTTGACATTTATAATTGTTATCCTATATTCGCGCTTCGTTTGAAGATGATCTTTTAGAATTTGTCACTTATCTAGAGTGGGTGAGGGAATTGGCCCGATGACCCCACGGCAACCGCTGTTCCTCCATTGAGTAGGATTAGAAAGGTGCCAACTCCAAACTCCTCTTCAAGGAGTAAAGATAAGGAGAGAATCCAGCTAACCTCTTCTTATTTGGTTTTTAGAGTTTCAGATAAAGCCCAAATAGAAAGAGGTTTTTTTATTTTTATGAACAGTAGTCAGAAAAATTTCATTTTTTGTTTATTACTTCTTCTATTAGTTTTTTTGGCAAAATCTCATTGGGCGTTTTCGGCTCCTGACTATTGTGAGCAAGAGATCCAGATCAAGGGGGAAAGTTCGAACGATTGCGAAAGAGCTTATAAAAAATATTTAACCGGAAAATATCGGGAATGTACTTATACTCATTGGTTGATTCGATTAAATGATACGTTGAATCAGTGTCATGTGCATGTGATGAATCGGGAGTTGGATAAAAGATTGTTGCCGTTAAAAGCAAAAGATCCGATGCAGTTTGCAAAAGAGATGACGCTTCAAAAAGAGTTTAACGATGCAGTGAAGAAGTTTTGCGATCGATATGCCGAATGTGGTGGAACGATGTATCAATATATAGTTCCAAGTTGTTATGCCGGTTTGAATCAATATCGAACCGATCAAGCAATCGAAGTCAATAAAAACCAACTTTTTTTACCGAATGAAGTGGTCGCTGCCAAGTGGAGCAAAGATTTTAAGGGATTTGCCGAACAATTTACTGTTTACCCGGAAGAGGTTTGGAAAGGGAAAAAAATCCCGTCCAATCGAACCGAGCGGGTTTTATCTGGAATAGAAAAAGTGATTCAAGTCAAAGGAGATGATCTCTGTGCACTTGAATGAATTAAGGGAGAATGTTTCGTATGTCATACGTCAAAGGTTTAAAATGTCGAGAATGTGGTCACCAATTTGCCAACGAACCGATTCATGTTTGTGAATTCTGTTTTGGTCCACTCGAAGTCAATTATAATTACGATGAAATTAAAAAAGTAATTTCTCGAGAAAAAATCGAAAGTCGACCGGCGAATATGTGGCGATATCGGGAGCTGCTTCCAATCGATGGTGAACCGACCGTAGGATTGCAGGTCGGGTTTACTCCTCTCGTTAAAGCGGATCGATTGGCCAAGGTTCTCGGAATCAAAGAACTCTATCTGAAAAATGATGCCGTCAATTATCCAACTCTTTCTTTTAAAGATCGGGTGGTTTCCGTCGCTCTTTCTAAGGCGAAAGAGTTTGGTTTTAAGATTGTGGCGTGCGCCTCCACCGGAAATCTGGCCAACTCGGTTGCTGCCAATGCCGCCAGTTCTGGACTGGAGAGTTATATCTTCATTCCACATGATTTGGAGGTTGGTAAAGTCGTTGGAACCTTAATTTTCGGAACCAAAGTCATCGGAATTCGTGGCACTTATGATGAAGTGAATCGTCTCTGCAGTGAAATTGCTGCGAAATACAAATGGGCATTTGTGAATATCAATATTCGTCCCTATTACGCCGAAGGTTCGAAGGCGATGGGGTTTGAAATTGCCGAACAGCTTGGCTGGAAAATACCGCAAAATGTGGTCGTCCCGATGGCGGGTGGATCTTTAATCACCAAAATTTCGAAAAGTTTTGCCGAACTTGAAAAGCTTGGATTGGTGAAAGAGAACAAGGCGAAGATTTTTGGAGCCCAAGCGAGCGGCTGTTCTCCGATCACTACAGCGGTAAAAAATGAATGGGAACTTTTCAAACCAGTGAAACCGAATACCATCTGTAAATCACTCGCGATTGGAAATCCGGCGGATGGTTTTTATGCTGCCCGCGTGATGCGTGAATCAGGTGGTTGGGGAGAAGATGTCACCGATGAGGAGTTGACCGTTGCGATTAAACTCCTTGCCGAAACGGAAGGGGTTTTTGCCGAAACAGCCGGGGGAGTGACTCTCGGCGTGGCCAAGAAATTAATCGAGCAGGGGAAGATTTCCCGCGATGAATCGACGGTTCTCTGCATCACCGGAAATGGTTTGAAAACGCAGGAAGTGATCGCAGACAAGGTTGGAAAACCGACGATTATCAATGCGAAATTGAGTGAGTTTGAGGAAATTGTGAATAGATAATCTGACCTCTCCCCAACCCTCTCCTTTGTAAAGAGAGGGAGTTAAAGATTTCCTCTCTTTACAAAGGAGGGATCAAGGGGAGATCTAATATTTTGGAGAAATTATGTCTCAACTAGTTCGAAGAAAAGTTTATCTGACTTTCCCAGCCGCGAAAACAAAAGAGGCGATCATCTGCGATATGTATGACCAGTTTAAAATCCGCTTTAATATTCGTACGGCCTCAGTCAATCAACAGGTGGGGCTGATTGCGTTGGAGCTTGAAGGTCCCAAAGATAAGATGGATCAGGCGATTGCTTTTTTTCAAAGCCGTGGCGTAGATGTAGAGCCGGTGGAGATGAATGTGATTGAGGGGTGATTTTTCAACCCCCTCCTTTGTAAAGAGGGGGAATCTTTAACTCCCTCTCCCCTTGACGGGGAGAGGGTTGGGGTGAGGGGTGATTTCCAGAGTTAGCAAGATGGTTGCTATGCCACGTCACCCCTCATCCGGCCTACGGCCACCTTCTCCCCGTCAAGGGGAGAAGGGATAATTATTATGATTTTAAATTCTATCTTAGAAAAAATTGGAAATACCCCGCTCTTAAGAATTCATAGTTTCGACAAAGAGATAAAAAATGTTGAGATTTATGCAAAGCTTGAATTCTTTAATCCTGGCGGATCGATCAAAGATCGCCCTGCCTATCGAATGGTTTCTGAGGCAATCAAGTCAGGCCATCTGACAAAAGACAAAGTGATTATGGACCCGACCAGCGGAAACACTGGTATTGCTTATGCGATGATCGGTGCAGCTCTTGGATATAAAGTAGAACTGGTCGTTCCAGAAAATGTCAGTCCCATGCGCAAAGGAACAGCGTTGGCTTATGGTGCGAAATTGACCTACTCCTCTGCCATGGAAGGCTCCGATGGAGCGATCCGGCTCGCCAAAAAGTTGAAAGCAGAAAATCCGGATTATTATTTCATGCCCGATCAATATAATAATGCATTTAATCCACAAGCTCATTACGACACGACAGGAGTTGAGATTTGGAATCAGACCGATAAACGAATCACTCATTTCGTCACCGGAATCGGAACCAGCGGTACTTTGATGGGAACCGGAAGGCGTTTGAAAGATTTTAATTCGAAAATTAAGGTTTATGCAGTAGAGCCAGATCACTCTTTACATGGTCTGGAAGGATTAAAGCATATGGCTTCTTCCATTGTCCCTGGAATTTATCAACCAACGGAATTGGATGGAGTTCTCCCAATCGCGACAGAGCCGGCATGGGAGTTAAGCGAAGCACTTGCAAAACAGGATGGAATATTTGTAGGACATTCATCTGGTGCAAATTTGTTGGGAGCTTTAGAAATCGCCAAGAAAATTAAAGAAGGGGTCGTCGTTACAATTTTTTGTGATTCGGGAGAACGATATTTACAAGTGTAGGGGCGAATCTTGTATTCGCCCTAATCGTGTGAATAATCGTCAAGTTTTATATAATCGCCAACATTTTTAGGGCGAATACAAGATTCGCCCCTACGAATTTATCTATGACACTTTTATCCGATTACGTGATTCAACAAATTTGTCTTCATGCCGAGAGAGAATATCCGCGTGAGGCTTGTGGTATGATCATCGGCCCGATCGGCAAAGAAAATGCGATTGGGGTTTTTCCGATTCAAAATATACAAGATGAACTGCATGCGGAAGATCCTGAAAAATACAAAAGAACCGCCACCACCGCTTATTATATGAATCCGCAGCAGATCAAAATTGTGGAAAAAGAGGCGAAAAGCAAAGAATTTGAAACGAAAATTATTTATCATTCCCATCCGGATCATGAGGTTTATTTTTCAGACGAAGATAAGTTGATGGCGGCTCCATGGGGAGAACCAAATAATCCGGATGTTTCCTGGATTGTGATTTCAGTTGAAAAAGGAAAGGCAAAAGCTTTAAGCGAATTCATTTGGGATGCTGAAAAGAAAAGTTATTTCGAAAAAAAGTTAAAGCTTAAAGTTTAGAAAGGTAAAAAATGGAAGTTCAATCTTTTTACCAAACCGATATAGTTTTTTATTTTTTTGCGATCGGACAAATTGTTTTTGGATTATTGGCCGGTATTTTTGCAGCGCTTTCGTTTGCTTATGCGACGAAAGATCATTTAGGAAAAAAAGTTCTTCATCCCAAATGGAGAAAAGCGGCCTGGATTTGTCTATTTATCATGATTTTAATCATGCTCTTTCGCCCAGGTGGATTATTTATAAAATCTTAAAAGGAGATTGTTATGGCAATTAAAGTTCGAATTCCAACCCCGCTTCAAAAATTGACTCAGAATCAGGGAGAGGTCGAAGTTTCTGGAACAACGATTAAGACAGCCTTGGCTGATCTCGAAGCAAAATATCCTGGAATGAAAGAGCGTCTTTACGATGAAAAGGGAGTTTTGAGACGTTTCATCAACTTCTATATCAATGATGAAGATATCCGCTTTTTAAAAGGGGATGCGACGGAGTTGAAGGATGGGGATGAGCTTTCGATTGTTCCTGCGATTGCGGGTGGAAAAAATTAAGTTGAGTTGTTTTCGAATTTTGAAATTTTGATTTTAACTGAAATGACCCCGTTTTGATTTTTCTTCCTCATTAAAATCATTCAAATTTCTTATCCGTATTTATTTTAAAATTTTTGTTGTTCAAAATCAGAAAATCAATTTTTGATTTTGTGAATTCTAGAGTCATTAAAAAGGAGAAAAGTATGAGTTCTATTGCTGCACATGGTGGAAAACTAATCAATCGTTTGGTCAGTGAAAACGAGAAAGAAAAACTGCTCGCCAAAATTTCTTCTCTTCCAAAAATCACGATCAACTCCCGCGAGATGAGTGATCTCGATATGATCGCCTGTGGCGCTTTATCTCCGCTCGAAGGATTCATGAACAAAAAAGATTATGATTCAGTCGTCGAATCGATGAGACTTTCGAATGGATTGCCCTGGACGATTCCAATTACCCTTTCAGTCAAAAAAGAAGAGGCAGAAAAATATCCATTAAATTCCGACATCGCGCTCTATTCCCCTTTGAATGAACCTTTGGCGATTTTGCATCTCGAAGAGAAATATTCTTACGATAAAAAAAATGAGGCAAAAAAAGTTTATAAAACCGAAGAAGAGGCTCATCCTGGAGTTGCAGCGATGTATGCTCAAGGAGAAATTTATCTTGCAGGAAAAGTCTCCGTTTTAAATCGGGTAAAATATTCTAATTTTTTGCAATACCGAATCGATCCAACCGATCTCCGAAAAACATTTGAAGAGAAAAAATGGAAACGAATTGTCGGATTTCAAACCCGCAATCCGATTCATCGCGCGCATGAATATATCCAAAAATGTGCTTTAGAGATTGTCGATGCCCTTCTCGTTCATCCGCTGGTGGGAGATACGAAAAATGATGATATTCCCGCCGATGTTCGAATGAAATGTTATGAGGTTTTACTTGAAGGTTATTATCCAAAAAACAGAAGTATGCTCGCGGTAAACCCAGCAGCGATGCGATATGCAGGGCCACGAGAGGCGATCTTCCACGCCCTCATCCGCAAAAACTATGGTTGTACGCATTTTATTGTAGGACGGGACCATGCCGGTGTTGGAAATTATTACGGCACATTTGATGCTCATTTTATTTTTGATGAATTCAAACCGGAAGAGATTGGAATTATCCCACTCTTTTTTGACCATACTTTTTATTGCAAAAAATGCGAAGGGATGGCGTCGAACAAAACCTGTCCACACGATAAAGAAAATCATGTAGCACTTTCAGGAACGAAAGTTCGCGAACTGCTTTCTCAAGGGATTGAACCTCCGCATGAATTTTCGCGTCCCGAAGTGGCGAGAGTTTTGATTGAGTCGATGAAGAAGTAAAGGCTTTACAAGACTTTTAGGGGCGCACGGCCGTGCGCCCCTACGCTACAATTTGGATTGATGATGCAATTTAATATTAGATGAATGATTCAGAAAAACCATTCTCATGAAAAAACAGTGGCTTGTCGTTTTCTACATTTTTTTATGGTGTCTGATTCGATTGCCGTTTTTAATTCATCTACCCTATCCGATTAACGCTGATGTCGCAGTGCATCTGCAGATGGCGTTTACCTGGTTTGAAGGGGGCGCCAATAAATTCATGTGGGCCCAGGATTATCTGGGAACGCTTGAAACTTTATGGAACGCCGTTTGGTTTAAAATTATTCCCCATCAGCTCGCCTATTTTTTTGTTCCAAATGCGATACTCGCTTTGACTTGTGATTTGCTTTTTTTAAAAGTGGTTTCCAAATTTTTGTCTCGATATACGTTAGTTGTTTTAGCTATTTTACTCCTGTTTTTACCTCCTCTCCTTTTTGATGAACAGCTCCAACCGGCTTTCAGTTACACCACTTTGTTTATTCTCGTTCTTCTTTCTCTTTTGACCTCCAATATTTTTTTCAGAGGTTTTTTATTGGGAGCGGCATTTTATACACAGCCGATCTCGATCTATTTTGTGGTTCCGTTAATTTTATGGAATCTATTTTGTCATCGCCTTAAGGGATTCTATTTTTTAATTCTCGGCCTACTTCTTCCGCTCCTTTTCTCTTTCCTTCCAATTTTTGGGGAAGGGATGACGTTAAGTCCGATGAATGCCGGAAAACATTATTATTTTATCTCCACGGCAAAGTTTACCTTTTCCTATTTATCTGCATTTTTTGGTTATCCGCTCGAATTGAATCGTTTTTCTGAGACGATTATTTGGGTTTTGGGGATTGGTATTTTTTCCCTTCTTATTATTTTCTTCATTCAGCAGAGAAATAAGATCCGAAACATTTTTAAAAACTCTCTCGATTCCGATCAAACTTTTGTTGTTTTTCTCAGTGCGTTTTTTATCATCCCTTTTCTGGTGATTGTGCGCAAATACGAATCGTTTGATTTGGAGTTTTTGAAAAGATATCTTTGGCTTTGGCATTATCCGGTCTACTTTTTTGCCGCTTTAATTTTGGGAAAATGTTTTGAAAAAAAACGGTTTGTGGTGATTGCATTATTCCTATTATCTTTTTTCTCTGTTAGCTCTCTTTATCAGATCGTTCTTCGTTTTGATAAAAAAAATCATCAGGCAATTTTTGAAAATACGGTTCAATTACTCCAACAAAAAAATATCCATTTTGTGATCGGAGATTATTGGGCGATTTATCCAGTCGCCCTTTTTGGTTTGATCGAGAACAGTCCGATTCGAGCTCTTCCAACGTCGAGTTATAGCACCAATCGTAAAAAAGAATGGATTCCCGAGTTTCAGCAACCTTCTGAGGTCGCCTATCTCTGTTTGAGAGGGGGAGTTTGGTGCGATAAAAATCCTTCCGATTTGGTGAATGCTTCAGTCTACAGTTTTGAAAAAGATAAAACTCAACCGAGCCAACTTTTTTACGAGGGAGATTCATCTCTGCTGATTCAGTTTTTTCATAAGAAAGCAGATTTGTAATTTTTTGGAGGTAAAAACTTTTAATGAAAACGAACTATTTTTAAGTTAATCTGTTGAGATATTTTTTGCTGCTATTCCAACAGGAGATGAAAGATGTCTACTATCTACGTCGCAGCCATTTTAACTACTTTTTTGGCACTCCTCATCCTCGGTAGCATGATCTTCTGGAAAGCATCTCCCGCTCAAAGAAAATTTTATCTTATTGCCATCCTTCTTCAACTTCCAATGTGTGCAGTCATGTATTATCTGATCCGCGAACCGTATCTTAGAAAAGTCTGGATCTTTATTTCCTCTCAACTGAATCCTGGCCTCACTTTTGTGTCTTTGAAAAAAAACACCAGTTATTTTTTTCTGCGTGCCTTTGAAGCACCGCTTGCGGAAGATTTGGCGAAACTTTGGCCTCTTTTGATTCCGTGGTTTCGAAAACAGATCAGACGAGAGAATGCGGTAAAAACGGCAATGGCACTCGGTCTTGGTTTTGGTGTTGGCGAATTATGGTTTATTGCAGAACTTTTAAACCGAACTAGCCCGAATCTAATTCCGGCGAATTGGTACCAATTTTATTTATTGGGAGGATATATTGGAGAGCGGTTGATGGTCTGTTTCATGCATGGTGCTTTTGTGGCCGTACCGCTCTGTCAGCTTCATCAAGGGGGGAAAAGATTTATTCTGGGAGTTTTGGGGATGATGTCTCTTCATTTCATCGGAAATTTTCCGATCTCTCTTGCCGGAATAAATTTGTGGAATTTGGGACAACAAACCTGGACGGCAATTTTAACCGTCTGGGTCAATGTTTATTTTCTTCTGATGCTTGCATTACTGATCTATCTAACTTATGGAAAATGGGGTAAAAGTCGGTCGTTCTTGTTCGGAAAAATGAAATGTCCTGAATGTGGCGAAATTTATGATCGCCCTGTTTTGGGATTGAATCTGATGACCCGACGTTATGAAAAGTGTTCTTCTTGTAAAAAATATCATTGGGTCAAAGGAAAAGATGCGATAAAACCAGAATCCAATCCGGAATAATTTATGATCTATTCAATTTTTGTGGCACTTTTCTTTTTTCTTTTTTCTTTCTCTTCGTATGCGGTTACGACAGAAAAAATTGTCCAGAATGTCCAAAAAACCTATGAAAATGCCCAAGATGTTTCGAGCGAATTCTCTCAAAAAATTGTGATCAGCTCTTTGGAAAAAGAGATCGAGAAAACCGGAAAAACCATTTTCAAAAAGCCGGGAAAGCTTTATGTCGAGTATGACGGAGAAGATGGAAAGCTTTATGTTTCCGACGGCAAAAAACTCTGGATTTATGAGAAGGGGGATAATCAGGTCGATGTCTACTCTGTTTCCGCCCAGATGTTACCCGAAGAAGCGCTCGCTTTTTTGGGAGGATTGGGAAATCTGTCGGCTCAATTTAAAGTTTCGAGTCTGAATAAAAATGAACTCCAAAAAATCAAGGCGACACCCAATTTAGATTGGCTCAGTCTGATTCCCAAAAATCCGAAAAGTAATCTGGAAGAGTTGATTTTAGGGTTTGATCCGTCGACCCATCTTGTGACGGAAGCTTATTTGAAAAATGAAACCGGAAATTTGAGTCATTATCATTTTAAAAATGTTCAACTGAATCAATCGATCCCCGATACGAAATTTGTTTTTGTAAAACCGAAAGGGGTGAGGGAGATTAAAAACAGCAATGAGTGATGGGTGATGGGTCATGAGAAAGAATTATAACTTTCTTCTCATAACTCATTACCCATAACCCATAACCATCCTATGCCCAGCTTCGATATTGTCTCCGAAATCAATCTTCAGGAAGTCGACAATGCGGTAAATCAGGCGAAAAAAGAGATTCTGACCCGTTACGATTTCAAGAATTCAAAAAGCGAAATCCGTTTTGAAAAAGATAAAATCGATCTCGTCGCCGATGACGATTACAAGATGAAAGCGGTTCGGGAGATTTTAATCGGCAAAATCGTCAAAAGGGGGATTTCCCCAAAAGCACTTGATCTTGGAAATGTGGAAACCTCTTTGGGTGGATTGGTCAAATGCGAAGTAAAACTGGTTCAGGGAATTGAAACGGAAAAAGCAAAAGAGATTGTGAAAATGATCAAGGAATCGAAATTGAAAGTGACAGCGCAGATTCAGGAAGAGCAGGTTCGAATCACCGGAAAAAATAAAGATGATCTGCAACAGGTGATGGCGATGGCGCGTGGAAAAGATTTTGGGATTCCGTTGCAGTTTACCAATTTTAGGGATTAGTAGGCAGGGTCGCACGGCCGCGCGACCCTGCATTTAGATATGAGCTTCCAAGAATCCGACAACATGACCCGATTTCATAAAGGGGTAAAACCTTTTTATGAGGTCTATTTTTTCAAGTTTCATCTGATCAAAGAGCAGATCTCTTTCTGGATCCGTTTTACACTTCATAATCCTCTGAAAGAACCTTCCCACGGAACTTTGTGGGCAATGATGTTCGATCAAAAAACCCCCAAAAATAACTGCGGTGGAATTAAAAACTTTTCGCTCAAAGAAATTAAAATTGAAAAAGATATTTTTTATCTTCAATTGGGGAAGTCTGCTCTCTTTCAAAACGGGTCTTATGGAAGTCTCAAAGACAAAGATTTTGAAATTGAATGGGATTTGAGTTTTCCGTTGAACAAGCTTTCTCTCCGAACTTTTCCCTATTCGTGGCTTTACTATTCCCCTTTTCCAAAAACCAAAACGACCACTCCGAATTTATCGGTCCCCTATTCAGGAAAAATAAGATGTCAGGGAAAAGAATACCTCTTCAAACAGGCTCCTGGAGCGCAGGGGCACTTATGGGGAACCGAGCATGCCCAAAGATGGGTATGGGCCCATTGTAATCATTTTCAGGAGGATCCGGCCGCAGTTTTTGAGGGACTTTCCGCCCAGGTTAAGGTAGGACCCTGGTTGACACCGCATTTCAATCTTTTCTATATTCATCTTTTCGGACGGGATTACTATCTAAACTCCCCGATGAAATGGTTTAAGAATAAAAGTGAATATAACCTGAAAGAGTGGAATTTTGAGGCGATTCAGGGGAAAGACCGATTTGTCGGGAAAATTATCAATGATCCTCAACAACTGATGGGGGTTCGTTATACCGACCCCGATGAAACTCATCGATATTGTCATCATGATGAATGGTCGACGGCAAAAATTGACCATTATCGATTAAAGAGTAAAGGATGGGAAAAGCAGGTCACGCTTCATTCGAAGGCGATGACATTTGAGCTGGTTGATACAAAAATTCATCCACCGGTGGAGATGAAAGTTTTGGGGTAAATGATTATCTCCTCCCCTTAAGGTAAGGGGAGGTTGGGAGGGGTTATGAAAACGGTGCATCTCTCGTACATTTCATAACACCCCCCTAGCCCCCTCTTATCTTAAGAGGGGGGAGTTTATACGAGTTATGGTCTCTCAAACAAAAATTTTTGAAATCTTAAAACGGGTTGAAAAACCGGCGAGATATCTTGGCCAAGAGGTAAACTCGATCACGAAAGATCTCACCAAAGTTGATTTGAAAGTCGCCTTGGTGATGCCTGAAACCTATGAAATCGCCCAGTCGAATCTTGGGCTGCAAATCCTTTATAATATCCTCAACAAAATCCCAAATGTTGCTGCCGAACGGGTTTATGCCCCGTGGGTCGATTTGGAACAGGAGCTTCGCAAAGAGAAAGTTGCCCCTTTTTCATTGGAAAATAAAATTCCTTTGAATGAATTTGATATCATCGGAATCAGTCTTCCGTATGAGCTTTCCTATACTAATATTTTAACGATGTTTGATTTAGCCGAAATTCCATTCCGTTCCAAAGATCGTTCAGAAGAAAAAGGGTCGTTTCCTCTCATTATCGGTGGAGGAAATCAGGCGTTTAATCCTGAACCTGTTGCTGATTTTTTTGATGGGTTTGTAGTGGGGGATGGAGAAGAGGCGATTGTAAAGATTGTGGAGAAGATGTTGGAGTTTAAACGTAAGGGCGAAGCTTGTGTCTGCCCTAAAAATGTTGGCAATGTTGAAAATGTTGGCGATGACGCACAAATCAGGGCGAACACAAGCTTCGCCCCTACAATATTGACAAAAATTGATCTCCTTCATCAGCTGACTTCTATCCAAGGTTTCTACGTTCCTTCGTTCTTCGATATTTCCTATCACGACGATGGAACGATTCAGAAAATTCATCCCTTATTTTCTGATCACATCTCTGTAAAAAAATCGACTGTGGTCGATCTCGATCAGGCGGACTTCCCAACAGCACCGATTGTCCCTTCCGCTAAAACAGTTCACGATCGTTTAGCAGTGGAAGTGCAGCGGGGATGCGTCCGTGCCTGCCGGTTTTGTCAGGCGGGATATATTTATCGTCCCGAAAGACAACGTTCTCCCGAAACGGTTCTCAAGCTGATTGAAGAAGGAATGGAAAATACCGGCGCCGAAGAAATTTCGCTTCTTTCTCTCTCCGTGGGAGATTACGGCTGTCTGCTCCCGGTCGTTCGCGAGCTTTTCAATCGATATGAGAATAAAAAAGTGGCGATTTCGCTTCCAGCCACCCGCACTGATACGTTCTCTCCGGAGGTAATCCAAGAAATCAAACGGGTTCGTAAAACCGGATTCACTGTGGCCCCCGAAGCGGGAACTCCCCGAATGCGCCGAATTATCAACAAGGGAAACTCACGAGAAGATCTTTTCAAAACGGTCGAAAACATTTTCAAAGAGGGGTGGCAGCTCGTCAAATTCTACTATATGTGCGGACTCCCTTTTGAAACGTTTGATGACCTTCGTGGCATTGCCGACGAAGGGGAAGAGGCGTTGAAAATCGGGAAAAAATACTCTTCGAGAACCCGAATTAATTTGAGCGTTTCTCCGCATGTTCCCAAACCGCACACCCCCTTTCAATGGGAACGTCAAGATTCGATCGAAGAAACCAAAAACAAGATTGAATTTATCAAACGACATCTCCAAAGTCGGGCGGTTGATTTTAAATGGCATGATCCCGAGCAAAGTTATCTTGAAGGGGTTTTTGCCCGAGGAGATCGCCGTTTATCCTACGCGATCGAAAAAGCGTGGGAACTTGGCTGTCGTTTTGATGGATGGGATGAAAAATTTGATCTGAAAAAATGGATCGAGGCGTTTCAGCTTTGTGATATCAAGCCCGATTTCTATGTGACTCGTGTCCGTTCCAAAGAAGAAATTTTTCCTTGGGATCATCTTTTCTCCGATCTGAAAAAAGAATTTCTCTGGGAAGAACGAAACGCTGCTTATCAAGAAAATTTTATCCCTGATTGCTCGACGGATCGCTGCACCGATTGCGGAATCTGCGATTTTCATGAAACGAAAAATGTGAATTATCGGGTGGATCAGACATCTGGAGCTGTGATTCCATTTACGACTCGTGGACGGGTCATCCAAAAAAAGATTCCGAACGTAGAGGCGATCCCATTGGATCTCCCCATGCATCATATTTTGCAGGAAGCGCGACCCAACGGAATCGCCCCTACAGCTGAAAAGATTCATCCAAATATAGGTCATTCAAATTTTGAAAAATTTAATCCTTTAACCGAAAGGAAAAGAGAGGATGGTTTCTCTTCTCTTTCAAAAGATTACACTTCTTATCGCCTGCGATTTACAAAAGTAGGCGAGGTTTCTTTTCTCTCTCATCTTGAAATGATGGGGGTTTTAAAGAGAGCTCTCTCCAGAGTTCAAGTCCCTATTCGATTTTCTGAAGGGTATCATCCGCAGCCACGGCTTTCGATGGGTCAACCGATTTCGGTTGGTATCGAAAGTGTCTCGGAGTTTTTTGATATCGAAATCGAAGGGGAACTGATTCCGGCCGAATTTATTGGCAAGATTAACACTGCTTTACCGAAAGGGTTGCAGATACTTTCTTGTGAGAAAATCTCCTCCAAAACTGCCTCCATCTCCTCGAGTGAAATTGGCTCTACCTGGAAAATAGAATTTTCCGAGCCGTTTCCAGGGGGAGTTGAAAAGTTAAGAGAAAAGATTGAGTGGCTCGAAGCGCAACCAGAACTTCTCACGACGAGAAGACGGCAGCGAAGTGAAAAAACGGTCGATATCAAACCGTTTATCGGATCGTTCAAGATTTTGTCCGATCGACTGCTTCAGCTCTCGACTAAAGCGCTTCTCCAAAGCTCCACCAAACCGCAAGAAGTGCTCCATCATCTTTTGAAAGAGAATGAACGAATGCTGAAAAATATCCGCATTCTGAAAACCGATTCTCTCTTTCAACCCGATGTCCAATGAACTAATTATCAATGTCACCTCCGATGAAACCCGTGTCGCCTTTCTCGAAAAAGGGGTTCTTTCCGAACTTTTTGTCGAGCGCTCCCGAGAAATCGGTATTATGGGAAATATTTACAAGGGAAAAGTCCAACGGGTTCTCCCTGGAATGAACGCTGCCTTCGTCGAGATCGGTGAAGACAAGGCCGCATTCCTTTACGCCACCGACTTTAGCGAAGAGTTGAAAGGATTTGAAGAAGATCCGGAAGACGAAGAAGAAAAAAAAGAATCCGCCGAAGGGGAAGAGGGGCCAAAAAAAGGGAACGGAGGTCCCAAATCGAAACGGGGTTATCGCTGGATCGGCAAAGAATCAATCCACAAATCTCTTAAAGGGGGACAAGAAATTCTGGTCCAGGTTACCCGCGATCAAATCAGCACTAAAGGAGCAAGAATCACTTCGCACATCTCCCTTCCCGGAAGATTTCTGGTTTATATGCCGACCTGGGGAAAAATCGGGGTTTCCAAAAAAATTGAATCTTATGAAGAACGATATCGGCTTCGTCAAACAATCCGAAAATTAAGAGGAAAACATGGAGGAGGATTTATCGTCCGAACTGCTTCGGAAGGAGCCACCGAAGAAGAGCTTGCGCAAGATGTCGAGTTTCTCGTTCGTTTGTGGGGAGAAATTCTCGAGAAAAAAGATTCGTCGAAAGCGCCCGCTCTCATCCAACCCGAGCTGAATGCCTCTCTTCGTATCTTGAGGGATTTATATAGTGCCGATATCCATAAAATCGTTGTCGATGATCCCGAAGAATATGAAAAAACTCATCAGTTCCTCCAAAATTTAATGCCTGAACTGACTTCAAATCTTGAACTCTATTCAAAGCCTGAACCGATTTTTGATCATTTTGGAATTGAATCTGAAATCAATCGTGCCTTGAAAAAGAAGGTTTGGTTGAAAAGTGGAGGTTACCTCATTTTCGATGAAACTGAGGCATTGACGACGATTGATGTCAACACTGGCCGTTTTACCGGAAAGAAAAATCTTGAAGAAACGATCCTTCGAAATAACCAGGAAGCGCTCCAAGAGATCGCTTATCAAATCAAGATTCGTAATTTGGGTGGAATTATCATCCTCGATTTTATCGA
>CAZQOW010000003.1:0-36980 GCA_964595045.1 uncultured Pseudomonadota bacterium
TGGTTACTCTTTTATCGATAGCGATCGGGAGATTGAATCACGAGAAGGTAGAACCATTCATATGATTTTTGAAAGTGAAGGGGAAAAATATTTTAGAAATCTTGAACGAGAAACGATTGCCCGTTTGTCTCAAAATTCCAAATGTGTTCTTTCCATCGGGGGTGGGGCGATCTTAGATCCTGAAACGTTCGAAAGAATTCATCAGGCTGGAACGGTGATTCTTCTGAAAGCCGAGGTGAGTGAAATTGTGGGCCGACTCGGTCATGAAAATGAACGACCACTCCTTGCCGGTAAAGACCGGAAAAAAACCATTCAAAAACTGGTGAAAGAGAGGGAGCCGGTTTATTCGAAGGTGGGAATTCAAATTGATACCACTGGGCTTGCGGTCGATGAGGTAGTTCAAAAAATTTTAAAAAAGATTTAAATGAATGAAATCGATTATTCTTTCCTTAAAAAATAAAAAATATCCGATCTACTTTTCTGATTCGAAAAATCGACTCGGTCAAATTCTTTCAAAAAATTTTCGATCTTCCAAATGGATTGTTGTCACCAATCCAACCGTTGATAAACTTTATGGATCAAAGATTCGCAAAGAGCTGAAAGGTTTGGGAGAGGTCGCGACTGTTTTAATTCCAGACGGCGAACAATTTAAAACTCTTCAAACCGTCGAGAAAATCTACCAGCAATTTTCAAACAATAAAGTCGATCGAAAAACTCCTATCGTTGCGCTTGGAGGAGGGGTTGTTGGCGATGTGGCTGGTTTTGCTGCGGCGACTTATTTGAGAGGAATTCCACTCATCCAAATTCCAACCACTTTGCTTTCACAGGTCGATTCGAGTGTCGGCGGAAAAACCGGAGTTGATTTATCGTTCGGGAAAAATTTGGTCGGAGCTTTTTATCAACCGCATTTAGTTTGGATTGATACCGAATATCTTTCCACACTTCCTCGTCGTGAAATATTAGGTGGAGCGGCCGAGGTGATCAAGTATGGTGCGATACGAAGTCCATCGCTCTTTGCCCTTTTAGAAAAAAGAATAGAAGATTTTTTGGATCTGAATCCCTCCCTCATCCAAAAAATTATCCATGAATGTGTGCAGATCAAGGCAGAGGTAGTCGAAGAGGATGAAAAAGAGACCAAAGGGGTTCGGGAAATTCTCAACTTTGGACACACTTTGGGTCATGCGATTGAAACAGTTTCCAATTACAAAATTTACAATCATGGAGAAGCGATCTCGATTGGAATGGTTTTCGCTGCAGAGCTTTCGGAACAGCTCGGCTTGTTGGGTCGAGAAAGTTCTGACCGGTTGAAAGATCTTCTCCAAACTGCAGCGCTTCCCAGTAAGGTTCCCGATTATCCTCTCAAAAAATATCTGGAGGCGATGAGTCTTGATAAAAAAATGAATGCTGGAAAAATACGGTATGTATTGTTGAAAAAAATTGGAGCGACACAAGTCAAAGAATTAGAGTTAAAAGAGGTTGGAAAAGTATTAACCCGATTTTTAAAATAATTTATCCGCCATCTTGATCTCGATAAATATGAATTTGCCGATCAGGAAAAATATTTTCAAGATCGATGGACGGAAAAGGCTTTTCCTGATGATGTTTTCCATCGGGTAAATAAATTTCTTCATTAGGAATTTGAAGACTTATTCCATCTAAGCGAACTGCTTGTTGCAACCATTCACCAAATCGAAGTTCATCTGAATAAAGATTGTCTCCTCGAAGACTGATGCGATTTCTCCTTTTTCTTTCTCTTCCTTTGTTGAATCCGAGTTCTATAATCATTCGGCCACCAATTCTCTTCTCGCCTGCTTGTGGTAGCACCAAATTCGCAATTAAAAACTGGCCATAGATCATCGGGTTTACTAATTCTCCAGAGGTATTATTTGTAGTTGGCTCAGTGGGGCGTTGACAGGTGAGAGTTGGATAAAGTCCGCGAACCATGAAAACAGTTGGGTCTGCAGTAATCTCTACGTGTCCATCTGGAATCATAGTTTTCTTTGCCTGATTGATTTCTTCCAAAGATTTAATCAGAGTTTTGAAGAGAGGAATCAGTTCAAGATAAGTCTCTGGAAGAAGAGTCCTTAAAAGTGAAGCATGATCTGAAAAAAAACGGATGATCCCCTGAACTGATTGTTGATTGACCGGTTTTTCCTCATGCATCATTACTAAAGTGTTCGCAAAAAGGGACAGTACTCTTCGAAAGTCAGGGAGTTTTGGTTTTAGAGCCTCTGCCACTTTGTCAGTTAACCATTGTTGATGCAGAAGACGTTCAACCTCTTTCAAAGAGGTTGGAAAATAAGTAGTAAAAGCGCCACTCGGTAATGCAAATGCCCCTTGTAATTTTTTTAAAGTCTGCTGATAAGCTCCGCGACGGCGTTGTTCGGGGGTGACGATTCCTAAACTTTCAACAATTTCTCTGAGAGAGTATCTTCTTGTTTTTCCCCACTTCTCGATGAGTGAAGGAGGAACTCCCATCGATTGTAAATAATCATATCTTTCTTTTATCACTACCTGTCCTTCTTCAATTCTCGCTCCAAGGAGTTGATCGGTAAAAATTTGCAAAGCGGAAAGACCGGTTTCGTCGGAGAATTGTGCGGCAATTCCCAGATAGTGAAAAAAATTATTTTGGGCAAACAGCTCAGAATTATTTCGATAAATTTCTAGTAATTTTTCTTTTTCCGAATCTGAAAGCTCCAATGTTGTCATCAATGGATCGAGTAGTCTTTTGCTAAAACTGTCTCGTAAACGGTGAATTTCTTCTTCAATAACCCTTTCTTCCAATTGAAAATGGTTCATTGTATCGATTGCTACTTCGTGTGCGGCACCGAACTCACTCATTAATCCTTGAAATAAAACCCATCTCTTTCGAGTTTCCTTATTCTTATGTTCCGCAACAGGAAGACGTTCGACAAGATCTGAAATGAGTCTTCCAGATTTTCCATCTCTTTTTACCATAAAGCAGATGACATAAGTCGAGCGAAGAAAGTCAAGAGAGTGCCGATAAACTGAAATTGCGTTTTTTAATTTGTCACTTGTTTCACTTGGCAGTTCGTCGGTCTGGGCAATCACGTCATCCAAACGTTCCTGAGTTAAATGCTCTTTTGAGCCTAAAATAGTTTTGAGGAGCGAGGAGGCAATCATCGGAGTTTTTGGAATCGAAAAAGCGGCCGGAACATCTTTGGCAATTAACTCGTAGGCAGCCTTAATAATGGATCCATAACTTTCGGATTCAAGAAAATCTTCGAGAATGGCGAAATCTCTAAAGTGTAATTCGGATGTCTCAATAATCTCAGCGACTATTTGAATGATTTCTTTCGGCGGCTTTTCTCTTTTGTAATGATCGATTTCTCTTTTGAAAGTTATAAAAAATCCCCAACTCAAAAGAGCTTCTCTGTTCGGAGATAAACTGGCAAGTTCACCTAGGAATTGGCTCATTCGTCTGAGTAGGCGAAAGTTTGCTATCTGTTCTTGAGGCGAATCAGAACACTCAATGCGAATAGCAAAAAGGGAAAATTTATCCCCAATGCGAGCGTCTTGATAAGCTGGATCTTGTTTTTCCAATCCTTTTTTAAATTCTTCAAAAAACGGAGCATTTTCATTCTGTCTAAACATTTCTTCAATAATGTCGACTGCTTCGGTTTCTTCTCGACGACATAAAATCCTCAATTGGTCTTCAATAGAAACTGCCTGAATCACCCGGTGAAACCATCTTGGGTCAGCCATTTCTTCGTCCATAATTTTATGCATGAGTGAGCTGTCATAACTCTTTAATTCATGTGTCTGACTGATATCTTCTTGTTGATGTTCCTCAAAATATTCGTCAAATTTTTCTTTAACTCCAGATCTCCAGGTAAAATCGAAACCGTGTTCTACTTCAAATCCCAAGATGTTCTGAACAAAATGATCAAAAATTTTATGGTACTTTTCTCTTTTTCCAATTTTCTTGGCGGTTACTTTAGGAGCCGGCGTGACTTTGTGTTGCTGAGTAAATTGACAGAGAATCGCAAGGGATGGATCGGAATTTAAATCGGCCCAAAACGGTTCTGTGGCAGGAATTCTTTTAAGAGCGGCAGCGATAAAACTCTTCATTTGCTGATCTTGAAAGCGATCAGAATGAGTCTCTGCCATATGTTTCAGAAGTTGTGGAAGATCAGAAACAGGAATTTTCCCCAATCCTAAAAATGCACCCATCCAATCTCCTTTTGAAATTTGGGTCAGAATAGGATGATTTGAAAAGCTACTTTCTTCTCTTGCTCCACCCCCTTTTGTAAAACAGGCTTGAGCTTTTTGATGAACTTCTTCTCGAATTTCAGAAAATACGACCCCTTCAGGAGTGGCTAATTCCTCCATTCCGTAAAATAAGGATCGGCGAGGAATCCGAGGTTTATGATTGGAGAAATTGGTTTTATATAATTCTTTCTTCAAGGAGAAAATTGCCTGATTCTCGACCACTCCCGGAATAAAATGACAAATCTCTCCGCTGATATGCATCTGAAAAGCTACAGCGCGTGCATGCATCCATCTTTCCGTTATTCCAATATTCTGAACTTCCCGGAGTTGTAGGGTTTCAAAGGTGAAATCGACCCCCATGACTGCACAATCTTGGGCAATCCAACTGACGATTAAATTGGAATGGGTATATTTTCCTACGACACGAGAGAGACCGATCACCAAAGCTCCATGTCCTGTTCCAATTCCAAAGGTAGAAAATGATCCCCCCTCTTGAATCATCGGGAATCCGGCAAAAAATCCCCCTTCCGTGAGGATACCAGCGAGAGAAGAGAGATGAGGAACTGCTTGGGCAAAACGGGAGGTCGAAAAGGTGGTGAGAGAGGTAAGAGATCGAAAACAGGTAAGTTCGACTGTTCTAGCAACTGCACCACCAGCGACTAAACTAAATAATGTTAGAGGGTTGCACGCTTCGCTCAACACACTTTGAATCATTTGAGAACAGGAAAGTTGCAGAGCGGTGAGTCTATATTCCTCTTCTTCTTGGATTGAAAATATTTCAGAACGAATTGAAAACACCATTGTATTTCTTTTCCTTTTTCTAATCGGTTGAATAATGATAAATCGGAGGTTTTTAAAAAAAGTTGCGAGAAAACAAAAGAATGGTTTAATCACTCATCTGAAATTATTATAAGGAAATCCTATGAGTTTTAATCTCGATTCAATTTTTCATACCAAAACCATGGTCAAAATCTTGAAAGATCAAGGTCATCTACGTTATGCCGAAAAAATTTGTCAGGAAGTTCTGGAGAAAAACCGCTCCGATCAAGAATCAGAAGAGTTGTTAAAATCGATTCAAGCTTTGCTAAATCAAAATAGAAATCCATTTATTTCAAATCAGGAAAAAACGGTTTCTTCTTCCTCTATTTCTGAAGAGAAAAAAGATTTTGAAGAAGAGGAACCGACGGTTTAAGACAATATGCCAACTTCGAAAAAGAAAAAAATTTTAGTGATTCATGGACCCAATCTAAATCTTTTGGGAGAGAGAGAAAAAAATATCTATGGCTCTTTATCGCTAAAAAAAATTAATTCGGAGATTGAAAAGTTGGCAAAAGAGTTAAAACTTGAGGTTGAGTTTTTTCAGGATAACTCCGAAGGAAATATCGTTACAAAAATCCAAGAATCCCGAAAAAATTTTGCTGGAGTGGTGATTAATCCAGCCGCATTTACCCATACGTCAGTTGCGATTCGGGATGCGATAGCGGCGATTGAAATTCCGGTCATTGAAGTTCATCTGAGCAATATCTATTCCCGAGAGGCTTTTCGACATCATTCTTATGTTGCTTCGGTAGCAAAAGGTCAGATTTCAGGTTTTGGATTAGATAGCTATCTGCTTGCTTTGAGAGCAGTTTCTTCTTTTTTAAAATCTAGGTGATGGTTTAATTGTACCTCTGCTTCCAGACCTCTCCCTCCAGGGGAGAGGGAGAATAAAAATAATAAATCTTCAAAATTATTCAAAAAACTTGATTAAACCTGATAAGGAGAATCAACGTTATAGAGGGTTTGCTTAGAGTTAATTAAAACTGTCTCCATTGTAGGGTTGAGAAAATATCGCTATAATTTGGTTTATGAATCCTCTTCATATTTCAAATTTATCGCTGGAAAATTCGAAAGAGTTGAATCTCATGCAACAATTCAGAAATCTTTTTAAGCCGAATCGATTTGATAAAGAGTTAGAAGAAGCTTTGTCTGCGAGTGAAGAAACTCCTAACGATCTTCGATTGAAAATAAAAATCGGTGAAATTTATTTTAAAAAACGGGAGATCGCTAAAGGGGTTTCTTATTTTAGTAGCGTGGCAGAAAGTTTTTTAGAATCTGGTTTTATTTTAAAAGCGATTGCAATTTATAAAAATATCATCCGAATGCTTCCGGGATCGGTTGAATATAATGAAAAACTGGCAGAACTTTATCATCAAATTGGAATGAACAAAGATGCGATTATCCAATATCTGATTGTCGTGAACTATTATCAAAATCACCAAAACAAGGAAAAAGTCTTGGAGTCGGCGCGAAAGATGGTAGCGCTTGATCCGCAAGATATTCAAAACCGAATGCGACTTGCCGAGATTTATTATAATCAGGGATTACAAAATGAAGCGTTGGCAGAATATGAAGAAATCGGAAAACAGCTAAAAAACAAGGATGAAAAAGAGATCGGTTTATTGATTGATGTTTTGGAGAAAGTTTTCTTTCGGAGGCCGAAAGATAAACAACTTTTGCATGAAATTTGTTCTCTTTATTTAAAGAATAACGATCCACAACCGGCGATGAGAAAGATTGAAAAAAATAAGCTGATTGATGATCTTGAGTTTAAATCGCTTTATGAAGAGGCAAGAAAATTGTTTGAGGAGAGTAAGAAGTAGAGAGTTTTTAATTTCATCTCTTTTCCCAACTCTGCCTTCTCACCCCAGCCCTCTCCCTCATAGAGAGAGGGAATACAAGAGCGAATCATTTTATGAAACCACTGGATTTTTAATTCCAATCCGTTCTATCTTTCCACCCCATGAAAATTCACTCAATTAAAGGAATGCGGGATATCGGTCCTGCGGAAATCGAAATCTGGCAAGCGATTGAAAGTATCGCTCGCGAAGTTTTTGAAACGGCCAATTTTTCAGAACTACGAACGCCGGTTTTAGAAGAAGAGGCGCTCTTTACCCAGAGCATCGGAAACTCCACCGAAATTGTCGAAAAAGAGATGTATCGTTTTCCCGATCGTCATGAAAAGATGTTGGCACTTCGTCCAGAGGGAACTGCCTCTGTCGTTCGCGCCTATATTGAAAATTATCTTTCGAAGGGAGAACAGTTTCACCGCTTTTATTATATCGGGCCGATGTTTCGATATGAACGTCCGCAAAAAGGGAGATATCGACAATTCTATCAAATCGGAGCCGAGGTTTTTGGCTTAAATAGCCCCTTTGCCGATGCCGAGTTGATTCATCTCGTCGATGAAATTTTTCGAAAACTCGGTCTTCAAAAGGTTCAACTTCAAATCAATTCACTTGGCTGCAAAAAATGTCGTCCGATATTTCGAGAGGCGTTGCTTCAATTTCTTCAACCGCTTGCTCCAAAACTTTGTGAAGATTGTAATCGTCGTTTAACAAAAAATCCGCTTCGGATTCTCGATTGTAAAAATGAGAAATGCAAAGAGGCGATTGTGGATGCCCCTTCCTCAATCCAATACCTAGATGAAGAATGTTTGACCCATTTTGAATCGGTTCAAAAATGGCTTCGTTCCTTTTCCGTTCAATATCAAGTCAATCCTCGCATTGTGCGAGGGCTAGATTATTATGAGAGGACTGCGTTTGAGTTTTTAAGCAATGATTTAGGTTCTCAAAACGCGGTGGCAGGGGGTGGAAGATATGATGATCTTGTTCATTCTCTCGGTGGTCCTCCCACTCCGGCAGTCGGATTTGCCTTGGGGTTAGAAAGATTGGTCAGTCTGGTTTCTGAGAACTCTTCGCTCAAGAAAAAAAGAAGAAATATCTACTTTGCTTGCCTCGGAGAAGCGGCCCAAATGAGAGTTCTCCCATTTTTACTTCCACTTCGGCAAGCCGGAAACATTGTTTACATTGACTCTGAAGGAAAATCACTCAAATCGATGCTCCGCTATGCCAATCGTTGGGGCGCAGATTATGTGGTGATTCTCGGCGAGAATGAGTTGAATCAAGGAATTGTCCAACTCAAAGAGATGAAAGATCAAGGAGAGCAGAAAGAGGTTCCGATCGATTCATTGATCGCCTATTTTCAGAATCGATAAACAGTTTTACAATTTTTAAAAAATGGGTATCTTACTCCTGCCTTTTAATAAAAATCATTCAATGAGATAAACTTATGATCCGACCCTCTCCTCTTCGAAAAGGAGATCTGATTGGAATCGCTGCTCCTGCAAGTTCTTTTGACCCGATTGAATTTCAGAAAGGGGTTCAAAAGCTTGAGTTGCTTGGATTTCGTGTCCATTTTCGGGAAGATATCTTTTCAAAAGAGCGTTATCTTGCTGGTTCTGATGAGCGGCGAGCCGAAGAGTTGAATGAGCTTTTTGGAAATCCAAAGATCAAGGCGATTTTTTTCGCGCGCGGTGGGTATGGAACGCAAAGAATTATTCCTCTTTTAAATCCTGATCTTATTTCAAAAAATCCGAAAATTGTGATGGGATATTCCGATATCACCACTTTACTTATCTATTTGTATCAACGTTTTTCATGGGTCACTTTTCATGGTCCGGTTATTGCCAAAGCGATGGGGGATTCTTTTCAGGAAAGAGGTCAACGTTCTTTGGTGAGAACTTTGATGAATCCCGATCGACTGGGAGAAATCAAACCGGAGGGGATGATCTATATCCAAGAAGGAAAAGCGAGAGGGATTTTGGTGGGGGGTTGTCTTTCGCTGATTTTATCCAGTTTAAAAACCTCTTATGAGCTGGCATTCAGCGACAAAATTCTTTTTTTTGAGGATGTGAATGAGCCGCTTTATAAAATTGATCGAATGTTTACCCAACTTCGAATGAGCGGAAAATTGTTAAGAGTTCGTGGGATTGTTTTTGGCCCATTTTCGGGAAGTGGCGAAAAGAATCTCGAGGTTCAAGAACTGTTGCTCGAGGTTTTAAAAGGGTTGGAAGTTCCAATTATTTTTGGATTTCCTTCGGGTCATCTTGAAGATATGATGACGATTCCATTGGGGGTTGAAGTCGAGCTAGATTCAAAAAAAGGATCGATTAATTTTTTAGAAGGTGGTGTGGCAATTTAGGGGCGAACGTTGTGTTCGCCCTAAAAATGTTGGCGAAATATAAAATTTGGGATGATCCACGCAGTCAGGGTGAACACAACGTTCGCCCCTAAGCATCAGATTGGGGTAGATGCCAATGAGCTCTCAACCAAAAATCAACGTGGCGATGCAGGAAGCTTTGAAAGAGGGAACTTTTCCCGGAGCAACTCTCGGGGTTGGAAACTCTAGCAAAACTCTCTTTCAAAAATGTTTTGGATTGGCTGAAAAAATTCCGGTTGAAAGAAAATTAACACTCAAAACCTATTTTGATGTTGCTTCACTGACAAAACCAATTTGTACAGTGATGATCGCGATGGTGCTGGTCGAAAAAGGGAAACTTGATTTAACTTCTCCTGTTTCACAGTTTTTCTCTGAGTTCAAAAAAGATCCCAAATCACAAATCACGATTCGTCATCTGCTTCAGCACACCTCTGGGCTTTTTGCCTGGCAACCTTATTACGAATCATTTACCGCCGATTATTTAAAAGGGAAAAATCTTCCTCAGGTTGAAAAAGAACTGATTCAAAAAATAGCGAAAAGTCCTTTAGAGGGAGAGGTAGGTGGACCTAAAAATTACAGCGATTTGGGATTTATTCTTCTCGGAAAAATTCTTGAAGAGATTGGGAAAAAACCGCTCGATCAGCTTTTTAGTGAATTGGTGGCTAAACCGCTCAAGTTAAACCAGACTTTTTTTGTTCGAACCTCGAGTAAAGCGAAAAAACTTCCACGAATTGCGTTTGCTTCGACTGAAAAATCTTCTTGGCGTCGAAAAATTCTTGCCGGTGAAGTTCATGATGATCATGCGGCGATCCTTGACGGCGTTGCCGGACATGCAGGACTTTTCTCGACGATTGACGATCTCTCAAAAATTGCGCAAGAAATTCTGAAAATTGATGCCGGAAAAAGCAAGTTTCTGAAAAAAGAGACTTTTCGAAGTTTTGTAAACCCAAAACCTCCACTCGGATTCGATACCCCTTCACCCCAGAATTCACAGGCAGGAGAATTTTTTTCCAAAGATACGATTGGTCATCTTGGGTTTACTGGCTGTTCCATCTGGATCGATCTTACCAAAAAATTTTTTGTGATTCTTTTATCTAACCGGGTTCATCCTCACCGGAACAATGAATCGATCAAGCTATTTAGGGCAAAAATTCATGATTTGGTCATTAAAACTCTCAAATTAAATCGATAATAATTGAGGCATTCTTTCTCCACATTTTGAGAAAGTTGGAGTTTATAGCAGTCAAAAGGATCGTTTAACTTGCATCAACTCTTCGCTTTTATAAACGAATCTTAATAAGAGACCACATCTTTTCCTATAAATTATCAATAGTTATCAGTTGTATGCTCCTGAGCCGTCTTTTAATTTTCTTCTTTTTTAAATTTGGCCTCCCATTTGCTTATTTCCTTAAGAGTTGCCGATTTAAAAAACAGATCTAACCGAAGGAGATGACTGATGAAATCCACCAAGAAAAACCAATTACAAACCCGAGAAGTGGTCTCTGATTTTGAAAGTAAAATTCAGACAATTCAGCTTCAACTTGAAAAGATCAGGGTAAAAGGGGAAACTATTTTGTCGAACCCAAAAGCTGCTTATCTTCTTCCCGCATTAAAAGAATTAATTATTCAAAACAGTCTTCATCCTGAAAAACTCAAAGAGCTTGATCAAAATTTTTTGGAAAAAGAATGCAAAGAAAATTATCTTTCGCTTTATTTCCAAGACCTGATTGAATTGGCAAAAGTGGCGGATCAAAAAGAATTTTCATTTGAAGCCGATTGGCTTTTAAAAATCACCGAAGAGCAGAGCCGATTTTTCGCCAATCGCGCACCGTTCTGGCTCGGCATTGCAAATCTGTTTGCACGAATTTATCTACAGGCAACGATCGAGGATTTTATGGAGCAGTCGACTCAAGAGCTGCAAGAGATGGTGAGAAACAGTCCCAATGCTTATCATCCAATTCTTTGGCATATTCTTTTTACCGATTATATTCAGCAGAAAACGGAGTTTTTGGTTTCGAATTTGGCAAAGTTGGAAACGCAAGAGGCGGGGTTGAATCCTCAGGGGATCTATTATACTTTGAGGGAGTTAAGGCTTGCGATTCCAATTTTTAGTTTGGTTCGATGAAGAGGTGGTTTCATGCATATCGGTATTTATGAAATTCAAAAGGGTTAAAAAATGTATTTTTCTTACCAAGGTCGGACAGTTATTTTTTTCCAAATCCTAGACTCTTGAGGAGAGGAACCAGGGGGATGGGATTTCTAGTGACGAATTATGGCTTATTTTTAAAGAAACTTTTGAGGCTAAGGGCCGATAATAAAAACATATGGTAAATCCATTTAAAAAAGGGAAATTTTATGACAGATATTAATAAAATACTTTCCGATTGGCACAATGATGTAACTCAGAAATCCTCTCCAGGAGGCACCCAAGTTACTCCTGAAGAAATCGATAAACTTGCTAAGCAATTTGTCTCTCAGGGAATTCCAGATGAAAAGAGTTTAGATCAATATTTACGAACTTACTCCACACAAACTGACTTATATTTAGAAACATCTCCAAGAGGAGAAGATGAAGTACTTTCAATTAGACATTCCGATTTCATTCAGGAAGCAATTCAAATAGCTAGAGGAAGTAAACAAATTCCTTTTTTAAGAGGAAATATTGTACAAGCAATTCAGTCAGCAAAATTAGAAGAATTTGGTATGACTCGCGGCAGAGATACTTGGTATCTTCTGACAAGCCAAGATGGACAAATTAAAATTAAGGTGACTCCTTTTGCGACTTATAATGAACACGGAACCGCATCAGAAGATGGGTTTTTGGTAAGAGCTTATGAACAAGGAAGTCTACGCAAACTTTCTTCAGAAGCACTCTCAGCACTTGCTCAAAAAGTTAATATCGACCAAGCAGAACTCAAGCAAGATTCTGATGTTTCTCACCCTGCTCATTATACTTGGTATGTTGGTTATTCTGCTTTATGGAGACCTCAAGTTTCTAAACTTCAAAATAACATTCATCAACTTGATGCTAAATCTGCTCAAAAGCAGTATCAAGCTCTTTTAAGTGAACATGTTAAACGAACTTCTGTAATAGAGCTTCCTTCAATAATTTACCAATTAGGAGAATTAGCGGGACACTCTAGAAGTTATGTCAACCAAGAGTTCGGACGACAAAGAAAAGCTAATAATGGACAAGTTGCGAATCAAATTACCACAGACATCCAGCAGGGTAAAATCGCTTCTTACGAGATTCTACATGCCTCTCGCGAGGCTCTACGTGCAGTTCCGGTTGGAATTTATCGTGCCGCAATTTTAGCTAATGTAGAAAACGCAAAATCTTTTTCAGCTCTAAGTTATTCTCTTCAAAGCGGAATGTATGCAGGAGATATCATTAACCTTGTTCACGTATTAAAAGAAAATGGAGTAATGTCTGATTTCAGTTTTATTCTTACTTCTAAAAAAATGTGGAGTGCCATTGAAGAGGCTCTCAAATCAAAAGAGAGAGACCAAGTATCTAATGTCGCCGGTGTAATAGAAGGACTAAGAGAAATTATAGGAATAAAAAAATTAGAAAAAGATTCGAACTTTCAAAAAGTGAAGTCTATAGCAAGAGAACAGGATTCCCAGGTAAGTGAATGGGAGACTTCTCTTAAAAGTGCGTACCAATTAATTTTAAATTAATTTTTGGTACACTTTTGGTACACATAGAAAAGATTGAAAAATAAAGAAGTATTTTGAAAAAAAGTTCTTTTTTACTCCTCTCCAACTTTCAATTTAAAAAAATCCAAAGATCAGTTAATCTCCTAAAACTATAAACTAGTACCCTATCCATTTATTCTCACATTAGGGTCACGGCACAACTGTTTGTCATCCATTTAATATTTTTAGATAGGACAGCTGAAATTAAATGGAACAAGCAGTAGGAGATTTCTATGTCTTTTCATGTTCATTTTATTGCGATCTGCGGAACCGCGATGGCAACTTTGGCCGGAATGCTGAAAGAAAAAGGTTTTCATGTGACCGGAAGCGATCAAAATGTCTACCCTCCGATGAGCGATCAGTTGAAGAAATGGGGGATTGAGATCGAGCAAGGATTCCGAGCCGAAAATCTGAATCCTCTTCCCAATTTGGTTATTGTCGGGAATGCGGTTTCGAAAACAAATCCTGAAGTTGAAGCGCTTCTCCAATCCAAAATTCGCTATTTATCTCTTCCTCAAGCGATCGGAGAATTTTTTTTAAAAGAGAAAAAGTCGCTTGTGGTTGCGGGGACTCATGGAAAAACGACTACCACTTCTTCTTGCCTGGATGCTGTATTCTCTCCAATCCGATCCAAGTTTTTTGGTCGGGGGAATTCCTGAAAATTTTCATTCCTCCTACCGTTTGGGAAATGGAGAGCTTTTTGCGATTGAAGGGGATGAATATGATTCAGTTTTTTTTGATAAGGGGCCGAAGTTTTGGCATTATCAGCCGAATCAGGCGATTATCACCGGAGTTGAGTTTGATCATGCCGATATTTACCGCGGTTTACACTTTTTTTTGGTGCCAGGCACGCATAGAAGAGATTGCAATCGGAATATAAAACGGCTGATATTCGATAAGGCTAGGTTTGCAGCCGGTTCATTCAAAGTTTGTCTAAAAGCAAATTGTGAATTGTAGATTTTTTGTATCTTCAAATTTATTTGTTCTTAAGAAAACGACACTTCTTGACTGGAGAGAACGATGAGCAGAATTCTAGACCTTTATTCCCAATTGACCTTGTTCTACAAAGAAAATGCCCCCTCCATTTTTGATGAGGACTATATTTTTCCTCCGGCGACCGAGGAAGATCTAAAAGCGATTGAAACCATACTGGTTGAGAAAATTCCTCAGGACTATCGAGAATTTTTACAAATCAATACCATTCCTTTTAGCTTTGACGGTAGCTTCACATGCTTATCGGCCAAAGCCGTTTTAGGATACTACAAAAGCATGACAGAAATGTTGCAGGAAGGGGTTTTTGACGATGGTCGCGTTCAATATCATAAAGAAAACGGTTTTGGAAACTGGGAGAAAGGCTACATCCAGGAGGTATGGTGGAGCGAAAAGTGGCTCCCGATCTCGGCAGATAGTTGTGGCAACTTAAAGTGCATCGATTTTGCTCCGACAAAGAAAGGTAAAAAATATCAAATCTTGTCCATGGAAGTGCAAGATGGTCAGGGTCCATTTATTTCCAATTATAAAAACTTTGAGGAGTATTTGTCAGAACACTTATTTCTATTACAAAATAATAAATACATGTTTGAAGAAGACTGGAAAGGCCGGCAGATGATTTCACCGAATCGCTATAAAAGTTAGAAAAATAAGTCTATAGAAGGGATATCAACTAAAGTGATTTTGGATTTCATGTTCATATTACATGGATAAAATATTACTCAAGAGATGGTGATGAGTTTGAAGGAGACGCGGACTATCATTAAATTTCGAAGAGACCCTTGGCTTGGGATAAAATGAGCTTACTTTTTAAGTTACATTCTGATCTATCCATTCAGCCAACGTTGTTAGCGGCAACTTATGTATAAATCTTATCTTAGAAAGTTAATTCTAATCCTTACTTTAATTTTGATAATTAAATATCAGTTAATCTCCTACTAAAAAATTAGTGCCTGTGAATAATAAGAAAAACTTCTTTTTTCTTCCTCTCCAACTTTCAATTTAAAAAAATCCAAAGATCAGTTAATCTCCCAGAACTAAAGAATAGGAGATTTTATGTCTTTTCATGTTCATTTTATTGCGATTTGCGGAACTGCGATGGCAACCTTAGCTGGAATGCTGAAAGAAAAAGGGTTTCACGTGACCGGAAGCGATCAAAATGTTTATCCGCCGATGAGCGATCAGTTGAAGAAATGGGGGATTGAGATCCAGCAAGGATTTCGAGCTGAAAATCTGAATCCTCTTCCCAATTTGGTTATTGTCGGGAATGCGGTTTCGAAAACAAATCCTGAAGTTGAAGCGCTTCTGCAATCCAAAATTCGCTATTTATCTCTTCCCCAAGCGATCGGGGAGTTTTTTTTAAAAGAGAAAAAGTCTCTCGTGGTTGCTGGAACGCATGGGAAAACGACTACCACTTCACTCCTTGCCTGGATGTTGTATTCTCTTAAATCCGATCCAAGTTTTTTAGTCGGTGGAATTCCAGAAAATTTTCATTCTTCCTACCGTTTGGGAAAGGGGGATTTTTTTGCGATCGAAGGGGATGAATATGATTCTGCTTTTTTTGATAAGGGACCAAAGTTTTGGCATTATCAACCGAATCAGGCGATTATCACTGGGGTTGAGTTTGATCATGCCGATATTTACCGCGATTTAGATCATCTGATGAATTCGTTTCAAAAGTTTGTCGAACTGATTCCACCCAATGGAAAACTTTTTCTCTCGTCAGATAATGAGAATGTTTTGAAGCTAAACTCTTATGCGCGATGTCCGATCATTACTTACGGATTAAACCATGAATCGGATATCCGCGCTGAACAGATTGTTTTTGATCGGGATGGAGTGGAGTTTGCGTTGTTTGAAAATAGAAATAAGTTGGGAGTTTTCCGCTCTCCGCTCTCCGGAAAACATAATCTTCAAAATTTGCTGGGAGTTCTCGCCTTATGTTTGAATTTAGGATTTGCTCCTGAAACATTGCAGGCTCCGATCCTCGAATTCAAAGGGGTAAAGCGTCGCCAGGAGATCCGCGGTGTGGTAAATGGGATCACAGTCATTGATGATTTTGCACACCATCCAACGGCGGTTTTAGAAACGATTGATGCGATTCGAAATCGTTATCCAAACCAAAAAATATGGGTCGTTTTTGAACCGAGATCGAATACGAGCCGTAGAAGTATCTTTCAGAATGATTTTGTGAAAGCGTTTCTACATGCCGATGAGACGATTATTGCGGATGTTTTTATGCCGGAGAAAGTGAAAGATGTTCCATTGCTCAATGTGAATCAGCTGATCCAAGAGATTCATCAGCAAGGGGGCAAAGCAGTGGGTGGAATGAAAGTCGAAGAGATTGTTTCTTATTTGGGAAAAAATGTGAAAAGTCATGAGGTGATTTTGATTATGAGTAATGGGGGATTTGAGAATATTCATGAGAGATTGCTTGAGAGATTGCAACAAAGCTCCTCCTCTTAAGATTAAGAGGAGGTTTTAGAGGAGTTGTGAAAAACGTTGCAGATCTCCAACGTTCATAACGCCCCCTAACCCCCTCTTACCTTAAGAGGGGGGACTTCTTTGGGAAACTATTTGAAAAAATCATACAAAAAATTGTGGATTGTTTTTTTCGTTCTATTGGCGATTACCTCGAGTTTCCTTTACTGGTCTCTTTATACCAAACATGGTTTTCAGAGTACTTGGGGGAGATTGGCCCGTCTTGTTCCCGGTTCGCTTCGATGGGATGATTTGAATCTGGATTTGGCTCATCAATCGATCGAGGTGAAAGGTTTAAGTTATACTTTGCCGGAAGGAATAAAGCTGGTTGATCTGCATCATTTTAAGGCCCAGATCCGGTTAAGCTCGGTTTTTCGATTGAAAGCGATTTTTAAACTTTTTGAAATCGATGGGCTTTCGTTTGATCTTTCGAATGTTCAACCGAGAAAAGAGGGAAAGTTTCCCTCCGATCTGATTCGCGAATTGAGTAAAAGAATTTCGATCAATCAAGGAGAAATTAAAAATATTTCCATCCAATTGAAAAATGGAACCGTTCGCTTTCCTTTAATCCGTCTGTATTATCAGTCGCATACGCTTGGAAATCATTGGATGAAATTTTCCCTATTGAATAGTGAGGGAGAATTGGCTCATCAACCTTTGTCAGTCGATGAAATAAGTTACGAAGGGGAGTTTTCATTTCCGCAAGAAACCAAAAATTTTTTCTCTCTCAAACATGCAACCGGTAAATTGAATTTAAAAGGGGCACATTTTGGGAAATGGAATTTATCCGATTTTTCTACTCAAGCCGTTTTTGATGGTGAGGAGATTGATTTTAAGGGGATCGATTTAAAAATAGGAGAAAATCGTTATCAGTTGAAATTGAAGTTTGCCCCGATCGCTCAAAGGGCAAAAGGGGAATTTTCCTCCGTTGATTGGGTGAAGGTTGAACAACTTCCCGGCTTGAATGAGCACGCTCGAAGCACTTTCGAAAAAACAAAATTTTCTCTCCAATTTAATCTAGTCGGTTTCACTCCGCAGGAGATGCAGGGAACTATTGCTCTCGATTTGAAAGCGAATAATAATTATTTAAACCCTAAAACACCCAACCTCTCTATCCAACTTTCTTCCAAAATAGAAAAAGGGAGATTTGATTTAACCAAATTTCAGATTCAGAGCGAAAAAACTTTACTCACCGGAAAAGGTTTTGTCGATTTTGCGAAGATGGAATTGAAAGTTCCCATCGAAGGAAAAGCGATTGATTTGAAAACGCTGATATCTTTTTTCTCCGATCAGGAGATTGTCGGTTACGCGGATGTGACCGGAGAAATAGCCGGAAAATTGACACTTCCAGATTTTAAGTTTCATGGAAAAGCGTCAGAAGCAGGATATAAGTTTCTTAAATTTGGTGAAATCGTTGGCGACTTCGATATTTTAAAAGGGGATATGCATTACAAAGGAAAAACTCCTCCCAATTCCCCTTTTGTGGGAGATGTTGATGTCGCAGTAAATGGAATTTTCGATAATGATAAAAGACATGCGATATTGAAAGTGAACTTCAATAATCTCGATGCAACTACATTGCTTGAAAATACAGATATCCAAGGAAAAATCAGCGGATTTTATGAAATGGATGTTTTTCACGACAGCAAAAAAGGGAAACTGGTTACTCATGTAAAAGATTTTAAGATGTATCAATTTCATGTCGGCGATATGGAAGTTGAAGGAGATCTAAAAAATAATGATTTCATCTTTCCAAAAATTAATTTTCAACCACCCAATTATCAAAAAATTTCCATGCCTCGTCCGGTTGAATTTCATTTCAGTGATCAGGGATTCAAATTCAAAGGTTCTCCTTTTCAGGGGATGGATACCGAAGGGGGATATGTTTATACTCGACAAAACGTTTTAAATATCCAAACGAAATGTCACCAATGTTCTATTGCTCCACTTCTCGCTGCGCTTGATCAGAAACCAATCGAAGGAATTATTAATGCGAAGATGGATATGGATCTTTTGATCGGGAATTTTCAAAATTCCAAAATGTTGACTGAGATTGATTTTTTCGAAATTCCGATCGGAGACAATAAGTTAACCAATTCCGGAGTTCTCAAAATTGGTTATCGCCAAGGTTCTTTTCATTTTGACCAAGTGAGTTTGGCTTTGAATGAGCAAATATTAAAAATACAGGGTTCTTTTTCCACAGAAGGGGCTCTGAATCTGCAGGTCAATGGTTCTCCTGACCTTGCGATTTTGAAAATGTTTCCTCTCTATTTTCGGGATGCCGGAGGGGCCACCCAAGCAGATCTTTCCGTGAAGGGAAATATGAAAGAGCCGCTGGTCTCTGGTGCGATTACATTTAAGGGAGGATTCATTTTGCCTCGAGCCCTAGGAAATACCATCGAGAACTTAAAAGGAAAAATCGCTCTCGATTCTCAAAAGATAAATTTTGAAAATCTCGAAGGGACCATTTTGGATGGGGATGTGAAAGTTTCAGGGAGTTTGTGGCATGAGCAGTTCAAAATTAAAAAAGCTGATTTGAAAGCTGAGTTTCAAGAGATTGCGTATACGGAACCTGCAGTGTTGAAACTGACTTTTTCCGGAAAAATGACTCTGACAGGAAGCGACCCACATCTGCTTCTAGCAGGAGATCTTGATATAACGCAGGGAAGATATATCAAAAATTTTGATATCAAGAATTATATTATTAAGCCGGCCCCTGTTCCGTCGTCTCAGGACGTGGGAAATTTATTTGAGAATATTAATATTGATCTTCGAATCAAGAGTCCGGGAGAGTTTTTGATTAGAAATAATATCGCCGAGATTTATCTGAAAAGTGATCTTCATATTACTGGTAACAAATCGAATCCAAAATATGAGGGAGCGTTAGAAGTTCTTGATGGAAGTTTTCACTATTTTAAGATCAATTTTAGTAATGCAAAAGGGGTGATTGACTTCAGAGATGCATCAAGAAAAGATCCCTATGTTGATATCACGGCGCAGAATCTTTTTGAACGTCCTTCCGGTGATTATGTGGTGATTGCCCATGTTCAAGGATTTGCAGAAAATTTACAAACAACATTTAGCTCAAATCCACCCCTAGAAAATCGGGAGATTTTGGCTCTGGTTTTTACGGGAGCACTTCCGTTTGAAAACCAAAAACTTTCTGGAACGGATATAGCGGGTTCGGTTTTGGCGAGTCAATTAACCGGTTTGATTGAGCAACCGCTGACTGGTTTTACACATCTGGATATTTTTCGCTTAGAGGCATCGGATCCCGATTCAAAAAGTTTAACTTCTCTCGTTGTTGGAAAAAGGGTGACAGAACGTTTGACTTTGGAGTTTAAAACCGATCTTTCCGTAGAAGAAACTGCCAATTATATTCAGGCCGAATATTTGTTGTTCGATAATGTTTTGCTCAAGGCTTCTCGAAGTTCACTCGCACGATATAAGCTAGATCTTACTTTGAGGTTTAAGGGGTATTGATCATCATCCAATGTCATGGGTTATGAGTAATGAGTTATGCGTTTAAAATCTTTTTTTCTAATTTTTATCTTTCTTTCTCCGACTTTTCTCGGAATTCCATCTAGCTTTGCTGCTGAAAAAATCCGCTCGATTAAAATTGAAACAGAGGTTCCAGAACGAAATGAGACGGTTTATGCCATTATCCGAATCAAAGAAGGGGATAATTTCGATCCCGAAAAAGTAGAGAATGCAATTTACGATCTTCGAAAGTGGGGAGTTTATAAAAATGTTGAAGTTCTTGTGGAACATGAACAAGGAGATGTTTCTCTGGTTTTTCAACTTCAAGATGCCTTTCTCATTAAAACGGTCGATATCAGTGGCAATTATCCGATCCTCGAAAAAGATGTAAAGAAAGCGATTTTTATGACTCCGGGAGATGTTTATCAGCCGGAGAGAATCCCAGAGCAGGTTGCCCGGCTGATCGCTTTTTATGAAAAGGAAGGTTATCGACAAACCTCCGTGACGATCGAAGAAAAAAAAGATTTATCTCATCGAATGATTGCTCTGAAGGTGAAAATAAAAAAAGGGAAAGATTATCGGGTTGGGGATATTACGGTGAAAGGAAATAACGTTTTTTTGGAGAGCCGAATCAAAAATAAAATCACCCGAATTTTTGGATTCAGCCCGAAAATTTTGAAGAAAGATGTAGAGTCGATTGAAAAACTTTATCACACAAATAATCATCCTCGTGTGAGAGTTAAGGCAACGGTCCAATTTGACGAAGAAAAACGGAAAGCGAACATCACTCTCGAAATTCGAGAAGGGAAAAAAGTGATTGTTGTTTTTGATGGGAATGCCCATCAGTCTTCCACTCATCTGCGAAAGATCGTCGGAGTGACCGATACCGGAGATTATGATGAATTTGAGCTCGATCATTCAAAAAGCCAACTCATCGAACATTACCATTCTTTGGGATATGAAGGGACTGAAGTTACCGCTGAGAAAAAGGAGCTGAATTCTCAAACCGTTCAGGTCCTTTTCAAAATTCAGGAAGGAAACAAAAGAGTAATCAAATCGATTGATTTTGAAGGAAATAAGGCCTTTTCCGACAAAAGACTAAAAGCTCAAATGCTCACAGAACCTGAAGCGATTTTGACTCCAGGGGTTTTTTCAGAAGAGGCTTTCAAGCAAGATTTACAGACGATTGAATCTTTTTATCAGGCAAATGGGTTTATTGAAGCAAAAATCGATCACTGGAAAAAAGATCTGATCCCAACCCAAGATAAATATCGGATTCAAATCCAATTAACTGAAAAAAGTCAGACGAAAGTTGAAAATGTTGATTTCGAGGGTTTAAAACTGTTTACCCCGGTGCAAATCAAAAAACTTTTGAATGTGAAAGAGGGTAATCCTTATTCCGTCGTTCGTCTAGAGGATGATGTTCGGGCAATTCTTGTTTATTATGCCAATCATGGTCACCCTTATGCTGAAGCGAAAACAGAAGTAGAGGAGGTTGCTCCTTATCAAGTAAAGATTCATTATAAAATCCTCGAAGGGGCCGAAGTTCGCATTGGTAAAACACTTTTAGTCGGTAATTTTATTACTCAAGACTCCACCATTCGTAAAACTGTGCAGTTTAAACAGGGAGATTTATTTAATCCTCAAAAAATCTTGCAGAGCCAGACTTTTTTGAGAAAGTTAGGGGTTTTTGATGCTCTTTCTCTAGAAACACTCGGATTAAAAGGGAAAGAAGAAGTAATTCACGTCGTTGTTCGAGTCGAAGAGAAAAAAATTCGAACCGTTGATATGGGGTTTTCTTACGATACCGATACGAAGTTTAAAGGAACTCTCAATTATACCCACCTGAATCTTCTCGGTTGGGCAAAACAGTTTTCATTAAAGTTGACCGGTGGAAATCAGTTCAATCGTGCGGAGATTGATTATACAGATCCACGACTTTTTGGATCGAGCTGGCAATATTTGAACAGCCTCTTCGCCCAATTTGAAAGAAGACCATATTTCCAAGATGTCCAAACAGGAGGATCAACCGCCTTGATCCGAGAATTAACAAGAAAACTTTCAGTTCTTTTGAAATATGAATTGATTCAAACGACTTTCAACGATGAAAAGACCGATTTTTCCCAACTTCGTCCAGGAACAAACAATAACACGACCGGCAAATTTCAATTTTTGATTACGTATGATGGAAGAGATAATTTTGGTGATCCCCACTCAGGTATTTATGCTTCCGGAACGACTGCTTTCGGAACAGAGTTCACCAATGCGACAGCTAAATTTTTTAAACTCAATACTCGAACCGGTCATTGGTGGTCTCCATTTCGTCGTTTCACCATTGCCAATGCGCTTCGCTTATATGCGGTTGTTCCGGTGACGGTGAACGATCAAGTTCCTCCTCAAGAGCTTATCTTTTTGGGAGGTGATGATACACTTCGTGGTTTTAGAGAAGATGCTTTAAATCCTGGAGGAGGAAAAGTGGCCTTTGTCCACAATCTTGAATTCCAAATGCGACTTTTTAAAGGAGTAGAGGTAGTTCTTTTTATGGATACAGGAAGTTTAATTAATAATTTGGATCAAATCAGTCTTTATAATGTTCGACATTCGGCTGGAGGAGGAATTCGATATATTACGCCTGTCGGTCCCGTTCGATTAGATTATGGAGTTATTCTCAATAGACAGCCGACTGATCCAAACAGAACACGATTGCATTTCACCTTTGGATATTTCTTCTAATTTTTCTGTCGTTTCTCAATTAAAATATCTATAAAATGAAAATATGGAAAAGTTTTTACGCAAGATGATGCAAAAATTGGGAGGGGTGGTTGAAAAAATAGCAGCGAGTTCTCATCAAGCCAAGACAAAAAAACGGTTTTCTCCGACTATTTCTAAACCGGAAGCAGTTCTCTCCAAGGCAAAAATCCAAAAAATCTTAGAGATAATCGAAGTGGAAAGTATTACCCCACTGATTACAAATCTCTCCGGTAAAAAAACGTTGCATGCCTCTGCCACCGGAAGTGCCAAATGGGATCTTCTTTTGGAAAAAGGGGCAGAGAAGATTATCGACTTTGAGGTCGGAATTTCCACCCGAAGCCGAGCGATCGTTGAAAACTCGCAAGGAATCTTATTTGCGAGAGGAAATTTGATGCAGGCTCCGTTTCTAGAGAAAAGTTTTGATTTTCTAGTTCTGTTCGCTGCCCGTCTCGATAAAAAGGATTTTACTAATTCGTTTTCAGAAATCGCCCGCATTCTTCAAGACGGTTCTCGAGTCGTCATCTCATTCACTCATCCCTATCTTGAATATGCACTGAATCCGAAAGCTGGCTTTTTAAATCGTATCGATCAATATTTTATGTTGCTCCGAAAAGCAGGGATTTATGTCGAACAAATGAGAGAAATTTTTGTGACTCCCCATCTTCTTTCTTTAGTGAAGCCATCCATTGATCCGATCGAATTGGGTTCGCTCGAAAAAATCCCATTTGTTGTTTTTTTCAAAGGAATTCGGCTAAGAAGATAAATATTTAGCTCCTTATATGTTTGAACTTTTTGGACGCTCCAACATTAAGCAGCTCGATATCTCCTAAAATTATGAAACCTACAGAAAATTCTCCAGAAGCTAAATTAAAAGAGCTGAAAATCCATCTTACCGAACCGGTTCCTTCCGAGGGAAATTATGTTCCCTGTGTTAGAACCGGTTCGCTTCTTTTTATTAGCGGACAACTTCCAAAAGTCGGCCCACAACTTGCCTTTAAAGGAAGATTAGGGAAAGACGTTTCGATGGATAATGGTCAAAGAGCTGCCAAGCAAGCATTGGCAAACGCTCTTTCGATTGTGAAGTATGAATTAGGTTCACTCGACAAAGTCAAAAAGGTGGTTCGCCTGACCGGTTATGTGAATAGTTATCCTGGATTTTGCGATCAGGTAAAAGTGATGGATGCTGCCAGTGAGCTTTTGGTTCAGATTTTTGGTCCAGCAGGAAAACATAGTCGAGTCACCGTCGGAGTGACAGATTTGCCAGGCTTTGCAACTGTTGAAATCGATCTAATTCTGGAAGTGAGATGAGTTTCAGGGAGTTTTCTTCTTCTCAAAAATATATTCAATTTTGCGTGCTAGAGAGGCGATGTGAAATGGTTTGGTGAGATAGTCATCGACCCCCATTTCAAAACATTTTCTGCGATCCATTTGGCTATCTTTAGCTGAGAGCACCAAGATCATGATCCGTTGACTTGGAAAGTTCTCTTTTATTTTTTTGCTGACATCGAGCCCGCTCATTCCGGGCATCATTAAATCTAAAATTACTAAATCAGGTTTTTCCTCTTCAATTTTTTTGAGTGCGTCGTATCCATTTGAAGCCGAAGTTACATGATATTTCTTTGAGTTAAGAAGACGAAAAATAATTTTAAAAATTTGAGGATCATCATCCACGACTAAAATTTTATGCTTTTCAACGTCGGACATTGGGGTTGTATTATTTAAAAATTTGAATGAATGTTTTCAATTTGTATAAAAATAGAATTTTAGATTACAGAAGATAAAGTCGAAAGGTCAACGAATAACTCCGCGGGAGATTTTTATAAAAATTTTTTTATTTTGGTAACGCATTGCACAAGAATTTCTTGACACTTAGAGTCAGTCCATGTACTTAATAAAGATTAATATCCATTCGATAATGAAACATATTTGAAATATTGTTCTTCATTTAAAAATCATTTTTTCTTTGAAGCTTTTCTTGGGTTTTGCAAGAAACACTAAAATTAAAATTCTTGACTTATAATTATATACACTTATTATTGAAAATTATTTTTCAATGAATGATTGAAATTTTCATCACATTCGAAAGTTAATTCACATTTTTAATTATAAAAATTTTTCATCTTCTGAGAGTATGGAGTCCCTGGGTAAGAAAGGGAGAAAGGGGGAAGTAATTTCCAGAGAAGTTGTTTAGAAATAGTAAAATAGTTTTTATCTAAATTATTATTCAAATAGTGGTAGAAGTTTTTTAATTTTATATTTTGAATGCATTGAAACTAAAAAATTCTTAAACGAAAAAAAGGAGAGGAAAACATGAAAAAACTAGGTTTAGTTGCTTTAGTGGCAACGCTTGTTTTGTCAAGCGCTGTCTCACTGAAAGCTGCAGACAAAAAAGGATCTCCAGGTGGTTTGGAGCTCAGTGGTAACGTCGATGTGGTCACCGGTTGGCAGCATGATAGTAAAAATGCCGATACATTCGTCGGAACCAATGGAACGAATGCTATCGTCAGTACTATTAACGATGCTGATAACGCAGGCTTGCTTGGAGAAGGTCAATTGGGCGACTTTAGAGGTCTTGGTTCTCCAAGAAGAGATACATTCAACTTCTACCTTGATCAAGTGGAGCTCGATCTTAATAAAACTTTCGGAGAAAACATTCGATTAAGAGCAGATCTTGATTTTGGTCGTTTCTTGTCGGGTTCTCAGCGGGTCACAGGAAGCAATAATTTCCTTTTAGAGCAAGGTTATGTGACTGCCAATATTCCTCTCGGAAATGGAGTTGAGTTCTTGATTGGTCGTTATAATGTCCCTCTTGGTCTTGAATCAGTCGATCGTGCAGAAAACATTACACTTTCATACACCAATCTTTATCGCTTCATTCGCCCACATAACGTCACAGGTGCAAAAATCTATTATGCATTTAGTGATGTTTTTGATTTGCATATTGGTGTAGTAAACAATCTTTATGATAGTATTTTTGGTGTTGGAACTTCAAATGCCAATAATGACACTCCTGTTCCTTCTTATCATGCTCGATTCGGTTTCACTTGGGGAGAAAAAGGAAAAGAGCATGTTGTTGGTCTTTCCTATGCGGGTGGACCAGAAGGTGTTGTTCCTCATTTAGTGGGCGGAACATTAGTTTCTCAAAACCTAGAAAGACATTTTACTCACATTGCTGATATCGATTATTCCTTCCATGTTACCGATGCATTCGTTATCGCAGGTGAAGCAATCTACAGACAAGATAATAAAAACGGTGGAGCTTGTAATTCGCTCACCAAAAATTGTAAATCATGGGCTGGTCAAGCAACCTTTGCTTACAATTTTAATGAAACTTGGAATGGATATTTCCGATATGAATATCTCCATGATTTCCAAGGAAACTACACAAACGTAGATCAGCAGATTCATGCGTTTAGTTTAGGTGCAGGTTATCAAATTGCAGATGGCGCAAAGATGAAATTAGAGTATCAGTTAGATCTTGGCCTTCCAGCAAGAAATATTGCAAAGCAAACAGCCTATTCTACCTATGGTAGAACTTATTGGAATAATGCTTTCGCACTTGAATTTGCTTATAATTTCTAAGCTTATTTGAATTGAAAGTTGTTAGTAATAAAAAAACCCTGTCGAAAGACAGGGTTTTTTTATTTGTGGTATTTAATTTAAATGAATTTTACTCATTTCTCAAATTTTGTTGAAAGTTTTTAGAATTTCTCCGTTGAGTAAAAGTTTAACAAGCTGAATCTTCAATCCAGTTAAAGACAAACTCAATCCAACCTAAATTTAGATGTATAAAAAGCACTCGAATGTAAATTTTTTATTCGAAATTAGCACTGTTTTAGACTCCCAAATTTAGCAAAATATTATAATTTTTGTGTGATTGGACTTCACTTCGATCATGAAATACCACAGTCATCCAACGCAATAAAGATTCATTGATTTTACTCATGAGATCGAAGCGTGGCACCCATTTACAGTTTCTTTTTTAAGAACAATTGCGAATGCATCAGTAAAATGCAATTGCTTAAAAAATAATCTCTCCAAAAAATTATCAATTAATCAAAATTCTGTAAGTGATTGAAAAAAAGAGTGGAAATAATATTTCAAATTGGTACAAGAGTTGCTCTTCATTTCAGAAAATTTTCTAACCCACTTTTTAGTTAAGGAGTTTGTACGATGAAAAAATATCTCTTTCTTCTTTTTTCTTTTTTGCTTTTAACCATTCCTCAATTCTCAAAAGCCGAAGAATCTAAGGCGAAAGGATTAGAGATTTCTGGATTTGTTGATGCAGTAAGCGGATGGCAACATGATGATCATAATGCCTACGGTAATCCAATTGGTGGACAACTTGGTTGGTTTCGAGGAACCACTTCTCCTGGTCGAGATACTTTTGATACTTATCTAGATGTAGTAGAAATAGACCTCGATAAAAGTTTCGGAGAAAATATTCGTCTTCGAGTAGATCTTGATTTCGGTCGTGCTCTTTCAGGAACTGGAAGAACAACCGATTCAGGTGGAACTGGAATATCCAATTTCGAAGTTGAGCAAGCGTACATGACAGCGAATTTAAAGGGAGCTGAGTTTCTCATTGGTCGATTTACTGTTCCAATCGGATACTATGTTTGGCATCGTATCGATAATCCATCCATTTCCTTTTCAACTATTTTTAATTACATCACTCCTGCCAATGATACAGGGGCAAAAATATTTTATGCTTTCAAAGAGCATTTTGATTTCCATATTTATGTCGTGAATAGCTTAGCTGACTCTGCTCCTTTTGGAGTTCTTGCACCCGGCGCAACTCCTGGAACAAAAGGTAATTCCATTAGTGGAACGACAGTGAATCCGGGAGGATTAACCAATGGTGCATATAGTGCGATTCCCTCCTACGGATCTCGCTTTGGATTTAACTGGGGTAGCGATGCGACCAAAAGCACAATCGGTATTTCTTACGCAGGAGGACCTGAAAGATATGGATGCAATGAAGCGACCACCGGAATCACCTCTTGTAATAGACATTTAACTCATATCGTTGATTTAGATTATGCTGTGAAATTTACCCCAAAATTACTTTTTGCGGGTGAAGGGGTATTTCGTCAGGATAATTCTGATGTCCCGGGAATTCGAAATGACCGATCATGGGGAGGATTTGTCCTATTAAATTATGACTTTACGGATGTGTGGAGAATGTTTTTCCGAGGTGGTTTTCTGCAAGATCAAACCGGGTTTTATACTGGTGCCAATGAAAACATCATAGATTTTGCTTTAGGAGCCGGATATCAAATTACCGATAAAGCAAAATTGAAGATTGAGTATAGTCCGATGATTTTTGATTCGAGAGTCCCAGGAGTAAAAACTTCTATCTCGAATGGATTTGCGATGGAATTCGGTTATTATTTTTAACTTAGCTTTTTCCTCTCCTATTCAGATATAAATAGCCTCGATTGATCGAGGCTATTTTTTTGTTTAAATTTTTTGGGATAAGGTTGACGAGAAAGAAATGAGAAAAATAAAAATTGAATGTTAACTGTTTTTCCAATGCCACGCTTTGGGTTGGGTAAATGCTTCAATTCCTAGGCTTGAGAGAGTCGAGCCGATTCCAGAATGCTTTCTTCCTGACCAAGGAAGTCTTGGGCTTACCCGATCACAACAGTTGAAATAAACTGATCCTGCGTTGATTTGAGAGAGAATTTTTTTCGCGCGAACTTCTTCTTTTGAATAAACTCCGGCGGTGAGACCATAATCGGTATCGTTCATTAATTCGATTGCTTCCTGATCATTCTTTACTTTTTGAACTCCGATCAACGGACCAAACGTTTCCTCTTTCATCAAACTCATTGAATGATTCACATCGATAAAAACAGTCGGTTCAAAATAAGAACCCGATCGATCGATTTTTTTGCCGCCGCAGAGAAGTTTTGCACCTTTTTGAATTGCATCGTTTACCTGATTTTCTAAATAAGAAAGATGTGCTTTGCGGGTGAGAGATCCAATATAGGTTTTTTCATCGGTTGGATCGCCAACGACAAAACTTTTCACGGTTGAAAGAAAGAGTTCAATAAATTGATTATAAATTTTTTCATGAACATAAATTCGCTCGACTGAGCAGCAACTTTGCCCAGTATTATAGAATGCGCCATCTGCAATTCCAGGAGCGACAGTCGCTACATCGACATCCTCACAAACATAGATCGGATCTTTTCCTCCGAGTTCTAACTGGACTTTCATCAACTGTTTGGAGGCAGACTCGGCAATTTTTTGTCCGGTTAGATAAGATCCGGTGAAAAAGATTCCATCGAGTGGTTGTTTAAGAAGTTCTGCCCCTACATTTCCTCCTCCAATCACCGAAATAAAAGCATCTTTCGGAATTCCTGATTGATAGAGAAGATCAGTGATTGCAATTCCAGTGAGCGTTGCAAATTCAGATGGCTTATAAAGAACCGTATTTCCGGTTAATAGAGCTGGAATGAAAACATTTGATCCAACAAAATAGGGATAATTCCAGGCAGAAATATTTCCGATGACCCCTAAAGGTTCAAAGGTGATCGATTCTTTTAAATGCTGAGAGGGATCATTCAGCACAACTTCTTCTTTCAAAACCTTTTCTGTATTTTCCAAGAAAAAATCGATTCTTCCCAAAACTCCACTTAACTCATTGCGGGATTGAGCAATCGGCTTTCCCACTTCTGACGTGAGAGTTTGGCTCAAACTCTCTTTGTTTTTTACTAGTAATTCTCTGAAATTTTTAATCGATTGAAGTCGACTTTGAAGAGAACTGTTTTTCCATTCGGATTGAAATTTTTTCGCGCGATGAAATTTTGTCTGAATGGAGTCAGAATTATCTTCTTCAATTTCTTTGAGGATCGCTTCGGTAGCGGGATTGATAATTTTTAACATCGTAAACTCCTTGAGAATATGGGGATTGTAAACATTGGCCGACCTATCAGTTTTGGAAGACTGAGGTCGATAATCTATTTACTTCTTCCTATTTCGAGCAGCGGCCAAAAAGTCTTTTAGAATAGGCTGACTATCCAATACCGACTTGTTGTTGGGATCATGAAATTCGGGATGCCATTGAACACCCAAAATATACGAATCTCCGGCATACGAAACTGCTTCGACGATTCCATCTTCGGGAGAGCAGGCTTCGACTTTCAGATCTTTTCCAATCTGTTTTAAGGCTTGATGATGAATACTGTTGATTTTCGTCGATTGAGTATTCGGGTAAAGTTTTGAAAGTTTTGAACCAGGTTCGAATTGAATATCATGGAAATGTTGATCATAAACTTCCCAATTGCGATGATGGCTAGATTCGGGAAGTTCGTGAACAATATCTTGATAAAGAGTTCCACCAAAAGCAACATTGATTAGTTGAGCACCGCGACAAACCCCCAACACCGGTTTCTTTTGCGCTACAAACTCATTTAATAATTCAATTTCATAACGATCACGAATTGCATCACCGCTCCATTCCGGTTTCATCGGGTCTTGGTGATAACTCTTCGGGGAAACATCGGCTCCCCCTTGTAAGACAAGACCATCCAGTTCGGAAACGAGATCTTTCAAACGAATTTTTGACTCACCTGCAACAGAAGGGATCATAAACACTAAAGCTCCTTCCGACATGATCCAGTGGGCGAGCGATTGTTCGAGATAAAGGAGTGTTTTTCCTTTGAAAATTTTTCTTTCAGGATCACTATGGAAAAAACAGGCAGAGGCTCCAATTTTAAGTGGTTGCATGGATAATTTGATCAATTAAATGTTATTAAATTTGAAACTAGAATTTTGATAATCTATGTCATTATCATAAGTCAACTTCTGGAATCTAGGTTTAAATAAAATGAAAAATAGTTCATTAAAATCATCCCTTTCATTCAATATTGAACGGGTAAAAAAAGCGATTCAATTTTTTAAACCAATTTTAAAATATTACTTTCGTGCAGAGGTTCGAGATCTTCAAAACATTCCAAAAAAACAGACTGTTTTAATTTCAAATCATGATGGAGGGATGCTTCCAATTGATACCATTCTTTTTCTTTCCCGTTGGCATGAACATTTTGAGTATTCTCGTCCTATCTTTATACTGGTGCATGATATTGTCTTTCAGCTGTTTGGCCCTTGGAAAAACATTCTTTATGAGGTTGGATGTCTTCCAGCCGATCAAGAGAATTTAAAGAAGGTTTTAGAGAAAGGGTATGATCTCTTCATATATCCAGGAGGGGCTCGAGAAACTTTTCGAACTTTTTGGGATCGAAAAAAAATTACTTTAGGAAATCGAAGTGGTTTTATTCGTCATGTGCTCGAAAATAAAACACTTCTCACTCCTCTCGTTTCGGTAGGAGTTCATGAAACTTTTTTCGTTCTTTCTCAAGGCGAATGGATCGCAAAAAAATTAGGTCTTTATAAACATCTTCGTGCTGATGTCTTTCCTTTAGTGGCGGGATTTCCTTTTGGGGTATGGATTGGGGCAGGCATTCCACAATTTCCACTCCCTTCAAAAATCGTGATGAAAGTGCTTCCTTCGCTCAATCTTTCTCAAAAGAAAAAGAAAAGTGAGTTAAACCAGGCGATTCAATCACCTAAAAACTCTCCACTTATTTCAAAGCTCTTCATTCAAATTAGAAATAAAATGCAAAAAGAACATTCAAAACTTTATGCCGAGCGAAAAATTCCAATCATCGGATAAATTTTAAAAATATTTACATCGCTTCTGAGAAAATTTTCACGAAATCTTCTCTTGAACAAGGGGCAGGATTGTTCTGATGACAAACATCCTGAAACGCAACATTGACCAACCCATCGAGCTGTTCTTTTTTAACCCCTGCAGCAGAAAGTTTGGCTGGAATTCCGATTTCTGTTTTTAACATCTCGAGCCAATTTAAAAATCCTTCACCACTCTGGTTTTTTAATCCAACAGTAATCGCCATATTTCTGAATCGATCGGGAACTGCGGAAACGTTCATTTTCAAAGCATGATTGATCATAATTCCATTGGCAAAGCCGTGATGAAGATCGGCAACAGTTGAAAGAGCATGGGCGCAGGAGTGAGTGACTCCAAGCCCTTTTTGAAAGGCGACTGCTCCCATGAGAGAAGACATCATCATTAAACTTCTCGATTCAATATCTTTCGGATTGTGAACCGCTTGAGGTAAACTTTGGGCGGCGAGACGTAATCCCTCTAACGCAATCCCGTCGCACATTGGGTGAAATCCTTTTGCGAGGTACGATTCGACGCAATGGGTGAGTGCATCCATTCCGGTTGCGGCGGTGACCTTCGCCGGAAGATCTAAGGTCAGTTCTGGATCCGCAAAAACCGCTTTTGCAAGCAAGCGGGGTGAAAAAATGATTTTCTTTAGATGGGTTACATCGTCCGAAACAACGGCGCTTCTTCCGACTTCAGATCCGGTTCCAGAAGTGGTCGGAAGTGCAATCCAATGAGGAATTTCTTTATCGATTGGAAGTGCGCCCGGTTTGTCATCTTCGTAATCAAACAAATCTCCCGGATGATGAATCATCAGAGCGATCGCTTTTGCGACATCGAGAGCCGCTCCACCCCCTAGTCCAATAATACAATCCGCGTTTGAATTGCGATACGCTTCAACTCCCGCTTTCACCTGGCTTTTTACCGGATTTCCCCAGATCTCTGAAAATGTCTCAACCTTTAATCCGCTTCGTGAAAGAGAATCCTGAAGGTTTTTGAAAAATTCGAGACCGATAATTCCGCGGTCGGTGACGATCAGGGGATGAGAAAGTTGATTTGCCTTGAGATGATCTGCCACTTTTGATCGGCTGTTGGCACCGAAATGGATGAGAGTGGGAAAACTGAATTGATAGAGGGGCATAAATAATTCCTGTGAAAATAGTCATCGTGCTGGGAGGGGGACCCGCCGGGTCGCCCCTACGTATGACGAAATGGTTTTAGTTTAGCTAAATAATTTCGAAATATCTCTGCAGCTCCCAATTGGTCACTGCATCCTGAAACTGTCGCCATTCCCAGTTTCTCGTTCTAACAAAGTGATCGACAAAAACTTCTCCGAAAATTTCTCGGGCGATTTTCGAATCGGAAAGTTTTTGGGTCGCTTCTTGCAAGTTTTTTGGAAGTCTCTTCGATTCTTGATCTTGATAACCGCTTCCGGTTACCGCTTTAGTATCGAGTTTCAGGTTTTTTTCAATGCCATAAAGCCCTGCAGCAAGGCAAGCAGCAATTGCAAGATAAGGATTAATATCCGATCCACAAATTCTGGCTTCGACTCGGGTTGATTTTGAACTTCCCGGGATGACGCGATAGGCAACGGTTCGATTGTCGATTCCCCACGAAGCTTTGGTGGGGGCCCAATAGCCGTCGACGAGTCTTTTGTAACTATTCACCGTTGGCGCGACGAAAGGGAGAATCTCTGGAAGACATTGAATTTGCCCGGCGAGATAACTTTTAAAAAGATCGCTCATTTTATTCGGATCTTTTTCATCGTAGAAAAAATTCTTTTCACTGTTTTTATCCCATAAGCTCTGATGGGCATGTCCGCTGCATCCGGGAAGGGTGGTATTCCACTTCGCCATAAAACTTGGCATGATTCCAAATCGGTAAGCGATCTCTTTGGCGGAGGATTTGAAAAGGACCGCTCGATCAGCCGCTTCCAGCGCGTCGGAGAAAAGGATTGCGGCTTCGAAAACTCCTGGGCCGGTTTCGGTATGTAATCCTTCGAGAGGAACTCCAAACTTCAGAAGTTCGTCCATTAACGCTTCAAAATAAGGTTGATTGAGACTCGAGCGGAGAATCGAGTAACCAAACATTCCAGGTGTGAGTGGTTCGAGCGAATTAAACTTTTTTTCTGCAATCGATTGAGGAGTTTCTTTAAAATTGAACCATTCAAATTCCAATCCGAATTTAGGAAAGAATCCCAAGTTTTCTGCTTTGGCGATTGTTTTCTTCAAAAGCTGTCTGGGACAGATTTCCAAAGGTTTTCCGGAACTCTCTTCAAAATTTCCCAAAAAGAACGGGATATTTTTATCCCATGGAACTTGACGATAGGTGGCAGGATCAATTTTGACCAACGCATCCGGATAACCGGTATGCCAGCCGGTGAAGGTGGCGTTGTCGTAGCAAACATCGGCTGAATCCCAACCGAGAACGACATCGCAAAACCCAAATCCGCTATCGAGTGCCGATAAAAATTTGTCTTTATGAAGATATTTTCCGCGCAAAACTCCATCGATATCGGTGACGGCAACTTTTACTTTTTGATGTTCTGATTTTTTGATTTCTTCTTTGATTGTTTCAAGATTTTTTTTCATGGGGGATTTCCATATTCATAAATGTAGGGGCACACGGCTGTGCGCCCCTACGAAAAAACTAAACAGTGGCTGGGAGTTCATCCTCTAAACTTTCTTCAGAGTTCATTCCTTCTTCTGGAATGAGATGAAATTCTCTTTTTCGAATATTATGTGGAACTCTCAAATAGAACCAACCGAATCCGGCGGCGAGAATTGCTCCATAAATTAAAGCGAGTTTTTGATTATAATAAACCATCGCTCCTAAACAGAAAGCAGAGAGGATAAGAGAAATAATCGGCGTAAAAGGATAGAATGGAACTTTATAAGGACGAGGTAAATTTGGCTCTTTCTGTCTCAGTCTGAGTAAGGAGATCGTTGAGAGGAGATAAAGTGTTAAAGCACCGAAAACGGAAATCGTAATAATATCTCCGGTTTTCCCTGTGAGTAAAGCAATTCCTCCTAAAACAAGATTGACTAAAAGAGCTGCCGCAGGGGTTTTTCGATTTTTAAGGGTAGTTCCCAAAATTTTTGGGGCGTAACCGACTCGACCGAATTCGAAAATCGCTCTGCCGGCAACTAAAATGATTCCATGGAAAGAGGCGAGTAGACCGAAAATTCCGATATAAATTAAGAGATGATAAAGGATATTGTTTTGTCCAAAAACCGCTCCCAAAGCTAATGGGAGAGGGGAGTCAGAGGTTTCTTGAGATCCGGGAGTTTTATAAACAATCGCTTCCCAACCATGAACTCCAATGGAGGCAAAGAAAACAAGAACAGCTAAGGCAACTAAAGTAAACATCGCCCAACCAAATCCTTTGGGTAAATCTTTTTGCGGATTTTTGGTTTCTTCGGCAACATTGGCAATTCCTTCAATCGCCAAATAAAACCAAATCGCAAAAGGGATTGCCGGTAAAATTCCTGTCCAACCATGGGGAAGAGGGTTAGAAGAGAAGCTTTGCCATGAAAAACTGGGGAAAGTTGCTCCAGCAAAAATTAAAAGTTCGACAACTGCTAAAATGGTAATAAAAAGTTCAAAAATCGCGGAATGTTTTACGCCATAAATATTGAGAGCGGTAAAAAGTGCGTAAGAAACAAAAGCAACGGTTAAAGGATGAAATTGTGGATAAAGATTATTAAAGTAAGCGCCAATTGCAAAAGCAATCGCAGGAGGGGCGAAAACGAATTCGATACATTGAGCGGCCCCGGCCAAAAACCCCAGATTAGAGCCAAGTGCCCGATTTCCATAGACAAATGCTCCGCCCGCTTTCGGAATTGCACAGGAGAGTTCGGCGTAACTCAGAACAAAGGTTATATATAGGATACTGACAAGAACCAGAGCGGCGAGCAATCCATAAGGTCCTCCTTCGGGAAGGCCTAAATTCCAGCCGAAATACATCCCAGAAATCACGTAACCGACTCCGAGTCCCCATAACATGATAGGGCCGAGTGTTTTTTTCAGTTGATGCGACATAGGCACCGCTCCTTTCGGATTTTTTTAAAATAAAAACTCTGAACGGAAAAAATTCGAGTTCAAAGGTTTTACTTCAATTAAATTTGGATTATTTGATGATTTGTCCTATTTACTTTTTTGAGAATACTCAAGTATTTATTCCATCTCTCATAAAAAAAGTTGCGATCTTTTTGAGATAAATTCCAAAATCGGAGAAGTTTTGAAATCAAAAAAAACAAAACTGAAAAAACCTTTTTTCATCACGTTCGAAGGAATCGAGGGTTCAGGTAAAAGTACCCAAATTAAACTTCTGGCTGAGTTTTTCAAAAAACAAAAATTTTCTGTTCTTTTGACAAGAGAACCGGGAGGGACAGAAATCGGAAATCAAATCCGGGAAATCCTTCTCCATTCCAAAAATAAAAAGATGGTTTCCTTGTCTGAACTTTTTCTTTATGCCGCTGATCGTGCTCAACATGTTGAAGAGGTGATTCGTCCCGCTCTGAAAAAAAGAGAGATAGTTCTTTGTGACCGTTTCACCGACTCGACCATTGCTTATCAAGCGGAAGCGAGAAAAATTTCCAGAAAAGTAATTGAGCAGTTGAACGAATTGGCAACTTCCGGATTGAAACCGGATCTTACTTTTTTGATCGATTGCCCCGTTTCTGTTGGACTCAAGCGGGCGAAGAAAAGAATTTTGAGGCAGATCCATAAAGAAGAACGGTTTGAAAAAGAAAAAATCTCGTTTCATGAGAAGGTTCGGAAAGGATTTTTGAAAATTGCGAAAGAAGATCGATCGCGGGTGGTGGTGATCGATGGGATGAAATCTCCGGAGGAGATTCATCGTGAGATTTTAAGACAATTGAAAAATATAAAATCTCCCCCTTTGAAAAAGGGGGATTAAGGGGGATTTATTGCGAGGAGTAAAGAAGAGCATTTATTTTTTCACGTTCCCAGCAATAAATTCCTCCCAACCTCGCTCCGTCGGCCTGCTTCGCCAGAGCTTCAGCAAGGCAAGCATAGCCTTTGGCGACGCTGACCCTTTTTCAAAGGGAGGAGTGATTATTTGAAAATATGAAAATCATCGGTCATGAAAAAACATTTCAATGTTTAAATCGACTAGTCGAATCGAAAAAGATTCCGCACGCGATGCTTTTTACCGGTCCGCAAGGGATTGGTAAAAAAATGGTAGCGAAATTTTTTATTCAGAAACTTTTTTGTCTGGAGAAAGAAAAACCGTGCGAAAAATGTTCTTCTTGTCTAAAACTTGAAAAGCTGGAACATCCTGATCTCTTCTGGATTGAGCCTGAATCGGACAATATCAAAATTGATCTGATTCGAAATTTGAAAAAGAGTTTGAGTTTAGCACCGTTTGAATCGGCTTATAAAGTCGCGGTTTTGGTCGATGCACATCATTTGAATTTGGCTGCTTCGAACGCGCTTTTGAAAACGCTTGAAGAGCCACCTCCAAACACTTTGATTATCTTAATCAGCTCGCTTCCCCATTTTTTTCTGAAGACGATTTTGTCGCGATGCCAGAAGGTTTATTTTTCTCCTTTAAATTCTTCCGAAACAGAGGAAGTGTTAAAGC
>CAZQOW010000004.1:0-34375 GCA_964595045.1 uncultured Pseudomonadota bacterium
GAACAGGCCGTGTTGCCTGTACCACGGCAAATTGCGGAACAGGGGGCGCTTCAGAACATACTGACTGGGTTTTGGCACCCAATACGAACTATGTAAGAACCGATAATACTTTGATTGCTACATCGACAAGTGCCGGAATTTTCTCTTTTCCTCTCACTGCCGGTTTTGCTCCGAGTGGTACGAATCCCGAATTGTGGACCGGATTAACTTCTACCTGGTTAACCAGTGGCGGTGCTAATTGTACCAATTGGACTACGACAGGCGGAACTGGCATTGTTGGAATTGCCGATTTAACAACGAGCGGAGCCATTAATATTTATTCTCAGAACTGCAATCGAAACGATTCGCAACGCTTGGCTTGTGTAGAACAGTAGTTCTTGAATTGCGAATTAGAAGAAATAACGCAAAATTGAATAGGATCAATTGATTTGTCAGAGGTCGTTCTCAATTGTTTTGAGAAAAAGTCTTAGTCATGGCCGATTCTTTAGTGAAACAGATTTTATCCATCTAAAAGGAGGAAACAACGCCATGTCAAAAAAATATCTTGTGTTTTTCTGCGTCATCTCGGTTTTTTTATTCAGTTCGAATTTTTTATTTTCTGAAGAGAAAGTCTATTATCACATCGCCAAAATAGTGCGAGTGGAGCAGAAAAAAGAAAAAAAGATTTCTCCCAATCCAGCCGAGGTGAATGGGAGTCCGTCGAAAGATTCTCTTCCGGTTGAATGGAATACTCACCGAGATAAAACGTGGGATGCGATGGTGTCGCGAATGGGAAAAAACGATGCTTATGCCTTGGTGACTTTAAAGATAAAAAATCAGGAGGTAACATTAAAATATCAGCCGGATTGGCGATTTTCTCCCGCCTGGCCTGAAGGGGCGCAAATCAAGGTGCGATTTGATTCAACAGGTGAAAATGCCTTTATTAAACAGATCGATGGTCCGGATTTGAAGGCGAAAGTGGTTCATTTGAGTAAAGCTTCTTAGATTAGATCAACAAAAATATTATCAGGGTCTTGACCAAATCATTCTATAATTCCTAGCCAAGACCCAAATTTTTTATCAACTTTATCTAGACACTCGACCCGCCCCAACACTTTCAAAATAAATTGATTCCTTTACGATTTTCTTCGAATGAGACGAGTAATTGCTGATGATTTTTTTAGCAAAAATGGAGTTGTTACTGTGGTTAAAACCGACACCGAAACCGCAATTGAATAAAGAAAAGGGCTTGTCACTTCTTGGCTAGAGCCGAGTCTGGCAATGATGAAAGAGAATTCGCCGATTTGAGCCAGTGTGATTCCTATTTTGACAGAAGTTTCAAGATCATTTTTGGTTAGTTTTGCAGCGGTGGCACAGATAAACGATTTTCCGAAAAGAGTAACAATTGTAATGAGAAGAATTGGAATCTTAAACTCCCAAAGAGTTATAGGATCAATCAACATTCCAACCGACATAAAGAAGACCGCTGAAAACATATCGCGTAGCGGTTCCATCTGACGAATAATTTCTTTAATATCATTCGTTTCGGCAATCAGCGCACCAATAAGAAAAGCACCCAGAGCGGTTGAGAATCCACATTTTGCAGCTAGAATTGTGACTGAAAAGCATAAACCCAAAATCGTGACTACCGTAATTTCAGGAATTTTTAATTTTAAAATAAATTGGATGAATCGTGGGATAAGGTAAATTCCAACTAGTAAAACTCCGCCAATGAACAATCCTCCTTTAAAGATTGCCATTCCGATATTGTGAACGCTGCTAGTTTCTGCGGAACTGAATCCTGATAAAAGAGCGATGATAAAAATTGCTAAAAGATCTTCGACTACCAAAATTCCCAACACGAGCTGCGAAAACTTCTCTTGCATCAATTTCATCTGTGAAAAAATTTTTGCAATAATGGTTGTACTTGAAATAGCAAGAATGGCGCCTAAGAAAATCGCATCCATCTTTTTCCAATGTAAGAAATGACCGATTAGATAGCCTATAGTGATCATAAAGACGATTTCTGAAAATGCGATAATTAAAGCTTGCAAGCCGACCTGGTAAAGTTTTTTGAGGCTGAACTCAAGGCCGATCGAAAACAGGAGAAAAATAATTCCTAACTCTGAGAGTGTTTCGATTCCACGAGGATCGGTAATGAGCATGTGGGGTGGGGTATAAGGGCCGATGATCATTCCCGCGACAATATATCCCAAAACGACCGGTAGACGAATCAGATGGCAAAATAAGATGGTCAGTGCGCTGATTGCCATGATAATGGCGAGATCTTGAATGAGTAAATGGGAGTTCATATTTGTAGTTGTAAATGAGAGAAGAGATAATTTCCAGATAATTTAAAAAAGAGAGGATATTAAATCATAAAAAAACAAATTTTATTTTATTATTTCTCATTTTCATTTCATTTTCTGTTTCATTGATCGCATTTGCTGATGAAAGCCGTTTTTATCAAACCGCTCAAGTAGTGCAGATTGAGCAGAAAGAGGAAAAGGTTACTTCTCCTCCTCCCGCTGCTGGAAATAGTAGTACCTACTCATCGAGAGAACCTTCTTCTCTGGAAGTCAGCGAACAAAAGAGTCATCTCTTTGATTTTTTGTTTGCCTCTGTCTTTAAAACTGAAAAATATCTTTTGGTTACTTTAAAGATGGAGAGTCAAAAAATAATTTTAAAATATCAACCGGGATGGAGCGCAAAATATGCGCCAGATTTTATTGAAGGGGGTTCGGTTGAAATTCGATTTGATCCGAAAAAAGAGAATGCGTTTATAAAAAAAGTGAATGGGAAAGAGTTAAAGCGAAGGTGATTTATTTTGATACAATTTCTTAATGATTTACGTTAGGCGGTTTTTTAAAGTTTTAAAAATAAAATCCCCCTCTCCTTTCGGGAAAGGGGAAACATTGAAGTTGCCACAAATTTCAACTCTTTGCTGAGTTGCGACTTTCCCTCATCCGCCCTTCGGACACCTTCTCCCCCTGGAGAAGGAATTCATCCGAATTTTCAATAAAATCCGATCATATTAAATTAATGAGATCTTTTCTTTGGATTTTTGAATTTAAAATAAGCAGGGGGGAGAAAACGTATTCCCAAATCGTACATCTTTTCTTTGGCGAAACTCCCCTGGTTGATTGAATCAGCTTGATAGACCTCCTCCAAAAGAGGAATCCATTGCTCCGATCTTTCTTGGGCCAGGGCAAAGAGATATTTTAAAATTTTTGCATCCATCCAACTCTCTTCGGCTTCGACAGATTGAATCCATTCAGTAGATAATTGAATATCGAGGTTCTGTGGAGTAGGTGTTTGCCGATGAGACAAAAGTTCTAAATAAGAAATATTATTTTCTATTACAACAGCTAAAGCGGGATCTTTTGTTTTTTCATAGAGACGAATTTGAGCGAGAGTTAATCCTCTAATCGCTTCGATGAAAGTACGAGTCGCTCTATCTGAGGTTTCTTGCGGAGTTGCGGTGGAGAGTTTTGTTTTTAATCGTTCATAAACTTTAAAGTAAATCTCGGCAGCATTTTCAAAATCGCCACTTTGATACCGAATTTCTCCCTCCATCAGTTGGGAAGATGGGTAGACGTCAGGGTATTTGGAAGCGTGATCCAAAAGAGGGATAAAATCAATTGAATCGAGATGAGGAGAGAAGTCACTCATTAAATGATTGGCTCTACTGCTGTTGAATAATCGGGGAGAGAAGGGTGCACATTGATTAAAGTAAAGGTTGTATTGATTATCATATGAATCGGTCATTTTAAAATGATGACCTGTTTCATGAGCAGAAAAATTAATGGGAGCAAACATCGGCCATCGTTCTTTATTGGCAACAATGTCCGTAGATTTGTTGGCAACAATTTCTGTAGACAATTTATTTCCAGGAACGATGAAAACCTCTTCTCCTTGCTCTTCCGGATAAAAATTCACTCGAAGATGAACCGAAGAGATTATTTTTGGAGTTGATTTCGCAAGAAAATCTTCGATCTGTTTTTTTTGAAGATATCGATAAAAAGGAAACAGACGTTGTATTTCTGGATGAGCTTTATCCGGCTTCATCGCAATATTGGCAACGAGATAAATTTCGTCTTTCAATCGAAAATAGTCGACACTTTTATGAACTTTTCCAAACTTTGATTCTAGAATTCCAAAGTGATCTTTCAATCCTCGATTTTCTGAGGCAAGTAGATCTGGAATTCCATCTTGATCAAGGTCTGATTGATAATCCGTGTGATAAGGAAAATGATCATTTTTATCGACGATTCCGTCGAAATCGGTATCTAAAATTTCAGAAAAAAGTTCATCGGAATGCAAATCTTTTAACGTAGAGATTGCTTCAGTCTTGATTTGTGAAGTTAAAGAATTATTGGGATCTTGATGAAGAAGAGCTTTTAAATAGAGAAGTCGAATCTGAATTTTAAGCACTATTTCGAGAGAGGTGTCTTGTTTTCTTTTCCAATCAGAGGCAAGTTTAAGAATATCTTTTAAAATTTTTTGGATATTCGCCAAATCAATCTCAGGAATCGCTTCTGTAAAATCGGGGAAAAGAATCGGAATAATCAAAAGCAGAAAATTCAAATTGTAATGACGCAAGATGGCAAAAGTTTTCAATTTTTCACTGTCCGAAAGATCTGAAAAGTCTTTTTTAATCGGTTCTTTACTCAAAAACCGATTAAAAGGTTCATTGAGATAATCATATTCTGCTTGGCAGAGAGAATAAAATTCGTCTGTCAATTTCGCTTGAATATACAAATCGTTTCTCAATAAAAAATCTTCTGCCGTTTTCACTGTAGGAAAAAGTTGCGCGAAAAATTTTTGACGAAATAGAGCCCCGACGTTTTCAGTACAAAGAGGGTTGATTCCTGAATTGGAGCGAGAAGTTGTATATTTTTCTAAGTAATCTTCTAGTTTTTTGTAATCTTCTTTTTGCAGAAAACCGTCGAGGATTCCGGTTTGATATGGGTCATCGAGTCGATTCAGAAAAAGAGTGGTTGCCAGAGGATTTTGAAAACAAGAACTGATTTCTGAATCGCGAGAAAGTTGTGCTTGAATATCTCTGATTCGAACTTTGATCATATGGAAAATAATGAACCATCGGAGTATATTTGATCTTCAAATTACTACTTAGCTCTTAAAAAAGGATTATAAAGCTGAATAACAAATTCTGGATGTTTCGATGATTGGTAAATTTTGTTGTTTGCCTTTACAAGTCTTTCAGCATTTTCAGAAGCAGTCCTAACCCTAGTCAAAGAGCCCCTCAAAGTTGCCTCATCTGGATCAGATTTTGAGATTTTTAAATAATTAATATACACAGCATAAAAATCACGAACCGCCTGATGTGCTTTTAAATGTAGATCTAAATTGTTCAACTTTTGATTCCCATATTTACTTTCCAAGTTCGGGCCGAATATATAGGGTAAGTCGCTTCCTAAAGATTGATCGATCGTATTTTGTAAACTTGTTAATTGATCGAGCAATTGTCGAGAGATTCTTTCAAGCTTTTCAGAGTTGGGAACTTTGAAAGTTTCGGATTGCTCTGCGAGAGCTTCTTCTGCCTTAATCAACCATTTAAAAATTCTTAAGTATTCATTAGCGATTCGATGATAAATATTTGCATGACGATCAATCATCTTATCTAGAGCGTCGGCCCAATCTTTTACATCGAGTGTTTTTAAGTCTTGATCGAATTTACTGATGTCAGTTGTCAGTCGATCAAATTCAGTCTGTATATCTGATCGTTCTCTGTTAAGAGAAGTTTGAAGCTCGGAGAGACCTTTTGATCCTTCTGTTTGTGGAGAGGGTGGATCCTTTTCGTTTATTCGAGCAGCAATTTCAACTCCCCCATAAATTCTTACATCACCGGAAGTAGCAGCACTAGCAACGTTGAAAACAGCTCCAGCTCCTACAAAAGGAATAATAGCCCCCCACCCTGTATTAAAAGTGTAACCAACACGAGCGCCACCTCCGATCGATAAATGATTTCCATTTAGACCGAGATTATCGACGATATCTTGATCAGTAGTCGATTCGGGAGAAATGTCGAGATGATAAACTCCTATGGGGTAAATATATAATCCAATGACAAAAGAGGGGTGTTTAAATTGCATTTCCCCTTCAATCAGTGGATAAAAAGAATGTTGAGTCTGTCTTGCCTCATAACGATCCCCAGTAGGATCTGCGCCATTTACATGTACCTCAATTGCTTTTGAAGCTTTTATGAACCGGTATTCTGCTCCTAGATCTACATGAATATTAAAGCGTGGTTTTGGAATATCTATTCTAATTCCGAATTGAGTCGCAAAGGAAGGAAACCATGGATTGTTCAACTCATAATAAGAGCTTTGGGTTTGAATAAGCCGACTCCCTCCAGCACTAAAATTTGAAAACAGAGAATATGTCTCTGAACCGACTGCTAGATGAGGTTGTGACCGTTCTGATACTTCTGTTGCCAATTCATGAAGCGTTTGATTTAATAAATCAATGGAACTGCGGGGTGTTGTAGGTTCTACGGGTTGTGCCATTATTAAGTCTCCCTAAATTTTAATAGTTTTGAAGAGTAATTCTTATTTATTGGAGTATCTGTATCGTTAGTCTGATAAATTTGTTGCTATGAAAATGTTGGATTATTCAGCTGATCGTGGGAAGTATGAATATTTTAATGTTTTAGGAGGATAATTTTTTTCTTATTCACTCGTTTTGCGCGACTTTATACAAATTTTTGAAAACGAAATCCCGCTCTCCTTTGAGGAGAGGGGAAGCATTAAAATTTGGATAAATTTCAATTCCTTGCAAAATTCCGATTTTCCCCTCATCCGCCCTTCGGGCACCTTTTCCAGAAGGAATTCATTCGAAATTTCAATAAAATTGCGTTACGGAGTGAGATTATATTCCATATATCTTGCCGTTTCTTGCGCCACTTTTTTTCCGCAAATTTTTTCTACGAGATAAAAGCACATGTCGATTCCCGTTGAGATTCCCGCCGAAGTAATAATTTCATCCTCCACAAAACGGATATTTTTTTGAATTTGAATCGATGAATCGATCGATTTCAATAAATCGAGGCTCGCCCAATGAGTCGTTGCTTTTCTGTTTTTTAGAAGCCCAAGCTTGGCGAGTAAAAGCGCTCCGGTGCAGACCGATGCGGTAATTTGAGCTTTTTTTGCTTGAGATGAAATCCAGTTGAGAGTTTCATCTTCTTTTAAAAGTGCGCGAGTTCCCCATCCTCCAGGAATGATTAAAATATCGATGGATGGATGCTTTGAAAACGAGTGAGTCGGAATTATTTTTAAACCTCCAATCGCAGTGATTGGATCCAAAGTTTTCGCTATTGTAAAAACCTGAAAAGGGGCATCGTCATCAGAGAGCCTTGATTCAAGGCCTGGAGAGTGTCGGGTTCTTGAAAAGACCTCGAACGGGCCGGCAAAATCTAAAACTTCCACCTGGTCGAAAATGAAAATACCAACATTTAATTTGGGAGATTTAGAAAGAATAAGAAAGTTATTAATCTTATCACTGTTTTTCACAACTCCTCCCGGCCTCCTCTAATCTTAAGAGGAGGAGTGTTTCAGATTCCATTGATTTATTATTTTCTACACTGAAGCAACGATTCACGCTCGATCAATTTTCCATTGAGATAAATTTTTTCAATTTTCTTTAAATTTTCAAGATTGTCTACCGGATTTTCTTCCAGCACAAGAAGATCGGCTTGTGCTCCTGGAACGATTGCTCCGATTTCGTTCCATCCCCAAAGCTGACGAATGTTTCCGGTCGCCGCTGCAATCGCTTCGCGGGGAGTTAAGCCAATTAGAGTATACATATAAAGTTCGGCATGAAGGGAAAATCCGGCCAAAGTTCCCAAGGCAGGGAGTGTTCCTCCACTCGCAGCCAAGTAATGGGCACCAGCAGAATAAAATTCACTTTCCATTTTTATAATAGCTCGAGCGCGTTGCGGATTATTTACTTTACCAACTTTAGCATAATCAGCGTAATTCGCCATCTCATCCATTTGAATGAGTGTAGCAACGATACTGCTCCATGGATCAAGTGAGTTTGGAAGATGACCATAATGATAAGCGAGCGTTGGAATCAGGGTGACATTTTCTTGAGCAACTTTTGCCGCATACTCTTTTAGCTTTGTAACTTCTGATGGGATCGGATCAGCAACCCCAAATGTTTTGAACAGTGCTGATGAAAAATCTTTTGATAGTTCACCAAATGGATCCGCGGCAATTTGCTTCTGCACCGTTTCAGAAGCCAATGGGCGCATATATCGGGTCGTGTGAATCAAAGTTTTGATTCCATGTTCAATCGCCCAAAAATACGGAGTTTCTCCGAGTTCACCAATGACAATCATTTCAAGCTCTCTAGCCCGTTTCACAAATGCCTCTGCCAGCTTTGGGGCAATGGGGTAATAGAGAATGACAACCTTAGCTCCTTCTCGTGCTGCCTTATCCAACGATTTGAGAGCTTCTTTTTCTGGAAGCGGAGTTTGAATATCTTTGAAACCAACTTCCCAATAGGCCAGCGGATATAGTCTAGGAGAAGGATTGGCATTGAAATAGAGATCTGCTTTATCTAAAGGATCTCCCATAATACCAACAACAGAGGTCACTCCCATATAAAGATGGGCACACGCTTCCCCTTGGGTATGAAGCCAGGCGAAGCTATCTACCAATCCTGGAGTGATCGTTTTGCCTGTCACATCGATGATCTGGGTATTTTTGGGGATCGGGATTTTCTTGCGCGGACCAATCGCAAGAATTTTACCATCTTGAATTACAATCGTTGAATCCGCAAGATCTTGAGAAGATTTTCCAAATTTTGAAAAGTCTGGAACGGTTGCTCCCCGAAGAACAGTGATCGGTTTGGCGACGAAGGGGAGGCGACGAATCTGATGGGCAAATGCGCGATTTTTTTCATCTCGAATCAGAAGTTCACGTTCTTTTTTGGTTAAGCTCATCAGTTCGAATCGGTCAAAAAACTGATCGTGCGGATTGTTATCTTTTTTTGCAATATCCGGATGATCCTTGGCCCATTGTAAGCTGTAATGGATTTTTAAATGGCTGGTAAAATTAGCACGGGTCATTAGAAGTTCCTTAATATTATAGGTTTTAATTTCAAAGAAGGAGGCAAGCGAAATCCAAAATAGCCGTACTCTAATGATACGGCAGAAGAAATCGACTCGAATCGTCTATTAAAAAAGAAGAAACACTGAGAGAAGATATATTTTAGCTCAAAGTTTTTGTCCCGTATATTTTTGATGAAAGCCCATTTTTTAATTGTCAGAGCAGTTACTAAAAAAGTAGAGACTTTTCTTCTGAAAAAGAAGGAAGGGTAAGATGAATAATCACTTTTTATACAAAATAATATTAAATGGTTCTCTCTATTTCAAATCAAGTTGTCTGTCGCGAGATTGAATCCGAAGAATTTATTTCTGAATCAAATCTGCTTTTATCGCAAACGCTTCAATCCTTTTGCAAAGAGGCAACTTCTTGTTCTGCCATTTTTGCTTTGGCGGCCGGGCAGGCGATTGGCTTGCTTGCCAAGAATCAATCATTCAAATATTTTTCTCTTCTCTGCAAAACAGGTTCTTCGAAAATTCCAGCCTATTATGCTTCTTCGGTTTTGGGAGTGATTGCTGAGGGAATCTCTTTTCCACTCGCCACCCAACTTGGAAAAAATGAAAAACTCGAAATCGGAAATTTCGGAAATAATTTTCACGGAATTCTGACATTGGCGCTTTGCAAAACGATTGGCAAAAAACTTCCCATCAACAATTTTGTTTTTCAACATGCGATTCAAGATTGCGCAATGGTTTCACTCGATGTGACTTGTGAGGTTTTTGGTATCATTGAGCAGAGAAATTCATCCGGTGCAGAAAGATTTTTAGATGCTGAGCTTGCTTCGATCCGCGTTGAAGCAAGCATGAGGCTCTTGGCGATGAGTTGTTCTGGTTTTTCGGGTATGCAGGCAAAACGAGAGCTCGGTTTTGAGTTTGAAATGGGAGTCAAAATAAAAGGAAAAGGTGGAAATCCTTGGTTTGGGAATAGTCTATTTTCTCCAGAGATAGTTACGTCGAACGGTTGGCTGGTAAAAATAAATACAGAGAGAGAAAGCTCTTCAGGAAATTTTTTCATGCAGGCCAAAGATTTGATGATGATGGCTGAGGGGAATCATCAAAATGGGGGAGAGAGAGATCTTAAAGAAAGAACAGGTAGTTCCGAAACAGATGAGATCTTTTTAGATCTTCTTCCAAGAACCTCCCAAACCCGATGGAGAGAGGTTAGAGCTGAAAATAAAAAACTGGCTGCTATCCTTATTGAGACCTGGAACGAGCTTTGTGGCAATCCTGTCTATTTAAAAGGTGTTTACGATCGTGAACGACTGATGGACCAGTATGAAATTGCTTCGAAATTTTATTTAAGAAAAACAGGTCTCTATTCAGAAGAAAAAACTCGTCTATTAATAGACTACGGAATTGAAATTTTTTTCAGAAGAGTTTCGGATGCAGAATATTTTCATATCGAAGATCGAAGTATAGAAGAAGGTATTGTTGAATCAGAGGATAGAGGGGCTAAGAAAACTCAAAGAAATACAAATAAAGGAAAAGCTCATCATAAATTACAGAGTGAGTTGAGACGAGAACAACCGATTCTTAAAATAAAAGAAGAAAAAAGAGCGACCTTAGAAGATTATGAAAATTTAAAAAGAGATCATCCTGAATTGGCGCGATGGGTTCAAGTCAGCTTGGCTTCTTGGAGTGGGGTGCTGGATCGAGTAAAGGAAAAACATCCCTATAAAGTTCAGGAATTGACCGGTAATAGTCAAACCGCTTTTGATACTTTTGAAATGAATGCGCGAACTTGCTTGAGAAGACTAGTGCCTCCTGTTCCAGTTCAAACAATTTATGAGGAGGTTTTGCCGCTGGGTTTTAAGTTTCGGCATCTGCACGAGCAAATATCAGCCTATCCATATAGATTAAAAATTGGGGATTATTATTCTAAAGATGAGAGATTTCCTAGGCCAATCGATTTACATCGAAGATACTCCTTTTCTCAAGACAACTCAGCTTCAGCTTTGGGAAGATTTCTCTCGGCCTCTCATTCAATGAGAAATAGAGCAGTAAAAAGAGAATCTTTTATGCTTTTTTCGACAACAAATTCGATGCGCCATCCCTTACCATTAAGTGAATATCACTCTAGAGGACTGCATAGTTTTTCAACGAGACTCACTTTTGTGCCTCATTTTCTTACTCTTCCCACTGAGCATCGAGAGGCAATTGACTTATTTCCTGAAGCTTTAAAAAAACGGATACGAAGTTCTCAAAGAGGTTCCGATCCGGAAAATGCATTCTATATTCTTGCAAAAGCAATCATGAAGTCTGGCAAAAGTTTGATTGAATTGAAAGAGCTAATGCATGTCGATTTAGATCGAGTCATGGAAGTTCTTTTAGAAGATTCTGAGTCGAGATCGTTGATTGGTCTCGATATTTTAATTCAAGTAAAGAGTGCATTGGATGATTTAAATGCCTCGTTTGATGGAGGAAAATTTTATCGAGATTTGTATCCAAGTATTAAAGATGTTTTTCCAGACATGGGAAGTGATTCTCCCTGTATCGTAATGACTGAAGACCAATTTGAAAAAGCCCATTTTTTCAATCTAGGTGAAAAATTACTCGCTTATCGTCTTGATAGCCAAAGAGCGGATGAAAGATTGACGACTGAACTGATTGCGCAAAGTTTGAATGTTTCAACTGGAACCGTACAACGATATCAAATAAATGTGATTCATGTCGTTGATGATAGAGTGCTAATGCGCATATTTGATTCACTATTGAAATTTTCTCAAAGAGATAGAGAGATTGCTTATCTTGCCTCTCGACCTGGAATTGCCGAGCTGATTCCGATTTGGATTATTGGAAAAGAGGGTGGGCGAAGAAGATTGACATACGACAAAGCAAAAGATTTTCAGAGAAGAAGAATCGGATATTTAAATGCTGGTCCGCTGAGAGAAGAGGTTGCAGGAGCTCTATTGCAAAGAGGAATCAAAGGCGAAAAACAATTTGCCGAATATTTGGAATCTCAAGGAGCTGATCCAACAAAGGCAAAAAAATTTATCGTTGTGGGAGATCCATTTAGTGACGAAGATATAGAGATGTTAACAGGTAGTTTAAATCTTTCTTATAGAAAATGGCGAAGACATTTTGATTTATCGGTGGATACTTATTTTTTGGGCGTTAATGAAGAGGGGAGTGTTCGTTACCCAACCCGAGAAGATTTTGAAAAATTAGATCAAGTAAAGCCTTCTTCAGTCAAACTGATGAAAAAAAAATATCCCGAAGTTGCTGATTGGAAGAGTTTACGAACCGAAGAGAAGTGGCATTTATATCTTCTTCAACTGGTCATTGATAAATTTCGGACGACTGATGCTGCCTCCAAAAAAACTGGAATGACCATCATCAAATCGAATCAGCGGTTTGAAAGTGGGGTAGTCAGTCGCAATTGGTCAACCGAAATGATCGCCCAATTTGCAAATACCTGCGAACTCACCCCCCATGAACGAACTCTTCTTTACCTGTACTTCCGACAAAAAAGCCTCGAGAGAAAAATATGATAGCTTTTCCTCTTTTTTTCTTTCATAAGAAGTAGATCCCAAAAACATTTTAAATTTAAAAGGAGATTCGATGAAAAAAATATTTATTTTTACAGTCGCTTGTTTCTTTAGTGCTGTTCTTTTCTTTCACTCAACTCATTCGATGGCGGAGAATCCGCGAGATATCAGCAATTGTCCGGGTGAGATCGTGATAAATGTTACCCACACTGTGACGAATGATGTCGACCCGAGAGCGAGTGGCAGTGGGGTTTGGGCGATCGACAACTACGAAAGACATCTGAGGGTTTGGCAAGCTTTTCCCTCAGTCAATATCTATTGTGCAAAAGTCGAGTATAAGGGATTTTTCACCACTTTGGCTGGAGCGAGTCCGCAAGGAACTGATTCAAACTTAGCCGCAGGAATCAGTGGAATTTTTCAAGGGGGTTATAAAACAAATTATTTTAACGGAATACTCTATTCTTCACCCGATAAGCCTCGTCATGGAGATTTAGGAAATATTAACTATCGATGTCGTACAAATGATCCAGGAGATCGCAGTTCTTGTACTAATCTCTGGGTTTGGCAAAACAGCTATTTTAGTTCGATTACCTGGCTCGATCCAAATCCTGATCACCGCTATCTTTGGTGGGGATGGATTTATGATGGCGATGACAACGGAATCTGGATGAATATTTGTGGAGGTCGAGGGAGGTTATGTCCTGGAAATAGTGGGGATATTACCGATTAAAGTATTCTTTTTGAAATGAAAAAAAACGAAAAAGGGTGAAATAATTTTTTCACCCTTTTTTTGTTATGCTTTTGACATCCCCACCAGATTTCATCTATATCTCCCACCCTTATGATTCGAATCAACAACCTTTCAAAACACTATGGTAAACAGACTCTTTTCGAAAATATCAATTTTCAGATGATTGCAGGAGAACATCTCGGATTGGTCGGCCGAAATGGTCATGGTAAAAGTACCCTTTTTAAAATCATCCTTGGAGAAGAAGAGGCAGACGAAGGGAATATTACCTATCCCAAAAATTATAAAATCGGACATTTGGCGCAACATTTAAACTTTACTGAAAAAACCATTCTTGAAGAGGGGTGCTTAGGACTTCCCGAAGATGAAAAAGATTATCAGTATAAAGTCGAGATGATTCTTTTCGGATTAGGATTCTCCAAAAGCGATATGGAGCGCGCTCCGAGCGAATTTTCAGGCGGTTATCAAATCCGTTTGAATCTAACGAAACTTCTTGTTTCGAATCCGAATCTTTTACTGCTAGATGAACCGACAAACTATCTCGATATTGTCTCGATTCGTTGGATCACCGATTTTTTGAGAGATTGGGAAAATGAATTTATTTTAATTTCACATGATCGAGATTTTATGGATTCGGTTACCAATCATACCGCTGCGATTCATCGTCATAAGTTGAGAAAAGTCAAAGGGGGAACCGAAAAACTATACGCCCAGATTTTGCAAGAAGAAGAGATTCATGAAAAAACGAGAATGACTGAAGAGAAGAAACGAAAACAGGAAGAGGCGTTTATTAACCGCTTTCGAGCACAAGCGTCGAAGGCAGCAGCCGTTCAGTCCCGAATCAAACGGTTAGAGAAAATGCCTTCTCTTGAACAATTGGCGCATCTTGAACATCTGGAGTTTGAATTTCAATATGCCCCAATTCATGCACAGAATTTGATGCAGGTTAATGATCTTACTTTTTACTATGATGAAGAAAATCTACTGATTGAAAATTTGAGTTTTAATATTCAAGCCGAAGATCGAATTGCGATTATCGGGAAAAACGGAAAAGGGAAATCGACTCTATTGAATCTGCTTGCGAATGAGCTAACACCGATCTCTGGAGAGATCAAAAGACATGATCAGTTGCAACTAGGACTTTTCGGCCAAACAAATATTCAACGATTGCAAAGTAATCTGACAGTCGAAGATGAGGTTTACAGTGCCAATCCAAATCTCGGAAGAACCGTTGTTCGAAGTATTTGTGGAACAATGATGTTCAGCGGAGAGAAAGCAGAAAAGAAAGTCGCTGTTCTTTCGGGTGGAGAAAAAAGCAGGGTTTTGCTCGGAAAAATTCTTGCGAAACCGACGAATTTTCTGCTTCTTGACGAACCGACCAACCATCTCGATATGGAATCGATTGAGACGCTGATCGAGAGTATTCAAGACTTTCCGGGTGCAGTCGTCATCGTCACACATAGTGAAATGATCCTGAAGGCGGTAGCCACCAAACTGGTTGTTTTTCAGCATGGGAAAACCGAGTTTTTTAACGGAAACTACGAAGAGTTTTTGGAAAAGATCGGTTGGGAAGAGGATGAAAATGATTCGGCAAGTAATACTAAAACGACTAAAAACCCTCCGCAAGAAAAAGAAATCAATCTAGATAAAAAAGAGCTTCGAAAACAGCGCGCAGATTTGATCACAGAAAAATCGAAAGTTTTAAATCCGCTGAAACAAGAAATTGAATTGCTTGAAAAAAAGATTCAAGAGCTAGAAGAAAAAATAAAAACGATGAATCAAGAGCTGATCGATTGTTCTCAATCGAATCAGGTAAGCAATTTTGTGAATCTTTCAAAATCGCTCAAGGAACTTCAAAAAGAGATGGATGAATCATATCAGAAGCTTGAGTTGAAGATGAGTCAACTTGAGGAAAAATCGAAAAAATACGAAGAGCTTGAAAATTAATAATCATACCATCTGCTTACTTTGAGTCTGAGGGCTCTGTTTTTTGCTCTTTCAAGCATCTGAACCCCATCAATAGAAGCTCGTTTGATGTTGTTTTCTCCTCCCCAATGTCCTCCATTTTCAATGATAGAACACGCCACTTCTCTTCGCTCTTCAGTAGATAGTCCGATATATAAATCGAGAGACATTTTAACTGGGCAAACGTAGTCTTTTTCACCATGCAGAATCACGATGGGAATCGACTCTGGAATTTTGTAGAGATTATCTAAAATCTGATTGTCAGAATTAAGAAATAATCGGTTCAGCTCATAATGATTTCCGATCAGAGCAGAGGCAAGTTCCTCTTGATCTTCTTCTGGAGTAGAAGGAGCAGAAAGATCCGGCGGTTTTTTTTCAGGATTGAAAAGTGATTCTTCCCATGCGTTCCAAATTTTTGCCAGCCTAATTTTTTCTCTTCTAGTGAGATGAGGGTTATTAAAAAGTTTTGCATATCCAACGACCGGATTTTTTCTATCGCTTTTAGGAAGTGGATCAATAAATTTTTTCCATGCCTCGGGAAACAATCTACTGGCAGATTGTTCCTCATCTTTGTAAAGCCAGGCAATATCTTCCGGTCGATTCAAAAAAATACTCCGTAAGATCAACCCCTTTACTCTTTGAGGATAAGTTTCTGCGTACAGAAGCGCCAAGGTTGCGCCCCACGATGCCCCTGAAATATACCATTCATCGACATTCAAATGGATCCGAAGTCTTTCCATATCTTGAAGCATCTCTTGGGTGGTATTATTCGGAACTTCTCCTACTGGAATGAGATCACAGTTTTCAGAATCGGAGAGCCAGGGAGTTTTAGTGCAAGCAAAAGCGGTAGTTCCGGCCAACGGTCGACTTTTTCCAGAACCTCGCTGATCCCAAAGAATGATTTTATATTCCTGCGGATCATAAGGCCTTAAGGAGATCTCACTTGATTTTCCTCCCGGCCCTCCATGATTGAAAATCACTACTTTTTCAGAGTTGGGATTTCCATATACTCGATAATAAATGAGATGAATTCCAGCCGCCACATAACCTTCCTCAAAAGGTTTATCATGTTTGAATCCTTCATGAGAGTCTAGCTTGGAATTAGAATAGGAACGGCCATAATGAAATATAAAATGTTTTAAACGGTCAACATTAAATAATGAATTCCATATCCGAGTGGTCCAGCTGATCTTGGTATTCGGCGGTTGAGAAGGAGAGATCTTTTCCTTTGGTAAGAGTGATAAATCCGGTCGGGCAGGAACTCTGTCAGAAAAAACGTAAGGTCGATTTGTAAGATTAATACTAAAAATCATAAAAGATCGTTCCGTTTCTTTTAGAATTTATTTCCAAAGATTAATTTTTGTATAGCCACCGCAAAACGAAATATCAGTTATACAGAACTGTCATTCCCGTAGGTTTTCGAGCGGGAATCTATTAATCATCATTACATTCCCGAACACGAAGGGATTCCTGTGGGATAAAAGTACTCGGGATGAGAATGAATTAAAAGGGTTGAGTAGTTACAATTTTTATTAGAATAGAAGAGAAAAATCTTGAAAAAATTGCGGATAAAAATCAAATTTTTTGAACCGATAAAACCTTGTTTAATCGATCGAGAGTCTGAATTAGAAACGGCTCTGAAGCGAATGCATTTTTCATGTATTGAACTGTTTTTCTTATTTTCAAAATACTTTCGACATCTTCCGCAGAATTAAAAATAATAAATTTTTTATGAAAGCAGTTACCAATAATCAAACTTAGCTGATGAGTTAGTTTTTCAAACTTCAACTGCTGTTCTTCTTTCAATTTTAAAAGCCTTCTCGGAAGAAAATCTCTCTCTTCAAATCCGGTCTGATAACTTTCTACTAAGGCGAGTTTGATTTTCCACAAACGGTTCGCCGTTTTCTTCAGACGAAATTTGATCCGGTTCAGTTCTTGGTAGATGGAATGGAGTTGAGACATTTTAAAATAATCTAAAAAAATAGGGGCACACGGTTGTGCGCCCCCTACAATCAAATTTACTTATTCTCTGCGGCTCTTTTCTCTTGGTACAATTTAATCAAAGTTTCCTGAACATTTTTTGGAACCGGCGCATATTTCAAAAATTCCATGGTAAATTCCCCTTTACCCTGAGTGCCACTTCGAAGATCGGTGGAATATCCAAACATTTCAGAAAGAGGCACTTCAGCATCGATTTGAGTATAGTTATTGGAAGACCCGGTTGAAAGAATCAAACCTCGACGCTGGTTGATCTGGCCGACTACCGCTCCCTGAAATTCGTCTGGAACTTGGGTCTGTAGTTTCATGATCGGTTCGAGAATAATCGGTTTGCATTTATCGTAAAACTCCCTGACTGCTGTCATGGCGCAAACTCTAAATGCCATATCGGAGGAGTCGACCGCATGATAAGCTCCATCGTTAATGACTGCCCTAAAACCGACGACTGGAGCACCGATTAAAAGTCCTTTTTTCAACTGCTCCTGAAATCCCTTGTCGCAGGATGGGATAAATTCCCGCGGAATTTTTCCTCCAACGATATCATCAACGAACTCGTAGGTTTCAATCGCATCGGATGGAAGTGGCTCAAAAACTCCGGCAATTTTGGCGTATTGTCCTGAACCACCGGTCTGTTTTTTATGCTGATACATGAAATCTGTTTTTTGGGTGATCGTTTCGCGGTAGGCGACTTGGGGTTGTCCGGCGACTACTTCGCACGCATATTCCCGTTTCATTCTTTCGATATAAATTTCCAGATGCAATTCTCCCATTCCGGAAATAATGGTTTGAGCCGATTCTTCATCGCGATGAACCCGGAACGTCGGATCTTCTTTCGAAAAACGGTTCAATGCTTTCGAGAAATTCGCAGCGGTCGCCTTATCTTTGGGGGCGACAGCAAGCGAAATAACCGCATTGGGAACATGCATCGAGGTCATGGTGTAGCGGATGGATCCATCAGTAAATGTATCTCCGGAGGCGCATTCAACACCGAACATCGCAACAATATCTCCCGCACTCGCGGTATTGATATCATTCATTTCATCAGCGTGCATTCGAACAAGACGAGGAATTTTTACCTTCTTTTCATTGACTGAGTTGACAATCGTATCTCCCTTTGAAACTTTTCCCTGATAAATTCTCATATAGGTCAGCTGACCAAATCGACCATCTTCAAGTTTAAAAGCAAGACCTACAAAAGGTTTGTCGGGATTTGATTCTAAAACAATTTTTTCTTCCTCTTTATTTTGATCATGCGCCTCGTTTTTCACCTCAGACGGATTAGGAAGATAATATCCAACCGCATCGAGTAAAAGCTGAACCCCTTTATTTTTGAAAGCAGAGCCCATCATGACCGGAATAAATTTCAAACTTAAAGTCGCTGTTCGAATCGCCCGTTTTAAAAGATCGGGAGAAACTTCTTTGTCTTCAAGAAAAAGAGTGGCGACCTCATCATCAAAATCTCCCATTGCTGCAATCAAATCATGTCGTCGTTCTTTTGCCTCATCGATTAAATCGGCTGGGATTTCTTCAATGCGAATTTTTTCTCCATTATCTCCATCGAAGTAGTTTGCTTTCATTTCAACTAGATCAATAATTCCCTGAAATTTATCTTCGGCACCGATTGGCATGGAGATGAGATGGGCATTATGACCTAGTTTCTCACGAAGCTGTTGAGTGACACGGACTGGATCTGCACCAGCACGATCCATCTTATTGATAAAGGCAATTCGTGGAACATGATAGCGGGTCATCTGTCGGTCAACGGTGATCGATTGACTCTGAACTCCAGAGACGGCGCATAAAACAAGAATGGCGCCATCTAACACTCGCAGGGCTCTTTCAACTTCAATGGTAAAATCAACGTGGCCAGGAGTATCAATAATATTGATGACGCTGTTTTTCCATTCACAGTAGGTGGCGGCGGATTGAATCGTGATCCCTTTTTCCCGTTCGAGATCCATGAAATCCATGGTCGCTCCGACCCCCGATTTTCCTCGAACCTCTTCAATCTTGTGAATTTTTTTGGTGTAATAAAGAATTCGCTCGGTCAGGGTTGTTTTTCCCGAATCGATATGAGCGGAAATTCCGATATTTCTGACTTTTTCTATATTTGACATATATTCTCCTGAAAAAAATGAAAGGTGCCGGTCTATATCCCATTTATCGGCCAAAAGTCGAGCGGTTTTTTAGCTTTTTAAGGATAGAGCTTCTGCCGCCGCATAGCCTGAAGCCCATGCCCACTGGAAATTGTGTCCCCCTAAATGCCCTGTGACATCAATTACTTCGCCGATAAAGTAAAGGTTGGGGACTTTTTTTGATTCCATGGTTTTCGAGGAGAGCTCGTCAGGATCAATCCCTCCACGGGTCACTTCCGCCTTGTCATATCCTCCCAAACCGGCTGGATATAGAGTCCAGGCATATAAGGATTGAGCAATTTGATGAATTTCTGCATCAGAATATTTTAAGAGCGGTTTAGGATCAATTTTCTGCTGTTTAACCCAAATTTCTAAAAAACGTTTCGGTAAAAATTGGGCAAGAAAATTTTTCAGGAGCGATTGATTTTGATGCTTTTTTTCGGCTAATAAGATTTTTTCGATCTCTTGTTCCGGAAATAAATTGATCCGAATCGGATCATTCGGTTTCCAATAAGAAGAGATTTGCAAAATCGCCGGCCCGCTCAACCCCTGATGCGTAAAAAGAATATTCTCCCGAAATTTTTTTGAATGACACGAAACTTCTGTATCGATTGAAACTCCGCTTAGTTCGCTGAATAGATTTGCATCTTCCTCTTTCCATAGAAGCGGAACCAATGCAGGAGTTGCTTCTATGACATTGATTTGAAATTGTTGGGCGATTTTATATCCAAAATCGGTTGCTCCTAGATTTTTAAAAGATAATCCTCCAGTGGCGATAATCAATGCCTCAGCGCTAAATTCTCCCTGAGAGGTTTGAAGGATAAATTTTTCGTTTTTTTGCACCGATTCAACTTTGCAATTCAGATGAATTTTAACCCCATTTTTTTGACATTCGTTCAACAGTAAATTTGTGATCTGTTTGGCGGAAGTTTGGCAGAAAAGCTGCCCCAGTTTTTTTTCAAAGTAGGGGATTTTATATTTCTCGACGAACGAAATAAAATCTTTCGGGGTAAATCTTGCCAACGCTGATTTGCAAAAATGTGGATTCGAAGAGATAAAGTTTTGAGGATTCGAATATAAATTGGTGAAATTACAACGCCCACCACCAGAAATAAGAATCTTTTTTCCAACTCTTTCCTGATGTTCTAAAATGGCCACTTTTTTTCCCGAGCTTCCGATTTGAGAGGCACAAAAAAGACCTGCCGCTCCAGCTCCGATAATTAGAATGTCGTAGGTCATTTTAGTTAAGATAAAAATTTGAAAGAATTTAAGTCGTAAAAACTGCAAACCCGATATTGAATTTTTGGAGGACTCTTTCGCATTCTTTTACGAATCACCTGCTGAGTGTTGTCGCTCCATTTTTTCTTTGTCGGTTCTTTACTGCTTTGAGTAAAGCTGATTTCCACTTTTTTTAAGGGTTGGGTTGTATAACTTAAAATAGTTTTCAGTCCAGCAAAAGAAAGGATCGAAAGAATCGAGAAAAGACCGGTCGCTTTTAATATGGATAGAATTTTTTTCTGTCTGTTTTTTTTCATTTTTAAACCTGGTTTCTTTTTTTCTTCTTTATCCCTTACAAAGTGACTGCCCTTAAAGTGTTGAGTGTATTGACTCTGAGAGATAACACTCTCCTAATAAGAGCAAGTGAGAGACCATTCTCAGCTTCTTTTTCAGGTTTAAACATTTCTTAACAATGGAATAAAATGGCCCAAAACTCCGATGAAAAGGATGAGTAAGATTGCCTAAAAGTGGAGACTAGATTTCGGGGGGACTGGAGAGGAAAACCCTCAATAAATATGACTTGAAAGGAGTTTTAATATTTAGATTTAAAGTTTCTTTTTGTACAATGAGAGATCAAACAATTTTAATTTTTGAAAGGGGAAGGGAATGTTTTCTTATCTAAAAAAACTCGCATTTTTTATTTTCTTTATGTCAATTTTCTCCTTTGGTTTTATTCGATTCGATCAAGCCTGCTCCCTTGTCAAATGGGCAAATAACGGAATGGCAGTCATCGTCGGGCGAACCCTCGATTGGGCCGACAATCTCGGAACAAACTTATGGGTTTTCCCGAGAGGAATCGAACGAAACGGTTTGGTGGCAGAAAATCCTCTTCAATGGAAATCCAAATATGGAAGCTTGATCGCCTCTGCCTATGATGTTGGAACCGCCGATGGGATGAATGAAAAAGGGCTTTCAGCTCATATGCTCTGGCTTACCGAGGCAGATTTTGGAGTTCGAAATCCAAAACTCCCTGGATTAGCGGTCAGTTTATGGCCACAATATTTTCTCGATAATTTTTCTTCTGTGAACGAGGCGATTAGCTATTTTGAAAAAAATGAATTTCAGCCGGTTACGGCAACATTTGGTCCCAAAAAAGTGACCGCCTTGGTCCACTTGGCACTTGAAGATGCGAGTGGAGATTCAGCGGTGATTGAATACACCAACGGAAAACCGAAAATTTGGCATGGCAAAGAATATGCGGTAATGACGAATTCTCCTCCGTATGAAGTCCAACTGAAAAATCTGAAACAGTATAAAGGATTTGGAGGATCAAAACCACTTCCAGGCGCGGGAAGTCCAGGTGATCGCTATGTGCGAGCCGCTTATTATCTGAAACATCTTCCAAAGCCCGAAACGACTCGTCAAATGATCGCCGAGATTTTCAGTGTGATTCGAAATGTTTCTCAGCCTTTTGGTCTGTCGGAGGATGGAGCCCTTTATTCTTCTCCCACTTATTGGAGAACGGTGAGTGATTTGACCGACCAAGTTTATTATTTCGAATCGACGATGAGTCCTTATCTAATCTGGGTGAATTTAAAGGAGTTGAATTTTAAAGAAGGCGCGCCTGTTTTAAAACTTGATCTAGTAAATCATCTGGATCGATTGGGAGATGTCACAAAAGAATTTGCTCCGACAAAGGCTTTTGAGTTTGCGAAGCCATAAGATGAGCTATTCAATTTTTACTTGAAGCTTATACAAAGCATTTCCACGAGTGCTTCCGACGACAATGACATAATCACCTGACAGAGTGGTTTTTCCTTTCCAATCGGTTGCGTCATCCAGCTCGGAGGTTTTTTTTAGATATTCTTTGGTTTTTGCGTAATAGATTTGGAAAACGGCATTATGTTCTAGTGAAGAAATATGAACAGCCAATTTTTGGTTTCCCTTGATATTGAGTTGATAAAGATCTCTTTCCCCCCGAACGACTGTCCCTTTAATGATTGTAGAGTTTTTACCTGGTAAAAATTTTATACTTTTAAAATTTTCTGCATCACCAAAACTTGTGGAAGAAATCAGAAAAAGTTGGAAAAGAATTGCAAAAGTAGAGATTGAGATAAAAAGATTTATTTTTTTCATATTCATCCTTTCATAAAAATTTAGTTATTTTCTCTTTTTGCAAAAACTTCACTTCCATTTTCTGAATAATGAATACTAATCACAATCGGTCGACAACAAACATGGCAATCTTCTACATACTCCATCACTTCATCGGATGGTTCTGGCTCGACCATGAACGATTCACCGCAATACGGGCACTGCACAGAAATTTCTTCATTCATATCGACTCCTGAAAATAATTTGATTGATTCTCTTTGCCTCTCGTACTCATACTCTTTCCGATGATGGAACAAGAACTAAAAAAAATTCTTAAAAATAATCTTTCTGATACATTGAAAGATTCGATTCAACATAAAAAAGGAGAAAAGTCGCTTCTTATCTACGATGAAAGAACTCAACTTTCAAAAACTCTCTCCTCCGTTTACCGGGAAATTCTTCCAGATGCCGATATCATTCATTTTGATGAAACTTCTCCGGAGCAAATCCTGAAAAGAGTCGATGAACTTCCAAAATCTACTTTGGTGATCTTGGTACAATCTACCAGTTTTCGGTTGAATGAATTCCGTTTTCGAATTGAGCTTTTTAAATTGGGTATGAAAGTGATTGAGCATGCCCATTTGGAAAGGGTGAAAGAAGCGGAGTTTGAAGTGTTTGCGGAAGGGCTCGCTTATGATTCTCTTTATTATCAAAAAGCTGCTGCTTTGTTAAAACCGAAGATTGATCAATGTCATCAGATTCGAGTTCTCTGTTCTGACACCGAACTTCGATATGATTCAATTTTTGAAGATAGCAAATTAAATATTGGAGATTACAGTTTTTTAAAAAATGTCGGAGGGCAATTTCCGATCGGAGAGGTCTTTAGCGAACCTAAAAATTTGACCCAAGTAAACGGTGAATTACAAATTTTTGCCTTTGGAGATAAAGATTTTTCAGTCCATCGGTGTAAAAACTCTTTCAAGATCGAAATCAAAGAAGGAAAAATTATTTCTGCAAGTGGCGCTCCTGCCGAGTTCGATGAAATCCTCGAAAAGGTTCAAAAAACTGAAGGAAAAATATGGGTGAGAGAGCTCGGTTTTGGACTGAATCGTGCTTTTACTAAAAACCGTTGGGTAAGTGATGCAGGGTCTTATGAAAGAATGTGTGGAGTTCATCTCTCAGTCGGTATGAAACATGCGATGTATCGAAAAGAAGGGTTTCCGAAGAAGCAGTGTAAATATCATATTGATATTTTTGCAGATGTGCAAAAAGTATTGATTGATGAGGAGATAGTTTTTGAAGAGGGCAGATATTTGGTTTGAGTTTTGAGATCAAATCCCCCTGCAAAAAAAAGAAATAAATATCCATGACAATCCATCTTCACTCTTTCGCAGGAAAAACCGCTGGAATTTTATCCTTCATCGGATTTATCCCATATTTCATTTCTGCGATTCGTGGGAAAAATCGTCCCAATCGCGCCACCTGGATTATTTGGGCAGTAGTAGGATTTATTTTGCTCGCGAGTTATAAGTCTGCTGGAGCCACTGATACGCTTTGGCTGAGCCTTGCAAACGCCCTCGCTTTTGGTTCAATCGTCCTGATCTCCTTTAAATACGGAGAAGGGGGATGGGCAAGCTTCGATATTACCTGCCTTTTGGGGGCGGCGGTCGGGCTTTTTTTGTGGTGGTATTTTTCTTCTCCACTTCCCGCCTTATATATAAGTATTCTAATCGATTTTATTGGCGCACTTCCAACGATCAAAAAATCCTATGTAAATCCAGCCGGAGAAGATCGACTTTCATGGATTTTATTCTGGATTGCGAATACAGTAAATCTCTTTGCCGTTCAGGAGTGGAATTTGGCGATGGCAGCTTATCCCATTTATCTCTTTTTTATTTCGGGTCTTATTGCGCTAATTTTGATTTTTCGCAGAAAAGGAAATCTTTCATGAGCCGTTTGAAATTTGTTTATGATATTTACATTGCAACTACCCCCAAAATACTTTGGAATGCCTTGACCGATGGCAAAATCACTCAAAAATATTTTTTTGGAAGAAGAGTTGAGTCGAACTGGGAGGTTGGTTCGCCGGTTGTTTATTGGGAAAAGGGGAGAAAGATTGATATTCAGGGAGAGGTGCTGAAGGCTGATCCTCCCCGATTGCTTTCCTATACTTTTAAAGTTCCGGGAGATAAAAACAGGCGAGAACGACCGACCTTTGTGACATTTGAAATCAAGGCGATGAATTCGATGGTAAAGTTGCGACTAACTCATGAAGATTTAATTCCGGAAGATCTGGAAACTGATTCAAATACCTATCGTGGGCTGAATAATGGCTGGCCAGCAATTTTGTCGAATTTAAAAACGGTTCTTGAAACCGATCGTCCTCTTCCATTGATTATTTAAAGGAGAAATCATGGACCGTTTTCTACAAAGTTGGCAATTTTTCGCTCTAGGTTCCGCCTTTTTTGCCGGTCTCACTGCACTTTTTGGGAAGATCGGGGTGAGTAGCATCCCCTCAAATTTGGCGACTTTTATTAGAACTCTAATTATTTTACTTTTGACGACCTTGGTTGTTTCAATTCGCGGAGAGTGGCAGAAGCCCGCAGAAATTTCTCGCTATGGAATTTTATTTTTAATTTTCTCGGCTCTAGCAACCGGTTTTTCGTGGCTCTGTTACTATCGTGCATTGCAGCTAGGGCCTGCTTCTCGAGTCGCTCCGGTGGATAAATTGAGCGTCGTTTTCGTGATGATTCTTGCTTTTGTTTTTTTAAAAGAGCCGTTGACCTGGAAAGTTCTCATCGGTGGAACTTTAATCATGGCAGGTTCTCTGCTCATGACACTTGCTTGAACTCTATTTAAAAACCTCTTTCAGAAATTTTTGAAACTCAGCCCAAGAGTTTTTGTCTGCATTGGCATTATAAGCAGCCCCTTTGCTATTATCGGTTCCCAGAGCAGGATTGGTAAACGCATGAACTGCTCTAGGGTAGGCGACAAATTTCATTTTTACATTTCCCCTTTTCATCTCTTCTTTGAAGGCATTGACTTCGGAGGGAGGAACATACGGATCATCCGCTCCATGAAGTACCAAAACTTTTCCTTGGATATTTTTTGCATTTTCCGGAGTTGGATTTAACAACGCACCATGAAAGCTGACGGTACCCACGATCGGAGCACCACTTCGCGCAAGCTCGAGCGCAGTCATCCCTCCAAAACAGTAACCGATGACTACAACTTTTCCAGGATTTACCTGTTTCATCGAAGTCAGTTTGTCAAAAGCGGCAAGAATATGGGCGCGAAGAAGCGGGCGATCTTCTTTGTATTTCCCAGCCAGTTTTCCAGCTTCATCGCTGTTTTTTGGACGAATTCCTTTTCCATAAATATCGACTGCAAATGCAACGTAGCCTTGCTTTGCCAGTAATTGTGCTTTTTCTTTTTGAAAATCTCCCAATCCCATCCAATCATGAACAATTAAAATAGCTGGTTGTGGAGTTTTGATTGCATCATCGTAGGCGACATAACCTTGCATAACATCCCCTTTTGAAGAGTAATCGATCAGCTCAGTTTTAATGGCAGCAAATAGGGAAGTGGAAATGAAGATAAGTGCAGAGAGGAAAAAAAATAATTTTTTGATCATTCGGTGTTCTCCTTTAAAGTTTTAAAATCAAATAGCACAAAGGAGACGAACGAAAGAAGAAAAAATATTTTATAAGTTTATAAAAGAAGAATTCTTAGGAGTGAAGACCGGGCAGTTTGACAATAATGGTGAAATCGGTATTTTTTTTATCTTCCCCGGTTTCTCTGATCGTTGCATTCACGGGAACTCCCGTGTGAACTCTCGGGTCTCCACAAGCGTAGAGAAGAAAATTGAAAACGCCACTCGCAATAGTAAAAAATTTGTCTCGGTATTTGCCGGTAGAGGAAACTTCAGAGGTTGCTAGACCTGTGGTTGTGTCAATAGTGACAGTTCCTTTTGCCTGAATACTATGTTCGTCCCCTAAAAAAACACCTTTTAATTTTGCATCGGCAGAAGAATTTCTGACGGCATATTCCAATTCGCTTTCTTCCGGATTATCTGTTTTCGGTTTATGAATAATTTCCCAGCTGATTTTTTGTCTTCCCTCTTGTTGTGTATAAACAAGACGAACAACCATCGCTTGTCTTTTCAGAAGACCCAGGCCACCATATAAAGTGAGATACAATAGTTGCGTCTGGTCTGGGGGCTGAAAATAGCCAATATTAATCGTGGTGAAAAAAGCTTTCTCTTTTTTATAATTCTCAAAAAAATTTTTCAGTGTTTCATAGAACTGATGAACATTTTTGAATTTGTCATACACTTTTTGGGGATCAGGATTTGCACAATATCCATTGATTGCAAATTGGAGTGCGGAAGAGGAAGGAGTTTTGATAACCTCGATTCCCCCTTCTTTCAAAAACAAATTTCCACTGTTGAGAAGATCTTTTAGTTTTTTTGCTTCGTCAGGAGTATCAATAGATCCATTGGCTGCGAGGCTTACGATTGACTGATACACATCGTGTGCAATTTTTGCAGCTTTTGTATCTAGCTCATCCGGTGAACAAAGTTTGAACCGTTTCGTCACATCATGACAACGATATCCACCTGATTTTTTGATGACCTCTTTCAATCCCTCTTCAGTAATGACGAAGCTGTCTTGTCTCTTCCAAAAAGGTTCCGCTACATATTTCGCGAGAGGAGTTTCACTCCATTCTCCCTGAAAGTGTTCGGCCAGCTTATTGTCTATTATTATTCCCATAATTACTTAAACCTCTTACTTATAATGATATAGCAAAACCGATGCCATAAAGTGTGGTTTGAATTTTGGAAAGAGATTGTCTAAAAGTAAATGTAATTTTTGATTTTTTTGGAATTTGACTCGAACTCCTTGGGGCTAAAATAGGAGTCCATTCTACATTTCTAGGGAATTTAGTCGTCATATTTTTCTGATTTTTTTATTCTTTTTTGAATTTAATGAAAGCAGGTTTGAAGATTTTTTAGCTTTCAAAAACTGATAATCGCATCCTCGAATTATGCCGATTTAAAATCAGAAATAAAACCGAATTTTTTAATAGGCAAAAAAACATTTGCAAGTTCGACTTCTTTTTTTGTTACAATCCAAAAACTAATTCATATAAAATTATTAAATTTTTTTTTGAGGGGGGATCATGCGTAAGGCGATCGGGGTCGTTTTACTTTTGTTCATCGTTTTCTCTGCTTGCAAACAGTCCAATCGAAGCTGGTCAAATACCAATCTTACCCACAGCACTTTTCTGAATGCGATCGTGACCGCTGGATCACTCATCTACACCGCCGGGGTAAATGACAACCAGAAAGGGACACTTTGGGTGTACAACAATGGATCCTGGAGTGTTTCCTACACGAACAATAATATCAGCACCATCTATGATATTGCTGTGTCAAATAACGACAGTCTCTATTTGGGAGGACATAACGCCACCAGCGGTTCAGTTTTACATTTTACTCCGAGCACCGGTTTAGCGACCGATACCGGTCTTACCGAGGCGATTCAAGTTTATGCACTTCTTTATGTCAATGGTCTACTTTACGCCGGCGGAAAACAGACTCTCTCAACTGGCCAGGTCTGGCTTTATCAAAATGGAGTCTGGTCGAATACCCACATTCCCAATTTGGGTCATATCGATGCGTTGGGGGCTTTTGACTCTTCGGCGGTTTACGCTTCCGGAGTCGATGCTGCCACGAATTTTGCCAGGGTGTATGTTTATTCGAATGGAAGTTGGAGTAACACGAATCTCCCCTCCAAGATCGTCAGTATTTCTGGGATAGCGGTAACCTCTACAGGAGTCGTCTATGCCGGAGGAACCGATTCCAATTATACCGGCCAGGTTTGGAAATATTACAACGGCCAATGGAGCTCACTCCAGCTAACGGATGCGCAACATGTGAATATGGTAATCCTGGATAATAACGGAACACTCTATGTGGGCGGGCAAGACAATCATTTTGCGGGACAGGTCTGGTTTTATTCAGGGGCACAATGGATCAATACCGGCTTAACCGGTTCGGAGGAGATTGTCGATCTGACCCCCGGCATGAACAATTCGATTTTTGCTGCCGGCTCCGCGATCAACGGGGATGGTCAGGTTTGGCTCTATAGCACTCATTAAGAAGGGGATAATCATGAAATTGAAATCACTATCGATTCTCATACTGCTTCTTATCAGCTCGAATGGTTTTGCCGATTGCACCACCCCTTGTGGAGCGGAAGAACTGATTAGTTGTGCGGCGCAATCGATCGGAATGACTGCCGAGGATTTTTACAACAAAAAACTTTTTGATACGAACAACCTCGATGGATTTTGTAAGAATCCTCCCGCCGGTTCTGTGACGACTGGACAACAGCAATATTATTTTTCGAACTATTGCGGCACAAATACCGGAGGCTATTTTAGCTATGCAAATTTTATTGCGACAGCGGCGAATTTTCCTGTTTTTGCTTGTCAGCCAAATACCTCGAAAGAGTCCCGCTACAAAGAGCTCGCCAATTTTTTTACCACGGTTGCCCAGGAAACCACTTCGAGTCTTTATGGATATACCAACGACGGTTTGTATTTTCGTTATGAAAATGGAGCACTTCTTGGTACAACCTTAGATGACAAAACGGTCTATTATCCAAGGGATGATTTCCTGATCGGGACTAACAACGGAGATAACACACTTACCTATACCGGCAATTACTGGTCAGGTGCCAGTGGAGGAGCACTGATTTATAATCTGACCGTTTCTCCTGTCAATATTACTTATGGTCCTGTCGTGATTCCTGGAGGATATACGCAAAATCAGTTGAACCAGATTATCCAGCCAGGCTTCTGGATTGGAATGGGAGCAAAACAGCTGACCGGTGATTCGATGATGGGATTTTTTGGATGGTATTTTAGCAATCTTGCCGAGGGTCATCCGATTGCTTCTTCAAACTTTCCAAATTTTGTAAACAGTTATCTCACCGATGGATTATTGGGATTCAATGGCGCTTTTTGGTATTGGATGTATCGAGTCAACGGAATTGGTTATATTCCGATTCATCAAATTGTGACGAATCCTGACAGACCGGTTTGCCAAGATATTGCGACTGTCACACGGATGGTGAACGGCGGCTGCAACAACTATAATCCTGGACGGGTCAACTATTATCAATATTTCATGAATACTGTTTTCAAGATTCCGATTGTTCCGGTCACCGGAACTTTTATCGTCGATGGAGTTCCAACCGAACTGAACAGTATGGATTGCACCGAGAGTTTGCAAAAATATTGTCAGCAACCGTAAAATATAATTTTGCGATGGTCGATGAATTTAGTAAAGTCACGGCTCATGACAAAACGAGCCTTGATTACCGGTATCACCGGACAAGATGGTTCCTATCTTTCTGAATTTCTTCTTTCCAAGGGATATGAAGTTCACGGAATGATCCGGAGAACGAGTAGTCTCAATACCGAGCGGATCGAGCATCTGCTCGTCAATTCCAATCTCAAAGATCCAAAACTTTTTCTCCATTATGGCGATTTATCTGATTCGAGTCAGCTAACCTTTCTCATCTATAACCTAAAACCGGATGAAGTTTATCATCTCGGTGCACAGACGCATGTTCGGGTCAGCTTTGATATTCCGGAATACACAGGCGATATTACTGGGGAGGGAACTTTAAGAGTTTTGGAAGCAATTCGCCAGAGCGGAATTAAAACAAGATTTTATCAGGCCTCTTCTTCAGAAATGTTTGGAGCATCACCCCCTCCGCAAAATGAGCAAACACCGTTCTATCCCAGAAGCCCTTATGCGATTTCGAAGGTTTATGCCTATTGGATGACGGTGAATTATCGCGAAGCGTATCGGCTATTTGCCTGCAACGGAATCCTTTTCAATCATGATTCTCCACGACGAGGAGAATCTTTTGTCACCCGAAAAATCACCCGTGCGGTTGCGGCGATCAAATTTGGAAAACAAAAAAAGCTCTCTCTCGGAAATCTTCAGGCCCGTAGAGATTGGGGATATGCACCTGAGTATGTCGAATGTCAGTGGCGAATTTTGCAACAAGATCAACCGGAAGATTTTGTGATTGGAACGGGTGAAAGTCATACCGTTCAAGAATTCGTTGAAGAGGCGTTCAGTCATGTGAACCTTGACTGGAAAGAATTTGTAGAAATTGATCCTCATTATTTTCGTCCAACCGAAACGAACCATTTACAGGCGGACATTTCAAAGGCCCGAAAACAGTTGGATTGGAATCCGCAAGTCAGTTTTAAAAAACTGGTCAAAATAATGATGGAGGCTGATTTGCAGCTTGCCGAGCGAAATCTATGAATCAATCGTCAAAAATTTATGTTGCGGGAGATTCTGGATTAGTCGGTTCTGCGCTTGTTCGAAAACTTTCTAAAGAAGGATATTCCAATCTGTTGGTTCGTTCTCATTCAGAACTTGATCTTACCTGCCAGAGTTCTGTTCGAAAATTTTTTGATGAAGAAAAGCCTGAATATATTTTAATTGCGGCTGGAAAAGTTGGGGGGATTTTTGCCAATAGCCATTATCCGGCGGAATTCATCTCTCAAAACCTTTTGATTGCGACGAATCTGATTCATGAATCGTATCTTCACCAGGCGAAGCGTCTGCTTTATTTTGGGAGTTCCTGTATCTATCCGCGAGATTGCCCGCAACCGATGCGGGAAGAGGATTTACTTTCCGGTCCACTAGAGCCGACGAATGAAGCTTATGCGATTGCGAAAATTGCCGGGATAAAGATGTGCCATGCCTATAATCAACAATATAAAACCAATTTTTTGGCGGTTCAGCCCTGCAATCTTTATGGTTCGAATGATCAGAGTGATCTGCAAATGAGTCATGTGATCCCGGCTCTTTTGAGAAAATTTCATGAGGCAAAGATTGCCGCTTCTCCAACGCTTACTTTATGGGGATCGGGATCGGCAAAACGGGAATTTCTTCATGTGGATGATCTGGCGGATGCCTCTTTTTTGTTGATGAATCTTTCAGACGAAAAGTTTGGCAAATTACTGACGAATCATTCGATTCGTTTTCCGATGATCAATGTTGGATATGGTGAAAACATTACTATTCAGGAATTATCAAAAATCATTCAGGAAATAATTGGCTATACCGGGAATGTTTTGTGGGATGAAACAATGCCTGATGGAACCCCGATCAAACTTCTCGATAACTCTCGAATGAAAAATTTGAGCTGGTCTCCCAAAATTCATTTAATCGACGGACTTAAAATGGTTTATGAAGAGAGGTTTCAGAAGAAAGATTCGAAATATTCGCGATTGCCAGTTTTTCCCGAGCACACTCTTCCCAGTGATTGATTCCACGACTTAGCTGTTCATCCTTCGGTTGAGGATTCATCCATTTTAATATTTGAAACAAGTTTTTGAGTTCTTCAGAATTGCCTGAATCTGAGGTCGGTTTTTCACAAAGAAAATCAAAATCGTTTTTGATCATAAATCCTAAACTCGAGCGAGTTGCCTGGGTAGGGTCTTCATGAAAAAGAGTAAGCCATCCCTGAAGAGCCATGATTTTATTACCCAACTTATAAAAGGTGAGCGCCAAATTATATCGGGCCTGAGAATGTTTTTGATTCTGTTGCAATGCGCGTTGAAATAGAAGTTTGGCTCCTTCCAGATTTCCCTCTCTCGCTTTCATCGTTCCCAAATTATTGAGTGCTTCCGAATAAAAAGGATTTTGCCTCACCGACTCTTCATAATGAAAGGTTGCCGATTGAAAATCTCCACGATCCGCCAAAGCGACTCCTAAATTATTGTGCGCCAAAAAATTGTCTGGATTTGACTCGAGCGCATGCCTAAAAATCGTTTCGCTATTTTTCCAGTTCGGTAATTCCAAAGAGCTTTTATAAGTCATCAAACAGAGAAGAGTAGCGCATAAGAAGTAAATTTTTATTTTTGACTCGTGCACCAATGAGTTTAAAAATCCGCAAAGTGCGATTGCTAAACCAATGTGTGGTAAATAAGTCCAACGATCGGCAATCGATTGTCCTCCTATTTGGACTAGGCCAATGACTGGGAGGAGAGAAATCAAAAACCAGCTCCATCCAAAAAAAAGAGCAGGATATTTTTTGCGGAGTTTATAAAAAAGAACCGTGACAAAAACAGAAGCAATGAGTGCCGCAATCATAACTAATAAAGAGTAGTGGGAAAAAGGATAAAAGATTGAGAGGTGAGAAGGCCAAAGAGTCTTTCCGATATATCTCCAACCATTGACAAAAGCAGAGCCTATTCTTTCAGCGAAAGTAAAATGATTGAAACTTTTTAATCCTCCGACCTCTTTTTGAGTGAAATAGACGATTCCGCTGAATAAAAGGCAGAGAAGTACAAAGGGGATTTTTTCGATGAGATTAGTTCTGTTTTGATTTTCAGACGTATTTTTCAATAACCAAAAATCAAGAAGTGGAAGTAAAAATGGAATTACCACCAAAGAAGGTTTCGCCAAAAGCCCTAAAAGAAGAAAACAGCAAGTAAGTCCGTAGTACCATCTCTTTCCTTTTATCTTGTATTCGACATACGCAAGAAGAGTCAGCAATCCAAAAAAAAGACTTAAAACATCTTTTCGCTCGGTGATCCAGATCACCGATTCTAATCGTAAAGGATGAACGGCAAACAAAAGTGCGCAAAACCAGGCCAAGGTTTCATTTTTGAATAATTTGACCAGCAAGAAAAAGAGAAGAATCGTATTGCAGAGATGAAAGAGAAGATTGATCAGATGACTACTAGTTGCGTTGACTCCAAATAGCTCCGTATCAAGCTGCAACGATAGCCAGGTGAGTGGATGCCAATGGCCGCCATGATGCGTTGTAAAAGCCCATTTGAAATTTTCGTCACTCATTCCTGAAGTCACATGACGATTTTGGGTGACATAAATATTGTCATCAAAGTTTAGAAAATCAAAACTCTTTGCATTCCAAAACAGGAGAGTCAGAAAAATTGCGAGAGAAAGTAAGTAGAAAAAAAGTTTTGATTTATTATTTATTTGATTGGGCTCTTGCATAAAGTTGTGATTATACTGACGGGTCCATTCTTTAGACTATATTTTTGTTTAAAAAGAGTGTCCCCTCTAGTACAACCGGGGTCGTCATGTTTTCTAAGCTAAGGACCGGTTAGTACTTTTTAACTTATGGATTTGAGTGTCATTATTCCATGTAAAAAAGAGGCTGAGAATATTGCTCTCTGCGTGACGCGTGTCTCCCAAAGTTGTCCGGGTGCTGAAATTGTTGTGGTTGACTCCGGACTTGATGAAACCCGAAAGATTATAGAATCACTCCAAAAAAAAATCCCGTATTTAAAATATATTCAAACTAATCCCGATCGTGGAAAAGGGGATGCGATTCGTCAGGGAATTGAAAATATTTCCCGTTCGGTTGTAACACAAATGGATGCAGACTTACAATTTTTGCCTGAAGAAATTCCCCACTTGATTCAACCGATTTTAGAAGATCGTGCGGATATGACTTTGGGAAGTCGTTTTACTAAACAATCGATTCGAGAAAGTGGGAGTAGTCCATTTCTTCGTTCCAGCGGAAATTTTTTGATTAGCCAATCGGTCTCC
>CAZQOW010000005.1:0-4854 GCA_964595045.1 uncultured Pseudomonadota bacterium
CTTGCCACCACGCTTCTCTGGTTTTCGAATTCATCTCTTTCAATTCTCCAAAAATCGCGAAATTAAACACTGGGATATTCATCGTCACGGTTGCATCCCAATGAATATCTTTTTGAAAACCGACTCGGTAGGGATAATAATTTGCGGTCAAATCCATCTGCGGCAAAAGAGCTCCTCTTGTAATCTTTGCACTGGATTGTGCGATCTCGACCGCTTTGCGCGCTACTTCCACATCAGGACGATGATCCACTTGAGTGATATAATAGTCGATCGGTTTCAGCTTTTCATCGAAAAGCTCTCGCATGTCGATTGGAGGATGAGGATCGAGACCCGTTAAAAAAGAGAGCATGTCATAGGCCACTTTTTCATCCCCTTTATTTCTTTCAATATTCGCCTCGAGAAGACTGGCAACTGCCTCTTGTGCACTCAGCTCGCTATTTCTACTTTTTCCTAAATCAATCCTTTTTTTCAAATCAGTCAGTTGTCGACGTACCGTTTCGAGGATTTTTTGATTCGTTCTTAAATTCATCTCGATTTGGGCAATGGTGTAATAGGAAATCGCCACATCTCGATATAAAAGTCGTTCGACATTTTGCTGATTATATTTTTTTTGCGAGATAGTCGTACGCGCTCTTTTCATGGCATAAATTTCCTGTAATCCATGAAAAATCGGCTGGACCATATTAATGGCTGCTTGGGGGGTACTGAATCGGGTGAAAGTATTTGCAAAACTACTTCCTTGAGTACCAGACTGACTCGGATCTTGTAAAAGCTCGGAAAGTTTAATCATCACTTTAGGTAAAACTAATCCTAAAGCTTGGGTAAATCTTGCTTGCGCCTGCTTAATCTCTTCATCTGAAATTGGAATTCTTTCACTCTGTTTTAATGCCGCCTCATAGCACTCTCGAAGATTCATCGTTTTGTTTACATTTTTTGCCTGAGCGAAAGGAGAAAAAACAAATCCAAAGCAAAGAATAAATGATAAAAGTTTTTTCATGGAAGAACTCCTTCCACAAAAATCTGCACGAAACTTTTCAATTCTTCAGTTTCAGAATGCGAATAAAAGTTTTTTGCCTTAAAAATCTCTCTCAGCAAAACGTGATGGAGCATAATTCCTAAAAACGTTCTTGCCAAAATCTCAGGGTTTTGTTTTTTCATCTCTTTTCTCTTCATTTTTTCTTTAAAAAATTTTTCTAAAAATTCAATTAAAGGCGGTTTCTGTTCAAAAAAAAGTTGGCTCAAATGGTGATTCTCAAGTGCTGAAAAAAGCATAATACGAAAGTGATCTGGACAATCTCGATTTCTCGAAACAAAGTTTTTAGCAATTTCAAAAAGACCTTTTAAGAGTGGTTGTTCTAAAGTTTTTTCTAAAATGGGAAGAACTTGTGTTTTCCATTCTTCGAATTTTCGTTGAACTAAGGCAGTGTAAAGATCATCTTTGGTTGGAAAATGGCGGTAAAGCAAAGCTTCATTAACCTCAGCATCTTCGGCAATTGCTTTAGTCGTCGTTCCATTAAAACCATTTTGGGAAAAAAGAGAAGTTGCAGCATCAAGAATTTTATTTTCTCTTTCATCAAAAGAGAGTCGCGTAGATAATTTTGCATTCATATAAGGTAAGTGAGCACTTACTTTAGCTCATTACGGAAAGTCAATAGAGAGATTCCATTTTACTTACCGATGCAAAAACGCCCAAAAATCTCTCCCAAAACATCTTCCGTACTCACTTCTCCAATAATTTCTCCCAAATAACGGATAGAGGATTGAATATCCGCCGCGACAAACTCCGGAGAATAGTGATTTTCTAGGGCTTGAATGGCGGTAGAAAGGGAAGAAAGAGCTTTTTCAAGCGCCTGCTTATGGCGAAGTTGATTGAGTAAAAGATGATCTTCTTTTTCAAGATCTTGAATTCCGAATTGGGAAAAGATGGCTAACTCCAGATCTTTCAAACCTGCAGAGGTCTTGGTTGAGAGGGGGATTCCTGCCTCCGCAGGAATGACACTGCTCTCTGGAACGAGATCGGTCGGACTCCATGCCGCTGGCAAATCGACTTTATTTAAAATCAAAATCGACTTCTTACTTTTTGCCAGTTCTAAAACCTCAAAATCTTCTTTCTCTAAGGGAGAAGAAACATCGAGTAAAACGAGCACCAAATCTGCTTTTTCAAACCATTGGCGAGATCGCTCGATTCCTTTCTGCTCTACAACCCCTTCTGTTTCCCGCATTCCAGCTGTGTCAACAAATCGGACGGAAAGACCGTTTAAGCTGATCTGACGCTCGATCGCATCGCGAGTCGTTCCTGGTTCATCATGAACAATCGCCGCATCTTCTTTTACGAGAAGATTGAGTAGGCTGCTTTTGCCAACATTCGGTTTTCCAATGAGCGCAATCGTTAATCCTTCTCGCAAAATTTTTCCTAATTCATAATCGATCAACCATTGTTGAATTTGAGAAACCGATTTTTCAATCAACCGTTTTGTCGCTTCGAAATGAATGATTTCTATCTCTTCTTCAGGAAAATCAACCGCCGCTTCTAAATTGACTAACAGCTCGATCAATATTTTTCGAAGTTCTTGGACTGGGCCAGAGAATTTCCCCTGCCATTGTGCTTGAGCGAGGGAGAGGGAGCGTTCCGATTTTGCGGCAATCATGTCTGCAATCGCTTCCGCTTGAGTCAAATCAATTTTTCCATTGAGAAAAGCGCGTTGTGAGAATTCACCTGGGTTTGCGGGGCGCGCTCCGAGTTGATAAATAGTTTGGAGCACTTTGAGAGATATTAGTTTTCCACCATGGAGATGAAATTCTACCACCTCTTCACCTGTAAACGAGTTTGGTGCTTTCATCCAAACTGCGAGACATTCATCGAGGAGTTCGCTTTGGAGGCCGATCAGACGGCCGTAGTAAAGATGATGGGATTTCCATTTTATTGGAATATTTTCTTGGCGGGGGCTACCCGCCGGGTCGCCCCTACAGGACTCCGCTATTTTGAATAATTTATTCAAAATATCTGGTGCTAGAACTCCACTGATTCGGACAATCGCAACTCCGCCTTCACCCGCAGGGGTTGCCAACGCGGCGATCGTATCTTGTTCGGAGAAAGTTTCCATCAGAAGAAGCTATAGGCAAGAAACGTAAAAGACTCAAGAGCTCTTCTTTTTCCGCCGGATCAGATCGCTGAATCCAAGATCGTGCTGATGAAGATATTGTTGAATGACCGTCGTGGAGGTATTGACGAAAATATAAATAACCAATCCAACCGGTAAAAAGAGCATGAAAACTGAAAAGACAATCGGCATCATCAACATCGCCTTCGCCTGAGCCGGATCTTGGGCGGCTGAAGGGGTCATTTTCTGCTGAATCACCATAAAAATCCCCAAAAGAATTGGAAGAATGAAATATGGATCTGGAGCTGAAAGATCTTTGTAAAAAGCAAAAAACGGAGCGTGATACAGCTCGATCGCATTGTAGAGAACCTTATACAATGCAATGTAAACCGGCATTTGAAGAAGCATCGGTAAACATCCACCCATTGGATTTACTTTATGAGTTTTGAAAAGACTCATCATCTCTACATTGAGTCGTTCTCGATCATTTTTAAATTTTTCTCGAAGTTCGGCGAGACGTGGTTGCAATTTCTGCATCGACTTCATCGAATCCATCGTTTTTTTATTGATCGGATGAAGAATCAATTTGATAAAAACAGTCAGGAGAATAATCGCTACTCCCCAATTTCCAACCCATCGATAAAAAAACTTTAATAAAAAAAGAATGGGATGAGCCACTAAACTAAACCAACCATAATCAACCGCTTCTTCGAGATGGGCATTAGCCGCTTTCAATTGTTCAATTTTTTTAGGTCCAACATACACTGTAAATTCTTTTTCAATTTTTCCATTGGGAGCAATCATTTCCTTCGGATAGATCAATTCGAGAAAAAGAATATTTCCATCTTTGAATCCATATTGGACGGTTTGTTCAGCCGAAAGAGCTCGGGATATAATCGACCATAAAAAATAACGATCTTCGAGACCGATCCACTGAACCCCTCCCTTTTGCTCGTTATTTGGAAGAAGCTTTCCAACGTCTTGATGTCGAGTGATCTTGTTATCCTGATATAAAACTGGATATTTAAGATCTTCGGGTCCCTGGATAAAACTCCACCAGTTATGTTCTTTTTTGGGATGCTGAGCGGTTTCAATTCTCATACCAGGAGATGTTTCAAGAGAGGTGGTCGAACGATTTTCAAGAATTACTTTTATATTTGCCAGATAATCATTTGGATTCCACTCAATCTGCTCGGTAATTGTTAGCTGTTCATTTTGCCATTGATATTCAACTCGATTTGAACTTTCTTGTAATACACGATACGAAAGAATTTCCGGCAGAGTAAAATTAGAAGAGTGAAAAGTAATCAAAAAATTCTTTGGGGTAGTTTGTTTAAACAGATTCACTAAAGGGGAATTTTTTTCAACTTTTTCCTGATACCCTTTCACTAAAAATTTTTGGATTACCCCTCCTTGATTAGAATGCTCCACCTGATAAAGAGAATTATCGATCAATGTTGTTTTTAACGGAATCACGGTTTCTGTGGCCAAAGCTTCCGATTTTTTAATCTGGCCAGGAATCGCCGTCTGCTGCGATTCATTGACAAGCATTTTTTCTACTTTTGGAGGAGGAGTGGTAGAAGGAGGATCAATCGGTGGTTTGAAGAAAAAAGCATAATAAACCACAAAAATTAAAGCGGATAAACTAATGGCTAAAAGAGAACGTTTTTCATTATTCATAAATTTTCATTTCTGTTCTTCGCTTTTTATATTTCTAAACTGGATCATATCCACCTGAGTGAAGCGGATGACA
>CAZQOW010000005.1:4954-34313 GCA_964595045.1 uncultured Pseudomonadota bacterium
TTCGCTTTTTATATTTCTAAACTGGATCATATCCACCTGAGTGAAGCGGATGACATCTCAAAACTCTTGACGATCCTTTGAGAATTCCTTTCAACAGCCCATTTTTTTTAATCGACTGAATCATGTACTCTGAACAGCTAGGATAAAATCGACAACAAGCTGGTTTCAAAGGAGAAATTAGCTTTTGATAAAGGGTAAAAAAAATTGTGATTAATTCTGTGAGCAAGCTTTGGGTTCCTTGTGGATATAATCGTTAAAAAACTTCTCAAGCTCCTGAAATATTTGATAATTTTTTTTATTGATGATGGACGACTTGATCAAAAAAACCAAATCGAATCCTTTTTGAAAATTCTGTTTTCGAAATGTTTCGCGAATCAGTCTTCGGAATCGATTTCTTTCGTGAGCTTTAGCAATTTTTTTTGAAATTGAAATGCCTAAACGATTGATATTCGAAAGAGTAGGAAAAGTAAAAATGATAAAAGAGGAGGTATGTTTTTTTTCTCCGAAATCTAAAATTTTTTTAAATTCTCCCCCTTGTTGAATTCTATTTTTTTTAGAAAAAGTATTTTTTCCCATTCAATTTTTTTTTGAATTTTACAAACAAAAGTCTATTTGAAAAAATAAAAATTATTTTTTTGAAACTTTTACCGTCAAGCGCTTACGTCCTTTTGCTCTTCTTCTCTTGAGAACGTTTTGACCTGCAGTCGTCTCCATTCGTTTTTTGAATCCATGCTTGCGCTTAGCCTTGATTTTACTGGGCTGGAAGGTTCTCTTCATTTTTAAATCTCCCTGATTTATCTTTCACTTCAATTAATTTTTGTTTCGCGAATCCGGAAAAATCATCTTTAGGTTACTTTGTCAACGCGAAAAGACTCATGTTTTTTCGAATGATTTTTTTTTAAAGAAAATTGGCTTGCAATTTTTTTTTCTCCTGCTACAAATCCAAAGTTGTTTTTTGAAAATTTCTCTCAAAATCTTTATTAAAAATAAATTTCTTTAGATGAGATAAAATATTTAAAATTTATTATTGTGATTTTTGATTTACATAATTTTTAAAATCTTAAATACAAAACTTTAGTCTTTAAAACCATAATTTATAAAGTTCATTTCAATGCAACTTGCATTCGAGGGAATGTAGGGTTTAGTTTAAATAGTTTAAAAATCAAGTTGTTTTTAAGCAATTTGAGCTAAACCCACCTGTAGTGGAAGTTACTGACTGTCTTTCAAGCCAAGTAACCTATTGTTATCGCTAATGATTTCTTATTATTCACAGATGTGGATAATTTGTGGCTTTCTTTTGTCTAAAACCATGATTTTTCATTAATTTTTCATCTTCGTGATGGGGTGTAGGTGTGAGTGATGTCGTTCTACAATTAGTCGATTCTCTGAAAACCAAAGTCAGTGAATTGAATTTCAATAATTGGATCAAGCCTGCAACCTTTTCCATGGGGAGCTCAGGTCATCTCAAAATAGAGGTGCCAAATAAATTCATTCGAGACTGGATTACAGAAAATTATCTTCATCTTATCAAGTTCGAGCTTTTTAAAATTACCTCGACCGAACATGAACTAATGTTTGAGATCACTCCCGAAGAATCACTAAGCTTGCCCAAAAAAGTTGAACCCAAAACTCATTCGGAAAACCAAAAACTTTCCGAACAGTTCAGTTCAAAATATACTTTTGAAACTTTTGTGGTCGGTTCTTCCAATCAATTCGCGCATGCAGCAGCAATGGCAGTTGGAAATGCTCCAGCTAAAACCTACAATCCCCTTTTTATTTATGGGGGGGTCGGACTAGGAAAAACTCATTTATTAAGCGCCATAGGGCACGAAATTCTTAAAAAGAATAAAAATGCTCGAATTATCTATATTTCGGGTGAAAGTTTTACCAATGAGTTAATTAACTCGATTCGCTACGAGAAAATGTTCGAGTTCAGAAAAAAATTCCGAGATTCTTGTGATGTTTTTTTAGTCGATGATGTGCAATTCATCGCCGGAAAAGAGAGAACTCAAGAAGAATTTTTTCATACTTTCAATTATCTTTATGAATCGAGAAAACAGGTAGTGTTAACCAGCGATCGGGTTCCGAGAGATATTACACAGTTGGAAGAGCGTTTAAGATCAAGGTTTGAATGGGGTTTGATCGCGGATATTCAACCTCCCGATGTTGAAACCCGAGTCGCCATCCTCAAAAAGAAGGCAGAGCATGATCAAATTCTTATTTCCGATGATGTTGCAATGTTTTTGGCAACCAATATCCGCTCAAATGTTCGAGAGCTGGAAGGTTCTTTGATTCGGGTTAGTGCATTTGCTTCACTGGTTGGATCAGAAATTACAGTCGACTTGGTGAAAGAGGTTTTGAAAAATATTTTGCCAGACAATTCACGCCATTTAACCGTTGAATCGATTCAAAAACTGGTTGCCGATCATTATCATATCAAATTGGCTGAACTCAAATCTTCCAGACGTCTTAAAACATTGACTGGTCCTCGTCAAATTGCGATGTATCTCTGTAGAAAATATGTCAAATCCTCCTTTCCTGAACTTGGGTTGAAGTTTGGTGGAAAAGATCATTCTACTGTGGTTCATGCCGTCCAAAAAATAGAGAAAAAGATTTCGGAAGATCCCAGTTTCAAAAAAGAGGTCGATTCTTTGGAAAAAATTCTGCTGATATAATTCACTTCATTTTTGTTTTTTAAGCTAACTCGTTTAATAGACCTCTTAAATTTGATCGGATGAAGATTCAATTCGGTTTAACCGCTTTCAATAAATTACTGCTTGGTAAGATGTAGGAAATTGACCTACATAAGATTAAAATTCATCAGAATTAACTCCTAGATTATTTTTATCTTGATCTTGAAAATAAAAAGAGATTTTTTATCCGCTGAGAATGTGATTACTCAACAAAACCAAGTGACTTACTACAAGAATTAGACCTAGAATTTACCATTAAAAGAGGAAAACTTATCCACAAACCGGGTGTGAAAAAAAAGATTATAAACTTGTGCGAAAACTGTTATCTAATATTTGTCATCCGATAATTTTTTAATAAACAAAAACTGTTCAGGAAGTTTGAAAGAAAAAAAGTCACATTTTAAAGTGAGTTGAATTACTTATTCACAGATTCACAGCCCTTACTAGAGACTACTAATTAAATAAATATATTCTTAATAAGAAAGAGTCTTTTAAAAAGGAGAAAATGTATGGAATTCAAAACAAATAGAAAACAATTCCTTGATGCAATTAGTTGGACTCAATCGGTTGTCGAAAGAAAAACAACGATGCCGGTTTTATCGAATGCACTTCTTGAAGCAAAAGATGGAAAAGTTCATGTGACAGCCACTGATTTAGAAGTTGGAGTCATCACTCAAGCAGATGCCAATGTTATTCAAGAAGGGAAATTTTGTGTTTTGGCAAAAAGTCTTTACGATTTGATTAAAGAATTCCCATCCGAAGAAATTCATATCAAGAAAAAAGATCAAAACCGATTAGAGATCAGTTCAGAAAAATCTCAATTTAAAATTGCAGGACTTCCACCGGAAGAATTTCCCAATTTACCTGCGATTGATGAAAAAAATTCCTATTCTTTACCTGCCAATGGTTTGAAAGAGATGCTCGATAAAACCTCGTTTGCTATTTCAAGTGATGAAAGCCGTTATAATCTCCATGGAGTTTATCTTGAAAAAGTAAATGAAAATGGTCTTCGAATGGTCGCAACCGATGGACATCGACTTTCTTACGTGGAAAGAGATTTAAGTCAGAAGATCGAGCTGGAAAAAGGGGTGATTGTTCCAAAAAAAGGGGTTTATGAACTAAAACGTTTAGTTGGGAGTTCTGATTCTGTTGAACAGGATAATAATGATCTTGTTAATTTAGTCATTGATGGACGAAACCTGATCGCAAAAAGAAGAGGAGTTACTCTAGTTTCCCGATTAGTCGATGGAGATTTTCCTGATTATCAGGCGGTAATTCCAAAAAAACAGGATAAATATTTAGTTGTGGAAAAAGATTCTCTGGTAGGAGCACTCCGAAGAGTTTCTGTTTTGGTGAGTGATAAAACCCGTGGAATCAAATTTAGTTTAAGTAATGGAACTCTTGAACTTTCTGCTTCCAATCCCGATCTTGGAGAAGCGAGAGAAGAATTATCAGCTGATTATAAAGGTGAAAGACTGAATATCGGTTTTAACGCCCGTTATTTTCTGGATGTATTAGCCGTTTTAAAAGATGAAAAAGTGATTATTGAAATTAACGGAGAGTCTGGTCCGTCGGTGATCCGTTCAGAATTTGATCGGGGGTTTTTAAGTGTGATAATGCCGATGAGGATTTGATTTAAGTAATTTTGAAGCAAATTTAAGAATGTTCCTCCTTTTATTTTTTTACAGACCGGAAAACAACCTCTTCTTAATCCAGATCGTGAAAAAAACAGTGAACGAATCCAATATTGCACAAAATATTTCTTCAATGAACGATTCCGAGATCAAAGGAAATATTCTCCGTTTTCTGAAAATCAGGAATTTTAGAAATATTCAAGAACAAGAATTTTTCCCTCACTCAGAGTTTAATTTCTTTTTTGGAGAGAATGCGCAGGGAAAAACATCGATCTTGGAAGCAATTTATTTTCTATCAGAACTTCGTTCTTTTCGAGTGAGTGAGCTCCGCTCTCTGATCTTACACACAGAAGAAAAAGCACAAATTTCAGCAAAGTTTGAATTATTAGAACTTTTTTATGATCTGAAAGTTGAAATTTTTCCAGCTGAAAAAAAAATTCTCTTAAACGAAAAAACACCAAAACCTTATCGACGTTTAAGAAAACTTTTTCCAATCATTTTGTTTACACCTGATTCGACTCGACTTTTTCGCTCTTCACCAAGTTCTAGACGAGAGTATTTTGATCATTTATTTTCCATTTTGTCTGAATCATTTTCTCTCGATATTCAAAATTACAGCAAAGTTTTAAAACAAAAATTAAGACTAATAGAAGAATCGAAAAAAATGGGAAAGAATCCGACTCTTAATGAGTTGGAAGTCTGGAATGAAAAATTAGCAGAAATTGGATCAAGAATTATCGTTCAGCGATTTGAGTTTAGCAAAGAACTTTCTATTTATTTAAATTCGATTTTTCAGGAAATTGCTGAATCGAGCTGGAAGACAAAGTTTTATTATCAACCCTATCTCAATTCCATTCAGGAAGGTTTGTCGATTCTAGAAATACACCATCTTCTAAAAGAAGAGATGGAAAAAAGATCCCAAGATGAGATCGATCGACTCCAAATCCTGGTCGGTCCTCATCGGGATGATTGGAACTATCTTCTTCACAATAAAAATCTAAAGGAGGAAGGGTCGCAAGGACAACATCGCCTGGTGGTTGCCTCCCTAAAACTGGCTGAAACTGAATTAATGAGAAAGTTTGATCTTTTTCCGATAGCACTTTTTGATGATCTGTTGAGTGAGTTGGATGAAATCAGGAGTCTGAAAGTTTTGAAAGCGTTGGAAAAAAATCAGACTCAAGTGTTTTTAACCTCGATTGCTCCCCCTCAGAATAGCTTTCATCAATTCCATGGAAAAAATTTTCGGTTAGTTCAGGGAAAAATAGTTGCCAATTAGCAAATCGAATAAAATTGCAGGTTGGAGAGGAAAATAAATTTTTAAATTCCCTTGATCTGATCCGAATTTATGTTAAAAAGTCCTGATAATTTAAAAGTTTGCCTGTAGAGGTTTCATAGTTTGAAGCTCTGCAAATCTCCTTTTCGATAGAATTCTAAGAGGAGAATAATGGAGGAATCACTTGAACAAAGCAGCTGGGAAAGAAAATCCAAACGCCGAAAAATATGATGCTAGTTCGATCAAAATTCTTGAGGGGCTTGATGCCGTTCGAAAACGTCCTGCCATGTATATCGGCTCGACCGGAAGTCCCGGTCTTCATCATCTGGTTTACGAAGTAGTCGACAATTCGATTGACGAAGCACTCGCCGGATATTGCGATGCCATTGAAGTCACAATCCACATTGATAATTCCATCACCGTTGAAGACAATGGTCGTGGAATTCCGGTCGATATTCACCCAACAGAAAAGGTTTCCGCTGCAGAGGTAGTTCTCACCAAACTTCACGCGGGTGGAAAGTTTGAGCACAGTGCTTATAAAGTTTCGGGCGGATTACATGGAGTTGGGGTTTCTTGCGTGAATGCGCTTTCCGAAGAGCTCGATCTTGAAATCAAACGAGATGGGAAAGTTTATCATCAACGATATAAGCGAGGAGTTCCATATAAGCCTCTCGAAACAACAGGAAAAAGTGACAAGCGAGGAACTAAAATTTGGTTTAAACCGGATCCCCAAATTTTTGAAAAACTTGAATATAATTTTGATATTCTCAGCAATCGATTGCGGGAGCTCTCTTTCCTGAACAAAGGGATCAAGATTCAGATTATCGATGAAAGAAGCGATAAAAAACATCTTTTTCAATATGAAGGTGGAATTATCAGTTTTGTTGAACATCTTAATCAAAGAAAAACTCCCATTCATCCAAAGCCAGTTTATTTCAAAGCAGAGAAAGATCAGATTATTGTTGAGATTGCGATGCAATGGAATGATGGTTATGCCGAACAAATTTTTTCCTTTGCCAATAATATTAACACCCATGAGGGTGGAACGCATGTGAGTGGTTTCAAGTCGGCACTTACCCGAACTTTTAATACCTATCTTGCTAAAAACAATCTTCTCAAAGATCTGAAAGAAGAAGGATTGGAAGGAGAGGATATTCGCGAAGGACTTACCGTAGTTATTTCGGTAAAACTTCCCGATCCTCAATTTGAAGGTCAAACTAAAGGAAAGTTGGGGAACAGTGATATTGAAGGATTGGTAAAATCATTGGTAAGTGAACAGCTCTCGAATGTTTTAGAAGAACAACCCTCTGTTTCCAAAAAAATTGCGGCGAAAATGGTCGATGCGGCGAGAGCGCGAATTGCGGCTCGAAATGCAAGAAATTTGGTTCGTCGAAAATCGGCTTTAGAGGTTGGATCACTTCCGGGAAAATTGGCTGATTGTCAGGAAAAAGATCCAAAAGCATCGGAATTGTATCTGGTAGAAGGAGATTCAGCTGGAGGTTCGGCGAAACAGGGGAGAGATAGAAGAAATCAGGCAATTCTTCCGCTCAAAGGAAAAATTTTGAACGTTGAAAAAGCCCGTTTTGACAAGATGCTCACTTCCGACGAAATCCGCACGATGATTACCGCGCTCGGAACCGGGATTGGAGAGCAGGATTATAATATCGAAAAACTCCGTTACCATCATATCGTCATCATGACCGATGCGGATGTTGACGGTGCTCATATTCGAACCTTGCTTTTAACTTTCTTTTATCGGCAAATGCCGCAGATCATCGAAAAAGGTTATCTCTACATTGCTCAACCGCCGCTCTATAAAGTGAAAAAAGGGAAAAGCGAAAAGTATATTAAAGATGATACAACGCTGGAAAACTATCTCATTGAACTCGGAGTTGAAGATTTACGATTGAAGGTGAAAGGAAAAGAGATCATCGGAAAAGCATTAGAAATTCTGGTGAAAACCTTGATTCGCTATTCGAAAATTCTGAATCATATGAAGAGAAAAGGGGATCCAAGGGTGATTTCCTCCTTGGTAGAAAAGACTGAAATTAACGAAGAAATTCTTAAAAAACCGAAACAACTCGATATTGAAACTGATAAACTTTCTAAGGAAATTGTCTCTGGCCATCCTGAAATGAAAGATTTACAATTAGAACTTGAGTCGGATGAAGAGCATTCAGCCCAAAAGCTGGTTTATAAAACGCTTCACAATGGTTCTTCTTATAAAACAGTGATTAATGTTGAGCTGATGAATTCTCCCGATTTTCTAGAGCTGAAAAATCTCTTCAAATCTTTTAAAGATTTGGGAGAAGGGCCGTACTTTGTGTATCTAAAAGAAAAAGAACTAATTTTGAAAAATCTTGAGGATGTAAAAGATGCAATTCTTTCACATGGAAAAGAGGGACAATATATTCAACGTTATAAAGGATTGGGAGAGATGAATCCTTCCCAGCTTTGGGAAACTACGATGAATCCTGCCACACGAACTCTTCTCCAAGTGAAGGTGGATGATGCGGTAGAAGCTGATGAGATTTTTACCGTTTTAATGGGAGATCAGGTTGAACCGAGAAGAGAGTTTATTGAGAAGAATGCTCTGAATGTAAGAAATTTAGATATCTGATTTCACTGAAAAAAAGTTTGCAGAATATTTCATAAATGTTAGGCTATTTAGTTAGAGGGGAAAGCGATAAACGATCAAAAAAGGAGCTTATTTATGGCGAAACTTGTTTTAGGAGATATGGAAGTTGAACTTCCAACCAATTGGCAAGATCAAGGAATGATCACCTTAACCATTCCCTCCACTGATAAAAATGTTCGACCTAATGTCATTCTTACAAAAGAGCGACTTACTCAGCCGGTCGATTTGGCAACTTACTTCAATAAAATTAAAGAAGCAGTAAAAGCTCGTGGCATTCAAAGTTTTAAAGTCGTTGATGAAAAGCAGATTAATGTCGGCGGTGTTCCAGCGATGCAGATGATTTGTCAGTGGGATCTAGCCGCAATGAAGCAGATGTTAGGACCTGAAGAGGCTCAAGCCTTACAAAATGTTAAGCCAGGCCAAAAAGTTCAGCAGATTCAAATTACATTGCTTAGAGATAGTGTTGCAGTGAACATCACGGCAAGTTTTCCTGGCGAGCAGTTTGAAATCTACTCAAGACCTTTCCAGAAATTCATTCAGGCGATAAAGTTTATTTAATTTGAGACGAAATGTTTTTGAAATAATTCAGGGGGATGAAAAATCATCCCCCTTTTTTATTTTAATTTGTTGTAGAGGCAACCCTATCTGTTCCCTAGACTTGAAATATTGCAAATTCAATTTTGAATACAAGAGACGTTGGGAGGAATTAGTATCGAATCGAAAAGTTTTTGAATTCCCCTAAAAAATTTTCTTTTCTGATTTTTAACGATTCTACTTTTGCCAGAGAAGGTCCTTGGCGACACCAAAGAATAAATTCCTCAATTTTATTTTCCTCTCCTTCTGCCACGGTTTCAACTGAACCGTCTGGACAGTTTTTTACCCAACCTGTCAAATTCAGGCGAAGTGCTTCTTTCAGAGTAGAAGTTCGAAAAGAGACTCCCTGGACAATTCCAGAGATGATTAAATGGATTCTTGTGTCGCTCATAAAGATAAACTTATACAAATTAAAAAATTCTCGCCAGCTCCGTTTTGATTGAATATGATTCGTAAGATCGATTGAACTTCAATGAAACAAACACTAAGGTTTTGAAATGAAAATAGTCGCTTTAGATATCGGAGAGAAAAGAATCGGAGTGGCGATTTCATCGGAAAATAGCGCAGTTTTTCCTCTTCAAACAATTTTCCGAAAAAATTTGGAGCAAGATCTTGAAACAATTCTCGAAGTAATCCAAGAGTATTCACTAAAGAAGTTGGTGGTCGGTTTTCCTTATAATATGGATGGAACGGAGAGTGCCCAATCCAAAAAAATAAAAAATTTTGTTAAAATTTTAGAAAAATTCTTAAAAGAGAAAAATGTCGATCTTTCGATTGAATTTGCCGATGAAAGACTCACGAGTTGGGAAGCAAGAGAAAAGCTCTCAGGAAAAAAAGCGAAGAAAAACAAAGAAGCGATTGATGCAATCGCCGCCTGTCTTATTTTAGAAGATTATCTCGCAAGGAGAACCGAATGAAAAAATTTTTATTCTTTCTGTTGTTACTACTTTTATTGGGAGCTTTTTATTATGAGGTTCGCACTTTTCCGAACCGCTCCTATGGAAAAGGGGGAGTCATTGATATCAAAAAAGGGGAAAAAGTTCATCAAATTGCCCAAAGTTTGAAAGAAAACGGACTTATTTCAAGCGCCTTCCAGATGAGAATTTATCTTCATTTGCGGAAGTTTTCTTCCGTGCTTCAAGCGGGTGAATATAAATTTGATCCTAATATTACACCCAAAGAACTGGTCGACAAATTGGTGAAAGGGGAAAGTATCCACTACAGTTTTACCATTCCCGAGGGATATTCTATTCGTGATATCGCAAAAGTCCTATACGAAAAAAAGATTATTTCAGATCCGAACGCTTTTATTCAAAAATGTTTGTCTTATGAGATGACTCTCAAAATGGGGATTGAAGGGGCGACGAATTTGGAAGGTTATTTATATCCTGACACTTATGAATACACGAAAGATATCAATGAAGATCAAATCCTCAAATTAATGGTGAAAAACTTTAAGAAAAATTTTCCGGATAAATTAATCCGAAGAGCTAAAGAGCTTGGAATGACAGTCGATCAAACAGTCACACTTGCCTCGATCATTGAAAAAGAGACGGCAAGAAATGAAGAGCGAGCACTCGTTTCCAGTGTATTTCACAATCGGCTCAAGAAAGGGATTCCACTCGCCACCGATCCGACTATTATTTATGGAATTCCAAATTTTGATGGGAATATCCGAAAAGAAGATCTTCTTCGGGATGGGCCCTATAATACCTATTTAAGAAAGGGACTTCCTCCCACTCCGATTGCAAATCCTGGAGTTAAAAGTCTTGAAGCGGCACTCTATCCGGCTAAAACAGAATATCTGTTTTTTGTGGGAAGAAAAGATGGAAGCCATCAGTTTTCAAAAACATTGGCCGAACACAACGCCGCAGTTCAAAAATATCAGCTTTTAAAATCTCCTCTTCCGACTACTGAATCTAAACCTTGAATTTTAAAATAGATTTAAAGATCTACTCAATATTCAAAGATTCTATTACGCAGATTATTTAGGAAATCACCGAATTTTTTATCACCTCTTCACGCATCTCTTTTTTATACTTCAAAACTTTATCAAGAATTTCCTGAGATTCTACAGAGGAATGTGAACCGATGATTTGGGCAGCCAAAACCCCTGCATTCCAAGCATTTCCAATCGCGACGGTTGCAACTGGAACCCCTTTTGGCATCTGAACTATTGAGAGCAACGCATCTTGTCCCTGCAAAACGCCGATGGGAACTGGAACCCCGATCACAGGTAGTTCTGTATAAGAAGCGATCATTCCGGGAAGATGGGCTGCTCCTCCTGCACCGGCAATAATCACTCTCACCTCTTCTTTTCGCGCCGATTCGGCAAACTGGGCTACCTCATGAGGGGTGCGATGCGCCGATAAAATCTGGAGACGATAGGAAATTCCGAATCGCTTCAGGGCTTCACCCGCCTCTTGCATGATTGGAAGATCGGTTTTGCTTCCCATCGCGATGACTACTTGTGCTTTTGATTTGTTCATAAAATTCTCCTTACTTTTATCTCTTCCGGACGAGATTGCTTGCTGCTAGATTTTAGAACTGGAAGTTGCCATCTGTTTCATTTCGTTGATCCATTCTGCTTCGAATCGTTGAAGATTTTCGATCATTTTTTTGCTTTCATTTTCATTCTCGGCAAAAGCGGTGATATGCCCCATCTTTCTTTTAGGACGAAGCGACTTTTTTCCATACCAGTGAACAAAAATATTCCAAGCTTTTTTCGGTTGATAGTTCTCCAGTTGATCAATACTGATTTTATCAGGACCGAGAAGATTTAACATGGCAAAATAAGGTTTTGTTTTGGGAGAAGAAAGTTTCATCCCGAGAATGCTTTTGAGATGATTGGCAAATTGGCTGCAAACAGAAGCTTCAAGCGTGTAATGCCCTGAATTGTGGACTCGTGGGGCAATTTCATTCACCAGCAATTTTTTTTCAGAGGTCATGAAAAATTCAATGGCAAATGAGCCGACTAGATTCAACTCGTCTGCCAGTTTTTTGGCATTGGAAATCGCTTCGTTCTGCAGTTCGATCGGAATGCCAAAATTTTCAGCAGTTCCGAAAACCGATTGGCAGGTTCCCTCTCTTTGAACCGAAACGACAAGCGGATAATGAATAAATTCCCCTTGAGTCGATCGGACGGCGACAAGGGCCAGCTCTTGATCAAAAGAAATCATCGGTTCTGCATAAACTATTGATTCGTTTTCAAATGCTCTGTTACAAAAATTGGTAATTTCCGAAAAAGATTTTTTGTCCGAATCGACGATGAGAATCCCTTTTCCGTCATAACCGTTGCGGCTCCATTTGAGAACGAATGCTTTCCCGAATTTTTTGCAAACTTCATCGATTTTGTTTTGAAGATCGGTGGTTGGATCGATAACAATAAAAGGGGGTGTTGGAATTCCCAAACGAACCAACTCTTCTTTTTGGGAAAGTTTGTCTTGCAAACGCTGCATGACATTTAAGGAAGGAAAAAAAGAAACTTCTCCACGCGATTCTTGTTCCAAAAGATCGGTATTAATCCATTCATTTTCAAAAATAACGGTTTTGACTTCAGAAAAAAAAGTTCGAAAAATTTTTGGATCTTGAAAAGAGCCCTGTAATAGCTGAGTGGCAGATCGTTTGGCTGGAACGTCCAAGCTCTCTGATAAGACAATCGGAGAAAGTCCAAGCTTTTTTGCAGCTTCTGAAAGAAAAAAAGCGAGCTGTCCTCCCCCTATAATCCCTATTTTTTTGGTCATCATCTTATCGGCCTCTTCCATTCCCACTTCACTTTTGCAAGCATTTTTAAACCATTTTTTGTTTAAATAATCCCTTTTAATTGAATTAATTTAAAACATATATATGCAGTTCTATAGAGTTTAATCCGAATAAAAAGAATCGCTTCTATCCATCAATTATAATATTTGTCTCTTTGCAAAAGCGGAGTAGTTATGACATAGGAGACAATCACTTAATATGAAAAACATATCCCTACAAAATCCTTTTGTCGAAGAAACCAAACCCGAAAAACCGGCCGGTATTTATGAGGCATCTCTCCAAATGGGAGAAGAACTTCTTAAAAAACCGAAGCAGGGGGGTGGCGTTGATCGAATCCAGATCCAGCATTCCAAAGAGAGAATGACGGTCTGGGAAAGAATCAAAGTTCTCACCGAAAACGAGCCGAATATCTATTTTCAAAACTGGGGGAGCAGCCTCGATGGTGCCTCGATTGTAACCGGTATCTTGAAAATCGGAAATCGCGATGTCGCTGTCTATGGCCATGATTTTACGCTGCGAGCCGGCTCGATGGATGCCACTAACGGAAGTAAATTGGCCCGAATCATTTATATGGCGGGAGAACATAAAATCCCACTCATCGGGATGAACGACTCTGCCGGAGCCTACGTTCCAGCGGGGGTTGGCGGGCTCGATGGATATAGTGAAGCGTTTACGGCACTTCGAAAAATCAGCGGGGTAGTTCCAAGTATTATGTTGATGTTTGGGTTCAACGCAGGCGGTGGCTCTTATCTTCCCCGCCAAGGTTCGTTCATGATCCAGTGCGAAAACACATTTTTTGGATTAACGGGACCTGGCGTCGTCAAATCAGTTTTAGGAGAGGATATTTCTGCCGATGATCTGGGAGGACCGAAGGTTCATAGCCAAAGCGGCGTGGTTGATCTTGTGACCCCTGATGAGTATGGTTCGCTGAAAACTGCGCTTAGACTTTTATCTTATTTGCCGGATCACAACTCTACTTGTGCTCCGTTCAGTCCAACCTCCGATCCGCTCGATCGATTCACCTTTGAAGAAGAAATTCTTTTTCGAAAAACTTTTAATTCGCCAACCGGCATGAATACCCCGTTTGATATCACCCTTTTTCTTCAGCAGATTACAGACAACGGAGTTTATTTTGAATTGCAACCGGCACGAGCGAGAAATTTGATCACCGCCTTTGGAAGAATCGGCGGACATGTCGTCGGTTTTATTGCGAACAACTCTGCCGTTAGTTCTGGGCAGATCGATATTGGAGCAGCGAGAAAAGGGGCCCGTTTTGTCCGATTTTGCAATCTTTACAATATTCCGATGATTTTCCTTGAAGATACCACTGGATTTTTACCGGGAAAAGAGCAGGAGCAGAATGGAATTGTCGAAGAAGGAAGAAAACTGCTCGATTCAATTATCGATATTCGAACTCCTCGACTGACGCTGATTATCCGCAATGCATTTGGAGGGGCTTACGCCACTTTCAATTCCTATTTTACCGGTGCCGATGTCGTTTATACGCTTCCCACCGCGCGAATTGCGGTGATGGGGCCGGCAGGAAAAGATTATGTCTACAAAGATGAAATCCTAAAACTCAATCATGATTATCGGGAGGGTCTGAAAAAAGGGATGCCGGAAGCAGAGGCGAAAAAGATCCGTGATCTCGGTCTTGCCGAGCTTTCCAAAAAATATGAAGAAACACTCATGAATCCGAAAGAGGCTCTCTCGTTGGGTTCCGTTTCCAGTGTGGTGATGCCGGGAACCTCAAGAAAAATACTCGGGAATACTCTCGTTTATCTTATGTCAAAATATAAACCCTCTCCCATGAGCGGTGTACAAAGGGAGTTTGAATAATGATTTCAAGAGATGATAAACCTATGCAGTTTTCTGAATCCAACTCACCCTGGATTCGCTCGTTTGATCTCAGCTCCATTAAATGTCTGATTGTCTGCCGCGGCCCTGTCCGAAAAGAGGCGATGGATATTTTTGATCAGATCGGTATCCGGGAATACGGAATTCTGCTCTCTGAAAAAGATAGTGTTGTTTATCCAATGACCTTTGCTCCCGAGCTGAGAGGATTTCGCTTTAAGCAGAATATCCATCGGGTGCCCGATTATATGGGAGCGGGTCAGGAAGAAAAAACCAGAAGAATCCACGAAATTATCCAAATTGCTTTATCCAATCACTATACCCATATTTTTGCAGGGTATGGCTTTATGGCGGAGGATGCCGAATTTATTGAAGCGATTGAAAAATCCGGTATTACTTTTATGGGACCTTCCTCCCAGGTTGCCAGACAAGCCGGTGCGAAAGATGAGGCAAAAAAAATTGCGAGAAAATTGAATGTCTCGGTGACTCCAGGGGTGGATAATATTTCAGCCTTGGCACTTTTGAGAAAAGCGAAAGATGAGAACGGTTTGAAAAAAATTGCCTCCGAAAACTCTCTCGATTTTCAATATGATCCTAAACTGAATCTGGAAGAAAATGCGGAAAGCTTGTTACTGGCTGGTTATCTTGCAACCAAAGAGTTGGTAACCGTTGCTGAACTTCAAGAAGAAGCGGTGATTGAATCGAAAAAAATCTGGGAAAAATATCCTAAAAACAGAATCCGTTACAAATATATCGGTGGAGGGGGAGGAAAAGGACAGAGAGTTGTCAAAGCAATCGAAGAGGTCAAAGCGGCAGTGTTGGAAATTTTGGCTGAGTCCAAAGTTTTAACTACCGGATCGAATAGAAATTTCCTGATTGAACTGAATATCGAGAATACCCGACATAATGAAATCCAGCTAATCGGAAATGGAGAGTGGAGTTTGGCACTTGGAGGAAGAGACTGTTCACTTCAAATGCACGAACAAAAACTTTTGGAACTCTCCAATACCAAAGAACTTTTGCTGGCAGAAATTGCAAAAGCAAAAGGGACTTCCCGTGAATCGGAGCTGAAAGCTGATCTAAAAGTTCTTTCCGAAATGGAAGAGCAGTCGGAGTTGTTTGCGAAAGCGGTGGGGCTGAACAGTGTTTCGACTTTTGAATCAATTGTGGAAGGAGAAAACCATTTTTTCATGGAGATGAACACCCGAATTCAGGTGGAACATCGCGTGACCGAAATGGTTTATAAACTGAAATTTACCAATCCAGAAAATCGGGAAGATTATTTTTACGTCGAGAGTTTGATCGAGGCGATGGCTCTTTTGTCACTTCATGCGAAACGACTTCCAAAGCCCGAAAGATTAGTGAGAAATATTTCCGGCGGAGAGGTAAGAATCAATGCGACCAACCAAAGTTTGCAGCCGCATGCCGGTGGCTTGATCCAAAACTGGTCTTCACCGGTCGAGCACGAAATCCGCGATGATCAGGGGATTGGAATCCGCGATCCTGATACCGATCTGTTTATGCATTACCGGTTGGCGGGAGCGTACGATTCGAATATTGCGCTGGTCGTTAGCTATGGAAATTCCAGAGGTGAAAATCTTGAAAGACTCGCTCACATTCTCAAAGTCACCGTTCTTCGCGGCCAAGATTTACAAACCAATCTTCCAGTCCATTATGGTTTGATCAACTGGATTCTTGGTAAAGATGTTTTGTTCAAACCGAATACCCGCTTTATGATGTCTTACCTTGCTGCGGTGGGTGCGCTGGAAGAAATAGCGAAAGAGGTTGATGTTGACCTGATTTGGAACGAACGGGTCAAAAAGACTAAAACCATTGAAGAGAAAAAAATCGCTCTCCGAAAATATACGCTCCTGACCAGACCGATCAAAATGATTCTCTCTTTTCCGCACCGACTGGCCGGTTTTCTGGGAAGATATGACGGGAAGTCCTGGAGTTCATCCAAAGATGAGATTGTTTTTCTGAAAAACCCGATGGAGGTTCTCGAAGATTTATATCGATACCTAAATTTGGAAGATGGAGCAGGAAAAGATCCTTGTCACAAAATTTGGGATCATGATTCAGAAATTTTGAATAATGCTCTCTCTTTTTATTCCCGTTTAGAAACGGAGAGCGGAATCAAAAAAAGTTATTCTTTCTGGGAAAAATCATTTGCTGAAAGAAAAAATCCTGCTCCAGAACAATTAGCCGAAGACCTTTGGAAAGATTGCATTGCTTCTCACGAGGGATTTCAGCTTGCGAATGAATTATTAAAAATAATTCCGAAAATTGGAAAGGTTTCTGGATTTTTTGAATTAGGAGTGGATGATCAGCTCAATGCGATCATTCCTGAAAAATTTAGTGATCCAAAGAGCGTTAATCAACTGGTTAAGGTTTTAAATCCATTACCAAAGGCAAAATCAGACGAGATCGTAGCTCCTATGGGAGGAATGTTCTACTCCAGAGAGGCACCGCATCTTCCCCAGATGATTCAGGTGGGAGATCACTTTGAGGCAGGGCAACCACTTTTCATTGTTGAAGTGATGAAGATGTTCAATAAAATTTCGGTTCCTTTTAGTGGAACGATTGTGAAAAATTTTCTGGAAGATTCCGACGGAAAAATTATTGTTAAAGGACAACCGCTTTTCAAGATTCAACCGGATGAGTTGATCGAAGAAGAAAGCGAAGAAAAGATTTTCGAGAGACGAAAAAAGATTTCTCTTTCATTGATGGTTTAGAATTGTGTTTACTTAAATGAAGATCAGCCAAAGATTCCCTTTTCAGAGGCAATTGGTTGAAAGAAAACTTAAACATTAAACCGGAAAAAAATAATATCTCCATCTTTTACGATATATTCTTTCCCTTCGAGTCTCATTAACCCTTTTTCTTTTACCGCCTGTTCCGATCCGCATTTGATCAGATCATCGAAATGATAAATCTCCGCCTTGATGAATCCTTTTTCAAAATCGGTATGAATCACTCCGGCAGCCTGAGGGGCTTTCGTGTTTTGTTGAATCGTCCAAGCTCTCACCTCTTTCGGGCCGGCGGTAAAATAGGAAATAAGATTTAAGATTTTATATCCGGCTCTGGCCATTCGGTTTAATCCCGATTCGGTAAGATTCAGGTCTTTGAGAAACGCTTCCTGCTCTTCTTCTGGAAGGGAGGATATTTCTGACTCGATGGCTCCAGAAAGAACGACGCACTCAGTTCCTTCCTTCTTAGCAAGCTCCTGAACCGCTTTAACGGCATCGGATGGAGTATGAATTTCTTTCTCTCCCACATTGGCGACATAGAGAACCGGTTTTGCCGTGATGAAAAACAGTTCGCGCACAAGAAGTTTTTCTTCGTCGGTCAAAGAGAGGGCGCGGATGGCAATTCCCTGATCGAGTGATTTTTTTATTTTTTCTAATACATTTGCTTCGGCAGTCGCCTGTTTATCCCCCGCTTTGACAAGGCGGATTTGTTTTTCAAGACGTTTTTCTGCAGTAGCTAGATCGGCCAAACAGAGTTCGGTATTAATGACTTCGATATCACGGAGTGGATCAATCGAGCCTTCGACATGCACAACATTCGGATCTTCAAAGCAGCGAACGATATGCGCGATTGCATCGACACTTTTGATATGTCCGAGAAATTGATTTCCGAGCCCTTCCCCTTTGGATGCCCCTTTGACAAGCCCAGCAATATCGACAAATTCCACTGTGGTCGGGAGAATTTTTTCCGGTTTGAAAAGTTTGGCGATTTCTTGCAAGCGCGGATCGTTCATCGGAACGACTCCGACGTTTGGATCGATCGTGCAGAATGGATAGTTCGCCGCCTCCGCACCTGCATGTGTGAGAGCGTTGAAAATAGTTGATTTGCCGACGTTAGGTAGTCCGACGATACCGCAGTTGAATCCCATTTTCGGGGTTTTATGTTTTTATTGGAAATTGGTCAAGAAGAGAAGGGGAAGGAATCAGAAGGCGAATAAAAAAGCAGGAATGAAAGAATAAAAGACAAAACCATTTTTTATTCTAAATATTCCTGCTTTTCCATTCCTGTTTTTTATTCGTTTTCCATTCCAAACTATTCATCTGGAACCCGGATAATCACAGCCCGAATATCCGAAGAAGCTGGAACAGTGAATTTTAAAGCATTAGAAGCCTGCTTAATCGCGCTTCCACTGATTTGTGCGTAATCGGCACTCATGGCAGAAACCGATCGGGCAGTTGGTAGACTTGTCAAATCTGAAACTCCTGGCCCATTTAGATAAGTCCCACGATTATCATTTTGAGGACCGCGTAAATTAATTCCGGTAAAATTATATCGGTTATCGGAAGTAAGACCGGTATTTGAAAGGTAAAGGGCGATAAAGAAGTTAAGAGAAACATCTTTGACCGAAGTTCCAATAGTCTTTTCAATCGCATCAAATCCAGTGAGTGAAGTTGACTCTATTTTACCAATCAATTCACTTCCGTTTTTTACCCCAGGGAAATTTCCCAACTCCGCCTGCTCATAGAGATATCGATAGTAAAGATAAGCACATCCTCGATCAGCCAGAGAGGTTCCATCGATAAAAGCGGAGAGAGGAAGTGCCAAGCAAAGCTCCACTCTCGAAGGATTTTCAGCACTGGTAGAGATAAAATTGTTCACCAAATCTTCGGCAAAATGACTTTTTCCCTCGTTGTGAGGGCCTGAATCGGATGAGCTTCCATTGTTCACAAACACATGTTGGTTGTAATTGATCGCATGCTGGAGTTCGTGGGGAAGTACGGTCGGTCCGGTATTCGATAAGAAAAAGTTGCGAGAGATAAATCCTCCAGGAACATGACTATAAATGAACTCCCCGCAATTGGAGGCTGAGTAATTAGAATAAAGATCGATGGCGTAAAAATATCCGGTGACAATTCCTCCTGATCCCCCAAGATTGTTTAGCATTGAGCTAAACACAACGCCGACTTTTCCATTTCCATCCCGATCTGATTCATGCCCGAACATCTGTCGTTCCTGATCTACCTTTGACTCGAAACCGTCAATGAGAAGACGAAGATCCGAATCACTTAAGGCTCCCCGATCTCTTTGATCGCGATAAGCGATAAAATTTTCGCTGACATAAACCACATCAAAACTTCTGGATTCGTAACTTCCTCCATTTAAACTATTAAGAATATTTAATTGAACGACTTGACCTTCGGTATTTTGATTTTTTCCTGCACAAGGGCTGCTTGAATCTAAAGCAAGACGGGAAGATGTTTGATTTTCAGAACGGCTCATCGAGAGCGCCACATCTCCTTCAATACTTCTCAAATTTTCATGAAGGACTGACGTTGCATCGAAAACCGACTCTGAATTTTTTCGGGAAACAACCCCTATTTGATGAAGTGAATCGACTTTCCATTGGATTAGATCTCCTGAAAGACTAGCAACTCCGATAGAATTTGAGCCAGGATTTTGACTGACTGAAGAGGTAGCTAAAATAAACTGTTCATTTCCGGTTAAACCTTCAAAGTTAATTACTCCACTCCCGCTTGATCCTAAATCCAAAGTAGCAACCGACCCGACTCCCAACTTTCCGACGGTGGTGGAAACTGGATCCGAAGAACCACCTCCCGACCCGCAATTTAAGTAGCAAAATCCCAAGAGAATAACCAAAAACAACGAGAAATTATTTTTTCTCATAAAAAAACTCCTCTCAAAGGGGGCGGTAAAAATGAATCGTTTGTTATTTGGTTATTAAGAATGGCAAGAGATGTGCCAGATTGTTAAGAAAACGAAGTCCACAATATTTAATTAAATCAACTGGTTAACGGTGTTGGAAAGTTGACAGAATTTTTTCATCGATCGGAAGAGGTAGGATTTTACCCTTGAAATTTTTGAAAATTAAAAATGAAAAAGAGAATTGAAAGAAATAAACGATTGTTTAGTCCTTTAAATGATTGATGAAAAGAAGCGAATCTTTTTAAGAGGAAAAATGAAAAGCCGGTGTCATTTTATCGTCTACTTCGAAGTAGAAAAATACCCTTTTTATGGAAATTTAAAAACTTATGGGCGCACGAGCTCGCACCCATAAGTGAAGAATTTATTGAATAGGCATTGAGGGATCAATTTGATTTTCTGGAGAATCTTTTTTCTCTTTCAAATCTTTCGACATTTTTTCTACTACTGATTGCGGAAGTTTTAAACTGACTTTGAGTGAAGCATCCTGATTACTGATCAGCATTCCCTGAATTGCCTGTCCAAGTGCTGGATCTTTGGAGGAAAGAGAAGCGCCGAAAATGGTTTTGTAAGAATTCATCAGGTTCGCAAGGTTTTGCGCTTGGGCATTATCTTGGGCGTTTCCAATTAGCTCAATCGCGAGATCTTTGTCATAATCGACGGTCAAACTGAATGCTTTCAATCCCTGGAGAGTACTGCTCATCGGGTTTTGTCCGGGATTTTGACTGACACTAGGAGGAATCGTTGCTGCGCCCCAGATCAGTTTATTGGTGTCGCGATGAGTAAACAGATCGACCAGATCTTTATTTGATCGGATAGAGTCGCCCCCTTTGGAAATAAGAGTTAAAGCTTCTTTCAGAGAAGAGAGCTGACCTGCCAATAATTGGGAATTGGAAATAAAAGTTAATCCAATATTTGGATCTTTGGGTGAAAGATAGATCGTCTGATTTTCAAAAGTTTCTTTTTTAATCTCTTTTCCCTCTTTTTTGGCATCGGCTTCTAAAATAGGGAGAACTTTTTTCTCCTCCAAACTGCCGGTAAAAATCATCAATCCCGCAGGCGGTTCTGTTCCGCCATGAACATTGACAGCGATCAGCATGCTATCCAAATGGGAGGTAAGCTCTTTTGCTTCAGGAGGAATTTTTTGGGCTAGATCATTATAAAATGGGGCGGCAATTAATTTTTTCCAGTTTACCGAAACCAGAAGATTGTTATTGGCCGGAATAAAGTTCAGCGGATCAGATGCTCCTTTTGAACTTCCCCCTTTTTGGCAACCTTTACCGCAAGAGGTTAATAGAAAAATTGAAAATAAAACTAAAATGAATCTCGATATTGATTTTTGGTTTTTCACGAAGTTCTCCTTTTTAAAGATTTCCCTTCTGCAACTTCTAATCGTTTAGGTAAAGCGAAATTTTTATCCTCTTCGAGGAATCGATCCGAATGAAACCATTTTGCTTATAGCATAATCCTGGGAATAGCGTCTGGTCTCGGTTTAGAGAGTTGGTCAGCTGTTTTTTCTTTGATCCACTCCTTTAGAAAAAGCTTCAAGGTATTCGAGGCTTGAATCACTTTCCATACAAAAGAGGGGAGTTGTAGGATCATTTTAGGATGTTGAATCAGGGCTGAAAGTGTGCTGAGAGGTTTCCATTTTCCTGATTCTTCAACGAATTTTTCAGTTTCGGGTAAGTCATCTTCTGCCGAATCCAAAATAAACCGAACTTCCATCACCGGAATTTTAGCTTTCATCGCCATGGAAGCAATTGGAAAAGCTTCCATTTCCAAACCGATCACCTCTTTTTGAATTCCAAAATTTATTTTTTCTTCTTTGGAATGGATGACTTCTTTCACGGTCAGCAGAGATCCCAAAGCATTTTTTTGAGAGAGCGTAGAAACTATTTTGATCGATTCTTCTCTTAAAGAGAGATCGGTTGAAATCCAATTTCCTTTTTCGTGATCGATATGACCAATTTCCGTTGCAATTAAAGCAGTAGTCGAGGGGATATTTTGATCCGTTCCACCGGCAAGTCCAAAAATCCAAGCTTCCCGAATAGAATATTGACTGAATGCATACTGAGCCGCTTCTGAAGCCGCTTTTGGTCCGATTCCTGTTTTAACGATTAAAAAGTTTAAATTTGGATTGGAGGGAAAAGATCCAAATAAAAAAGTGGAGGATTTTAAATAAATTTTGGAAATAATTTTTAAATTTCTGATAAGAGCTTTTGCTTCGATTTCAGTGGCGAAAAAACAGGCGATGCATGAGGTCATAAAAACAGTGATGAGTTAGGGGTTATGAGTTAGGGAGTATTAGAGTAAGAAATGCTAAAAAGAAAGAAAATAAAGAGATCTAATATGAACGAAAAAAAATCAAATCAGCTTTTTAAACAGGCAGAAAAACTGCTTTCTGGAGGAGTGAATAGCCCGGTGCGCGCTTTTAAATCAGTCGGCGGAACTCCCCGATTTATCCAGAAGGCAAAGGGTGCTTATCTTCATGATGTCGATGGAAATCGTTACATTGATTATGTTGGCTCTTGGGGGCCGATGATTGTGGGACATGCGCATCCGAAGGTGACCCAAGCGATTCGAAAGGTTGCGCTCAATGGAACCAGCTTTGGGGCGCCCAATCCTTACGAGGTTGAGTTGACGGGGATGATTCAGAGAATATTTCCCTCCATTCAGAAAATTCGGATGACCAATTCCGGAACTGAAGCGGTGATGGGGGCGATTCGCGTCGCGCGTGCATTCACAAAACGGGATAAAATCATCAAATTTGAGGGGTGTTATCATGGTCATGCCGATTATCTCCTCGTGAAAGCTGGGAGTGGAGCGCTGACTTTTGGAGTTCCAACGAGTGCTGGTGTCCCTGATGATTTTGCGAAGCATACGTTGACGGCGAAATTTAATGATCTTGAAAGTGTTGAAAAACTATTCAAAGCAAACGAGGTCGCCGCTTTAATTATTGAACCGGTGGTTGGGAATAGTGGATGTATTCTCCCTCAACCAGGATTTTTGGATCAGCTCAAAAAACTTTGTCATCAATATGGCGCACTTTTGATTTTTGATGAAGTCATGACCGGCTTTCGGGTGGCGCTCGGTGGGGCACAAGAGAAATTTAAAATAAAACCGGATCTCACTGTTCTTGGAAAGGTTATTGGGGGCGGTTTACCGGTCGGTGCATTCGGCGGACGATCTGAGATTATGAATCTCCTCGCTCCCTTAGGTCCGGTCTATCAGGCAGGAACGCTCTCTGGAAATCCTTTAGCAATGGTTGCGGGAATCGAAACGCTTAAATTAATTTCTAAAAAGGGATTTTTTAAACAGCTTGAGCAAATTACTCGAAAATTGGCAGATGGATTAAAAAAAGCTGCAGAAAAAGCGGGACTTGCAGTTCAAGTTCCTCACATCGGTGGAATGCTTTCTCTTTTCTTTTCCGATTCTCCTGTGATCGATCTTGATTCAGCAATGAAATCGGAGGGTGAAAAATTCAAAAAATTTTTTCATGGGATGTTGGAGCGGGGAATTTATCTTCCTCCCTCGGCATTTGAGGCGTGGTTTGTTTCAGCGGCTCATGGAAAAAAAGAGATCGAAAGAACCTTTCAAGCGGTGAAAGAAAGCTTTAAGGAGTTATAGCTTTCTCAAAACAAAACATTCGATCTGTTTTTGCGTTATTCTCGACTATTTTAATCGGAAATCCCGAGGATGATTGAAGAATCAATATTTGCGTATCTTTTCCAAAATTTCTACCGAATTACTAGAACCGGTCAGTGAATCAATCATTCTCCCGTTTTGATCCATAAAGAAAAGTTTGTCGGTATGGTTAATGGAGTATCCGTTTTGGGATTGAGTATTGGCCGCAATGAAGTAGCCTGCTGGAAACAGATGAATTACTTGATCAATTTGCTGCTGATTTCCATTCAACCCAATAAACTGCGGAAAAAACTTCATGGCAAATTTTGAAACTTCTTCAGAGCTATCATGATCGGTATCCACACTGACAAATATTAGCTGCACACGTTTAAGTTCTTCATCACTCAGTTGACGGAAAGCTTCCGCTACATGAGTCAAAGTGATTGGGCAAACGTCGCCACATTCGGTGTAGCCAAAATAAAGTAGGTTCAGTTTTTTCGCAGATTGAGAATAAGTCCACGGCTTTCCGTTGAAATTAAGTGTAAAGTCCCCGCCATAAGAAATAGTGCGAGAGACAATCCATAGGATTGCGACTAAAATTAACAGTCCAACGAAAAACTTCATAAAAATCGGAATTCTCCTTGCCATCGGCTCGGTGGATAAGCTCTCCTCCTCTATCTGCTCGGCTGAACAGCGTCCTCGAACATAAGTTCCGGTCATTGCAACGCCAACTCCGACGACCAGAGTGATGACAAAAAGAGTCCAACTAATCGCATCGGCGCCGAGAATGAAAAAGTTATTGTTCCAGATTCCCCAGACTGGAATGAACGGTTTCCACAAATGAATTTGAGCAAAACCTGCCGCAATAAGAGATCCATTTACGGCAGTTGCAATGGAAGCGGACCTATTATTTTTAAACGCGAGAGCCAAAGCTACGAAGCTTGGGAGGTAGGCAACGATGTTCACAATATACAGATATAACGGGATTTGGTAATTCCAACAGATTGCCTGTCGAACATGATCACAATCGTGGACAATGATCGTAGCAAACAGGATCAGATTGGCCCAAATTAAGATTTTTTTACTATGATTATCGAGTGGCTTTTTTGTTTTTGAATGATCTTTCCAGACAGATTTTTCTGACATGAGTTTCTCCATCTTAAAAATTATTTTTTTATATCAAAAAATTATCTATTAATTTTGCCAATTTCTCAGGTGCTTCCAAATGCATCATATGTCCAGAGTCGCTCACATAAACCCGTTCTGAGTCTGCAGGAAAATAACTCAACCTTTTTTCTAGCTCTTCTTGAGGATTTCCACCTAAAAATGTTTCATTCAACATTTCACTTTTTTCTCCCATCACAAGTAAACATTTCGCCTGAATCTTTTTCCAGAATGGAATTACATTTTCTAATCGATAGATGTAGGGATTAGGCCATTTGTGCCTTGGATCCGCAGAGAAAGAAAATCCATTTTTCGTTTTTTTACTTAAATATTTTACGATGAGAGAGATTCGTTTTTCTGGAAGACGAGGATTTGTCAGCTTTAGCCGTTTGGCTACTTCCTTGAGATTTTTATAAACTTTGAAGTCGTTCAATGGGCTTTCGATCCATTCCCGGACCTTATCAGTCACTTTTTCAATCGGTGTCTCTCTGATTCCAAATCCCTCCAGATTAGCAAAGTGACTGATCTGTTCTGGAAAAGCCCCCGCATAGAGAGAAAGAAGGTTGCCCCCCATCGAATGTCCGATCGATCTTATCTTCTCGCCCGGTGCCAATTTTTGAAAGATTTGATAGGCATCTGATAAATATTCATAAAAGAAATAACCGATTTTATTTTTCGAATGTTCGGTTTGACCAAACCCTCTCAAATCGGGAGCGATACAATGAAATTTTTTCTGAAGATGTTCACAAAGAAATTGAAAGCTGGCACCGCTATCCATCCAGCCATGGAACAGAAAGATTTTGGGAAGAGACGGTTTTCCCCAGCTGTAGAATTGGAATTTCAGAGAGTTAATTTTTAATTGAAACGATTTCATTATTTTGGCCGAAATATTTATTTTATCCTAGGTCTTAGGGCGGATGCCATCCGCCACTATAGTTTTATGCGATCGGCTCCGCGAGGTCGAGAAAGAACTTCTTTTACTTTTTTCTGATAGAGAGGATCTTTCCCCTCTAAATAAAGCTCGATATATTCGAATCGATCACTCCCCCAAAAAAGTTCCTCTCCTATCAGGATAGTAGGAACTCCAAACACTCCTTGAGCAATCGCCTTTTCAGTTTCTATGCGCAAGGTTTCTTTTGCCAAATTGCTCTTCGCTTTTTCAATCAATGTTGGAGCTTCCAAGCCATTACTTTCTAAAGCGGAAGAGATTTCTTTCTCTGAGCCTAAATCAATCTCTTGACTCCAACCTGCTTTCCAAAGCGTGTCGATGACCTGTTCCTGTTTTTCTCCCGCCACCTCCAACAGAGATAAACGCAAAGTCAAAAGAGGATTAAAGGGGTGAGATTGAGGAATCCCAAATGGGAGATGATGAAGTGCGGCATATCGATAACTATCTTTAAAAACCCATTCTCGTTTCGGAGGGATTTCCGCTGGCCCCCGATGCCCCCAATGATTCAGCAATCCAGCGAAAAGGACAGGTTGGAGAACCAAAGGGAGTTGCCGTTTTTGCGCAAGTTCTCTGACTTTGAACCAAGCGAAGTAGGCATAAGGAGAGAGATAATCAAAATAGAAATGAATCGTTGGTTTTTGCATTTTTAACTCCTTGGGTTAAACAGCTCTTGACATTAGGTCCCTAACTAACTTATTAGGTTCCTAATTGATTAGTGAGTGAAAATCAAGAGGTAATCATCTTATGAGCTTTAATTTTATTCCCGACCATCAGCTTTCATGGATTCCGATCGATCAAGAAAAACAGATTTGGACGGCGCAGTATTATGTCCCTAAATTCAAATCCCGTTCAATCGCCTTGAAACTTAAGCGCGGCGGATGTTTGATTCTAAGCCCCGCCGCATCTCTTGCCAAAAATTTTCACAAAGAACTTCCCGAGCTCGGAAAACCTGAAATTCTTCTGGTTCCAAACTACTTTCATCATTATGGAATTCCAGCCTGGTTAAAGCTTTATCCCGAGATCAAAATAGTCGCTTCTTCTCGAGCGATCCCCCGTTTGAAAAAATTGGGATATGAATCGATTTATTCCACCGATATTCTTCCACGTGAACTTCCCGAAAATATTGAACTGCTTGAGCCTGCGGGGAGTCGAGCGGGAGAAGTTTGGCTGCGAGTAAGAATGGAGGAAGAGATTGCCTGGATCGTTTGCGACGCATTTTTCAACATGCCGAAACTGTCTCCCCGATTTCTGACACGTCTTATCCAGAGAGCGATGAAAGCGGCTCCGGGGTTGAGTATTAGCCGAGTGGTTAAATGGATTCTAGTTAAAAATCGATCGCTTTATCGCGAATGGGTTCTTGAACAACTTGAAAAAGATCAACCTTCGATTTTGATTCCGGCTCATGGGGAAATAATTCAAGATAAAGAGTTGCCGATAAAACTTAAGAGGTTAATTGAAATTCGATTTTAAGGAGAACTTATGGAAATCAACGGAATTGCCCATATTGCCTTAGTTGTGAATCGTTTTGATTTTTGTGCCCCTTTTTACGAAAAGCTGCTCAATTTTTTAGGGCTAAAAACGGTTCATAAAAATGAAAAATATCTTTATTGCGTGGGAGGGAAAACCGCGGTTGGAATTGGTGCCTCCGATGAAATGCATAAAAATGAGAAGTTTGATCAAACTCGAATCGGGCTGCATCATCTCTGTTTTCGGGCTCGGGAGAGATCTGATATTGATCTAATTTATCAATTTCTTCTCGAGATGAAGGCGAAAATTGTTCATCCGCCGGAGGATGGACCTTGGGGGCCAGGCTATTATTCGGTTCTTTTTGAAGATCCAGATGGAATTCGTCTTGAGATAAATCACATTCCTGGGAAAGGAATTTTTGAAGAAGGGAAAAAATTTAATCCTTCGAAAGATTATATCTAAGGGTGTCTTGGGGAGATATTATTCGGATTTGCGTTAGGTCTGCCATTTTAACGAATGATAGAAAGAGGAAAAATGTTTTTTATTTATTGTGAGGCGAGAAGGAGATCTACATGAAACTATTGAAACGTATTTTTACTGGTTTACTGTTCCTGCTCATCGTTGGGATTAGTCTCTTTCACTTCCACATGAAGCATCTGCTCAATAGTCCCATACCTGTCGCGACTCAGGCTAGCAACGCCGATCAGTACTACTTTGCTTATGGTAGTAACATGTCAACGCGCTATCTCTACAACGTGAGAGGGGTTCTGTCCGCAGATAGCCAGCCTGGTATAATAGAAGGCTATCAGGTCAACTTTATGACACCCGGTATCAACGCTCTCGAGCCTGCATTTGCCTATCTCCTTAAGTCTGAAGGGAAGAATGCTTATGGCGTGCTGCACCTCGTATCCAAACAAGATTTAGAAAAGATAGAAAAGTCCGAAGGTAAACTTTATCAATGGCGCATATTACCTGTGAAATTGTCGAATGGACAGATTATCGAAGCGCAAACGTTAGTTAGGCTTTCCGCCGGCGATACAGGTTCACCCTCAAGGCGCTACTTACAGATATTGCTGGAAGGGGCAGTGGAACATGGTTTGCCAGCCGCCTATATTTCGGAGCTAAGAGGTATTTCATCGGTCTATGTCCCAGTCATATCCGAGTTAATGGGTGACATCTTGCAGGCGTTTGCTATGCAACGTTCTGGGAAATGCGCTTCGGTTCTCAGATGTTGAACGACGTAATAATTCATCCAATATTTATACTTGAGTGTTATACATTAGTTTTGGATAAAATTTAGCTAAATTATATTTTGGTGACGTAGGCTTCACAAATCATTCAATTCTCGCTTGGCTGGCTCTCAATCTTTTAGGTCGCTGGTATATCAGAGCGAAAGAGTAAAGAAGAGAAGGATGGCTTAGTTGCTGGTAAAATTTTATGGAAAAAAAATCTTCTCCACCTTGGAATCCTCATCTTTCCTTCGGTAGCTTGATTATGGCGGTCGCTGCCGAAATCTCAAAGCAGGGAAAACGAGAAATGAGAAAGCATCGACTCGGTCATCTTTCCTATGGTCGAATAGGAGTTCTCGCACTGCTGCTTCAATCTCCTCATACTCAAGCAGAATTGGCGCAAAAACTCGGTCAAAAACCTCCTAGTATGATGGAAATGCTTGAAGGATTAGAACAAGAAGGGTTGATCCAATATACTCCAGACCCCGTAGATAAAAGAAAATATGATTGGAGTTTGACAAAAAAAGGGGAAAAAGATGCCTTAGAGGCAAAAAATCTACTTCGGAGAGTTGGAAAAGAGCTCGATCAATTCTTTAAAGAGAATAAAATTGGAGAAAAGGAGATCGAACGATTTAAAGAGATTTTGCTTCTATTGCTTCGAAAGAATTTTAAAAGAGATTTTTAGTCAATGCGTTCCGATATGCGCCTTCCTACTATCCACTTTTGACCCGAGGATTGACGATTGACAGCCCTAATTTCTCTATGTTACCCACCAAACGCTTCTTTT
>CAZQOW010000006.1:0-28531 GCA_964595045.1 uncultured Pseudomonadota bacterium
GGGGGCGGATCAACTCAACTCTATGTAAAAACCGGATCTTATGAGAAAAATCTCCCCGGTTTTACCGAGGTGGCGAATGGGGTGGTGGTAATCCCAAAATAATGAGGTTCTTTACACGATTTTTTCGCTGTGATACTAAAATTTGCATCTTTTTAACAGATTCATCCATTCTATTTTAGAAGGTTATTTTCTTTGAAGATTAAACGTCTTGAAATTCAAGGTTTTAAATCATTTGCCGATCGAACTCTCATCGATTTCAGAGAGGGGATCACCGGGATTGTCGGTCCCAACGGCTGCGGCAAGTCGAACATCGTTGATGCGATCCGCTGGGTAATGGGAGAGATGAGTGCAAAACATCTCCGCGGGCGTGAGATGCAAGATGTCATCTTCGCTGGATCCGATAAACGTTCTCCGGGTGGAATGAGTGAAGTCACCTTAATCCTCTCCAATGAAGATGGCCGGGCTCCCGCAACTTACGCACATTTTTCTGAAATATCGGTCACCCGTCGTCTTTTTCGATCGGGGGAGAGTGAATATTTTATTAATAAAGTTTCGTGTCGATTAAGAGACATTTATGATCTCTTTTTGGGAACCGGGGTTGGAACAAAAGCCTATTCAATTGTTGAGCAGGGGCAGATCGGTCTCATCATCTCTTCAAAACCTGAAAATCGGCGTCAGCTGATCGAAGAAGCGGCTGGGATCTCCAAGTTCAAAGCGAGAAAAGAGGCGGCTCTCCGAAAGATTGAAGCGACCAAAGGAAATTTAACTCGCTTAGATGATATCCTCAAAGAATTGAAACGACAGATTAACTCTCTCGATCGACAGGCCAAAAAAGCGGCGAAATATAAAGAACTTCGAGAAGAAGCAAAAACAATTGATCTTCATCTCTCTTCGCTCGATTACACTTTTCTCAATCATGAAATTAATGAGGGAGAAAAAAATGCGAATCATTTGACTGAATCTGAGGCGGAAAGTTCTGCTTATCTCGCGAAAATTGAAAACGAGATTGAAACTTCGCGATTGCAGATGAATCAAGAAGAACAAGAGCTTTCGCAGGTGCAAGAAAGACTTTACGAAAAGAATAATTCGGTCAGCCTGCATGAACAAGGAATTCAATATAAAAAACGGGAAATCCTCCAGCTAACTGAGCGGGAGGCGACGGCTCTTCTGGAAATCGAAGAGACGAAAGAGAAAAATCAGACTAATGAAGTTGAAATCGAAGAAACCCAAAAATCTCAAATTGAAATCAATGAAAAACTTTTAAGTTCTGAAGAACGATTTCGAACTTTTCGAAAACAGGTCGACGACGAAGAGAAAAAACAGAGAGATCTCGATCTGGCGATTGAAAAAACCCAACAAGAAATTTTGCGACTTGTTCAATCTCTTTCCGAATCGGCTTCCAAGCAGGAGTTTATTGGACAACAGAAAATAGAGATCAAAGGAAAGATTGCCAAAGATAGCACCGAAATTGAAGAGATCGATCGGCTGCTCAATCAATATACTAGCAAAAAGAATGAGTTTGAAAAATCATTGAATGAACTTTCCCAATTGAAATTGAATTTATCGGACCAATCTGGAAATATTGAAAATAATCTTAAAGAAGAAAAAATAAATTTTGAAAAAATAAAAACCGATCTGTTTCATTTCAAAGAAGATCTTTCGTTAAAGCGTTCGCGGCTTGCCTCTCTCGTTGAGATTCAGAAAAATTTTGAAGGGTATCAAGAAGGGGTTCGTCGGGTGATGCTTCGAAAACAATCGGACCAACAGTTTGATCCGATTTACGGAACCGTTGCGGATTTGATCGAAACCGAATCGACTTATCAGAAAGCGGTCGGCGCGGTCCTTGGCGAAAAGCTTCAATACATTGTCGTCAAAAGCCAAGAAGTGGGATTACAGGCGGTCGAATATTTAAAAACCGAGTCGGCCGGGAGATCGAGCTTTGTTCCGATGGAGGTGAGATCCGATATTTTTGAATCGGAAACTGCTTCCGCAGAAGAAGGGGTTTTGGGGCCATTAAAAAATTTCGTTCAGGTGAAAGAAGATTATCAGATGGTGGGAGATTATCTGTTTCAAGATGTTCTTTTGATCGAGACTCTCAACCGAGCGATTCAGGTTTGGAATGCGGCTCCACTCAAAAAAACTTTAGTGACACTCGAAGGGGAAGTGGTCGATGCGCATGGAGTTGTTTCGGGTGGATCTCCTGAGAACCAATCTTTATCCATCTTGGAGAAGAAACGGGAAATTAAAGAACTAGAAATTACAACTCATCGATTAGAACAAGAACTTTTTCAAAAAGAGATTTTATTAAAAGAGAGTGAACGGAAAATTGAAAGTCTTGTCAGCTCTCTCGATGCTTTGAAAAGAGATGCGCATAGTGAAGAGTTGAAGCTGGTGAATATTCAAAAAGACTCGAGTCATTTGAAAGGGGAGATTGCTCGTCTTCAATCGAATCGGGATCGATTAAATCGTGAAATGACTCAACTCGCTACCTCCGAGCAGAATCTTGAAAATAATCTGGCTGAATGGATTTCAAAAACAACTCTTTGGCAGAATGAAAAAACAGAAAAAGAAAATTATTTGAATCAGATCAAGCAAGATTGGTTGAGCCATCGCCAAGAGCTCGATCAATTAAAAGAGCTTTTTACCAAACAGAAAATTGAGTCAGAAACCTATTTTCAGACTAAAGAACAGATTGAAAAAAACTTGAGAAGAGTTCTCGATTTGCAAAGATCTTATCAGTTTAAACAACAAGAAGCACATCGGACGATTACGCAGGCGAATCAAACTCGGGAAGAGTTGAAAAAACAGATTTTAGAGTCTGAAGAAGCGTTGAAAATTCTTCTTGAAGAAATTACTCAGCTGAATCAGCGAAATGTCGCTCTCCGCGAAAGTTACGATAAACATATTTCTGAGCTGAGAGAAAAAGAGATCGAGGTTAAAACCGTTCGAAAACAGAATGATGAAATGAAGCTGAATTTGAATCAGCTTTTGATTCAGTTGACCGAATGGCGCGGAAAACTCAAATCACTCAAAGAACAGATTTTTGAAAGATATCATACCGATCTTTCTTTGGTGGTCGATGAATATAAAGAAAAACCGCTCGAAGACCGTGCAGCAAAAGAGTCGGAACTTCAAATTCTTCGAGAAAAACTTGAGAAGTTGGGCGAAGTGAATGTTGGCGCAATTTCCGAATTTGAAGAGGTTCAAACTCGCCACGATTTCTTGAATCGCCAATCAGAAGATTTGAAAAACTCCCTCGACTCGTTAACACGAGTCATCCAAAAAATTAATCGAAGTACGAAGATTCGTTTTCAAGAGACGTTCGATGCAGTGAATCAAAAATTTCAAGAACTTTTCCCAAAACTTTTCATTGGTGGTCGGGCGAAACTGATGTTGACTGATGAAGAAAATCTGCTCGAAACCGGAGTTGAAATTGTTGCTCAACCTCATGGGAAAAAACTTCAATCGATCAGTCTTCTTTCAGGCGGTGAAAAAGCACTCACCGCGACCTGTCTTATTTTTGCGATTTTTCTTTTTAAGCCATCTCCATTCTGTCTGCTCGACGAAGTTGATGCGCCGCTCGATGATGCGAATATTGATCGGTTTAATGAGATGGTAAAGTCGATGACCGAACGATCCCAGTTCATTCTTATTACCCATAATAAACGAACCATGGAAATGGCGAATGTTCTTTATGGGATCACGATGGAAGAACCGGGGGTTTCGAAAACAGTCAGTGTGAAATTGAATTAAGAGTAGGGGCGAACGGGTCGTCCGCCCCAAAAGAATGTTATTGTTTTATTTCGTTGGAGCTCCACCCGTCAAAATCTTGTTTGGCCTCCAGTTCTGCGGATAGCAAAAAAACAGTTTTTCATTCAGCTTTTCTACTTTTTGCTGCCCCGGTTTACAGGCAACTTCCTTCCCCTGATCTGTACAAATCATTTTTGTTTTTTTAGTATTATCTTTTAAAACGTAACAGCGAGTTTCAATCGTTTGAGCATCTAAAAGTTCTTTTTTAGAAATTCCTGGTGTATTGGTTCCGACACTTAGGATCCTTTGTCGGTAATCTTCCCAATCTAAATCCTTCAAAGCGGAAGATGGATTGGAGAGTTCTTCATAAGAATGTACCGCAGCGGTATATAGTTCAATCGCTTTATAGAGGTGAGTCCTTCTATCGGAGGGAGATAACTCTTTTTTTTCGGCTTCTTGTAGATGATGATCTACACCTTGGAAATGTTGGCGAATAGTCTCTTCTCTCGATGAGATATCGACACCTTGGGAACTACAGGCTCCACCTGTTGGAGTGGTTGGAGTTACGGCCATACGATTCTCCTTTCTTCAATGGCTAAAAATGATCTAAAAATCATTCAGCCAAAAATTGATAATAAAATGGAAGATAAGGACGAACCGTCCAGATGAACGAAAATCTTTGAATGTTTGCTTACGCTCCCTCTCTTCCCTCGAATGAACGAATTCTCAGTCTGTTGTCTAGATTTGTCAAAGATTTTTTAGAAACTTCTTTAAAAAAGATCCGATAACGAAGAGGAGAGAAAATTTTATGACGACTGATTTAATCAAAGGTTTAGCGACTCGTTTTTTGAATTTATATGGCTTGGAAAAGAAATGTATTCCAGTATCGGATGCCATCTCAGTTTTTGATTCGATGGGGATTCAAGAGTTGCAAGATTTTGCTCGTGAAGTTTATCGTCAATATACTGAAAAATATTCAGTCCGTAATCGTAAGTTGCTTTTGTGGTGGGCAGATCGAAAAGATCACCCTTATTCTTTAGTCCCAGAAATGCTTAGTCGAAAAGTCTGTGGAGAAAAAGATTTAAAACCGGGGAGTCTTCTTCTAAGATTAGATGCCTTAGGAGTTTATGAAAAATTAGAAGATGAAGTTGCTTCTATTACTCCGGCTTCCAAGTAAGTCTCGGTTCTTTTACCGCTTTCACTTCATCGAGCCTTCCCAGATGTGTGAGGTGGGGAGCCGATTTTACAAGACTCGGATTTTCTTCGCACTCTTTCGCAATCGCAATCATTGCATCGCAAAACTGGTCTAAGGTTTCACGGCTTTCGGTTTCGGTCGGTTCAATCATCAATGATCCGGCGACAACGAGTGGAAAATAAACGGTGGGGGGATGAAATCCATAATCCATTAATCGTTTAGCGATATCCATCGTTTTGACTCCAAATGCCTGCTGTTTTTTATCGGAGAAAACCGCTTCATGCATGGAAATCTGATCATACGGCAGATGATAATATCCGCTCAGTTTTTTACGAATATAATTAGCGTTGAGAACCGCCATATCGGAAACCTGTTTCAGTCCTTTTGCTCCCATTTCACGAATATAGGTATAGGCGCGAAGATGCATTCCAAAATTTCCAAAGAAAGCTCGAACCCGTCCGATCGATTGAGGTCGATCGAAATTTAAACTATATTTCCCTTTTTGATGTTGAATCATTGGGGTTGGAAGATAAGGCTCCAAAATCTTTTTGACACCGACTGGGCCAGAGCCTGGGCCACCGCCGCCGTGCGGAGTGGTAAATGTTTTGTGCAGATTGAAATGATTAACATCAACCCCCATGTCTCCCAGTCGTGCTTGTCCGAGCAAGGCATTGAGGTTTGCACCATCGCAGTAAACGAGTCCACCTTTGGAGTGAACAATTTCACAGATCTCCGCAATATTTTTTTCGAAAAGCCCGAGCGTGTTCGGATTGGTAAGCATCAGCGAGGCGACCTCTTCATCCATCACTGCCGCTACCGCTTCCGGAGTGACGATTCCATCTTTACCCGATTTGATTTCAACAACTTGATAATTGCAAAGGGTGCAAGAGGCAGGATTGGTTCCATGCGCTGTATCCGGAATTAAAACTTTTTTTCGGGGATTTCCTTTGCTGGTTAAATAAGCGCGGATCACCATTAGTCCGGTCAGTTCCCCATGCGCTCCAGCGGCCGGTTGGAGTGTGATTGCATCCATACCACTGATTTCAGCGAGATATTGTTGAAGTTCAAACATGATTTGCAAGGCACCTTGAATCGTCTCTTCCGATTGATAAGGATGCGCTTTAACAAAGCCAGCCATTCTCGCCACCTCTTCGTTGACTCGTGGATTATGTTTCATGGTGCAAGAGCCGAGTGGGTAAAAACCGGTATCGATACAATAATTCCATTGGGAAAGACGGGTGAAATGCCGAATCACTTCTGGTTCAGAAAGTTCGGGAAGTGTTGGAGAATCTTTTCTCAAATTTTTATCGGAAATCACTTTCGCTGGATCAATCGCTGGGACATCGAGGCTAGAAAAAGAATAGCCTTGTCTTCCCTTGGATGATTTTTCGAAAATCACCGGTTCATCGAAGAGTAAGCCTTGCATGGCGGAAAATTTTTGAGTCATGAAATGTTTCCTGTTTGTTAAAGATCCTAATGAGAAATGTGTTTAACTCATTTAATATTGTAGTTTGTGACTCCCCATTTTCCATTTTTCTCTAAAACTAAAGTCACAGTTTCTAGGGCATTTTTTTTCTTTTCGAAGACGGTTTCGTATTCAAGAATAGCGTAATCCCCATCCGGTGCTCCCGTAAGGGTTTTTGTCTCGGTCCCGTTTTTAAATTTTCGGTTTTCTACTTTTCCAAAAATATTTTTAACTGAGGTGATTTGTGGGCGCCATTTTTCGAGAGGCATTCTTTCTTTGAAAAAAGTGGAAAACCCTTTCCAAGCTTCGGGGTAATTTTCAGAATCGACAAGTGCTAACCAAGAATCTCCCGCTTTTTGCGCCGCTTTTATCTGTTCTTCTGTGTGCGCTTTTTGCGCAGTCATTAATAAAAGAAGAACGAAAAAAACCGTGGAGAGTAGGCGAGAGAATTTCATAAATATCCTTAAATCAGCAAGTGCTGTTTAATTGTTCACTATTTTTCTTAATTCATCCCCAAATCGATCAATTTCTTCTTTGGTAACCATCTCTGTGACACAAACCAGTAATCCTTCTTCTAATTCTGGGTAAAAGCGGCTGAGAGGAAATCCTCCAAAAATTTTTTTCTCTTTTAACTGGTTCAGAACATCACTGACTGGAACAGGAAGTTTGATGGCAAATTCATTGAATGTTTCCCCTGAAAAAAGGGGTTTGATTCCTGGGATATTGCAAAGAACATTTTTTGCGTAATGAGCTTTAGCTAAATTATTTTCTGCCAACTGCTTTAACCCTTGGGGCCCCATTAAAGAAAGATGAATGCAGGCGGCTAAGGCGCAAAGAGATTGATTGGTGCAGATGTTGGAGGTCGCTTTTTCACGTCGGATATGTTGTTCACGGGTATTGAAGGCGAGAACAAATCCTTTCTCTCCTTTTGAATCGGTGGTTTCGCCGACTAATCTTCCTGGCATCTGACGGATGAACTCCTGTTTAGTGGCGAAAAGGCCGAGGTAAGGTCCGCCCAAATTCAAAAAATTTCCGAAAGAAGCACCTTCTCCGATGGCAATGTCAGCACCGCAAGAACCAGGCGAGGCTAGAATTCCCAAAGAGACTGGATCTCCGGTTACCGACACAAAAAGTGCTTCGCTCTCATGGGCCGCTTTCGCGAGAGCCGTTTGATCTTCAATCACCCCAAAAAAATTCGGTGATTGAACACACAAAACAGCGGAGCTTTTTGATAAAATTTTCTTAAGCTCTTCTTGATCGATCGAGCCATCTGTATTCCAGCCAACTTCGTGAATTTCATAGCCGAGATTTTTTAAAAGAGTGCGAGTGGTTTGCCGATATTCGGGATGAATACTTTTGGCTAAAATAATCTCTTTTTTCTTATTGATTCGATTCGCCATCATAATTGCTTCGGCGAGAGCGGTGGAGCCATCATAATTCGAGGCATTCGCAATTTCCATCCCCATGAGCGAAGCGACCATCGTTTGAAATTCAAAGATTGCCTGTAAAGTTCCCTGAGAAAGTTCTGCTTGATAAGGGGTGTAGCTGGTAAAAAATTCACCCCGGGAAATGAGAGAGTTCACGCTGACCGGGATATAATGATGATAAGCGCCAGCCCCTAAAAAAGAGCTGAAATGGTCGACGGTTTCATTCGTTTTTGAAAGTTTTTTTAAGTGGGCAACAAGGTCTGCTTCGGAAAGAGCCTGTGGTAAATTCAATTCTCTTTTGAGTCGGATTGCCTCGGGAATGACTTGAAATAAATTGGATGGATCGGTGACTCCGACTGATTGACACATTTCGGAGATTTCAGCTTCAGTCTGCGGGAGATAGCGATGGTTCATAGAGTGATGGGTGATGGGTTAATCGTTATGGGTTGCTTTGTTTTCTCATAACCCATGACTCATAACTCATAACTATTTATTTACTCCGATTCTTCTTTAATAAATGCTTCATACTCTTCAGCAGACATTAAATCATCGAGCTCTGCTTTGTCGGCGATTTCAATTTTGATCATCCAACCTTCACCGTAACAGTCGTCATTGACGATTTCGGGGGAGTCGAGAAGCGGATCATTGACTTCAACCACAGCTCCGGAAACAGGAACATAAAGATCACTCACACTTTTAGTCGATTCGACCACTCCAAAGGTATCTGCCTTTTCAACTTCTTCCCCTTCATCGGGAAGCTCGACGAATACGACATCTCCCAGCTGATCTTGTGCCCAATCGGTAATACCGACGATGGCGATATTCCCTTTGACGCGAACCCATTCATGTTCTTTGGTATATTTGAGATCTTCTGGAAAATTCATTGACGTAAACTCCTCTTAAAATTGTATGAAAAATTTTTATATTGAACGTTTGTAAAACGGTGTTGCGACTACTTCTGCTGTTAATTTCTTGTCGCGAATTTCTATCTGAAAAATTGAACCGATTTTGGCAAATGTTACTGGCACATAGCCACATCCAATATTTTTGTCAAGCGATGGAGAATAAGTTCCGCTGCAAACCGATCCGATTTTTTTATCTTCATGAAAAATAGGATAATTTTCGCGCGCAATCCCTTTTTCTTTCATCACAAAACCGACTCTTTTTTTCTGTAATCCTTTTTCTTTTTGTTCGATCAGCACTTCGCGCCCCAAAAAATTTCCTTTGTTGAGTTTGACGACCCAATTCAGGTCAGCTTCGAGAGGGGTAATTTCGTCATTCAATTCATGTCCATATAAAGGATAGGCCATTTCGAGTCGTAAAGTGTCGCGACAGCCAAGTCCACAGGGAATTAATCCGAGAGGTTTTCCAATTTCGATCAGTTGCTCCCAGAGTTTTGGAGAATCTTTGCTAGAGACAAAAATTTCAAATCCATCTTCTCCCGTATAACCGGTTCGTGAAACCATCACATCCAGATCGGAAACTTGAGTAGGAGCTAGATGAAAAGTTTTTAATTGAGCCAGATCAAAAGAGGTGAGTTTTTGTAAAAGTTGAGAAGCGAGTGGACCTTGTAAAGCAATCAATCCATAGTCGTTGCTTTTGTTCTCGATTTTTACCTTAAAATTATTTTTATTTTCGAGAAGCCATTGAGTGTCTTTTTCGATGTTCGAGGCGTTGACGCAAAAAAAGTATTTTTTGTCGTCCAATTGATAAAGTAAAACATCATCGACCACTCCACCGTTCGGTCGGGTGAATAAGGTATATTGCCCTTTTCCAGGTTTTAATAGAGCCACATCATTGCAGGTAATCTGTTGGAGAAAGTCAAAAGCTTCTTCCCCTTCAATAAAAATTTCTCCCATATGTGAAACATCGAATAATCCGATCTTTTCGCGTACGGCCTGATGTTCTTTCAATACTCCAGAATAAGAGACCGGCATAAGCCAGCCACCAAATTCAACCATTTTTGCGCCCAGTTTTTTATGAAGGTCATAGAGTTGAGTCTGTTTCATAGTCGAATCACTTTCTATCTATAAAATTGTTAACAGATGAGGTGATTCGTTTACACAAATTTAGGAGAGAGACCAAATGTTTTTTAAAAAATTATCCTTTTCAGAAAAAAGATCGCTGCTCAAAATCTTGTGACTTATCATAGAATTTTTTTGTAGGACTTGCTTTGAGGGCTAATTTATTAATTTTTTGAGCATCTAATTTTGGTTTTTAAAAATTAGTTTTTCTTTTTCCAGACGACTCAACCGTTTGATTTCGACTTCTCTTTTCATCGCCTCGGATTTGTTTGAATAGTTTTCGTGATATAAAAGTTTTCCGAATCCAAAGGCTCGAATGAATTTGGAACCTTTTCCTTCTTGGTGAGATTTCATTCTTTTTTCGAGGTTGATCGTGTAGCCGGTATAATATTTTCCGTCCGCAGATTCGAGAATATAGACAAAATAAGATTTTGCTATTTTGTTTTTCAAGAGATTGTCAGTGGAAGCTCAATTTTATTTTTTACTGATTTTTACCCTTTTAGCTGCTTCCAAAGTATTCTTTAATAACATCGTAATTGTCATTGGCCCAACCCCGCCTGGAACCGGCGTAATATAACTTGCCTTTAATTTAGCCCCCTCGAAATCAACATCGCCGATCAGTTTTCCGTCCGGCATTCGATTAATTCCGACATCCAGCACAACCGCTCCGGGCTTGACCCAATCCCCTTTTACTAGATGAGGAGCCCCGACGCTAGCAACAATTAAATCGGCTTCTCTCACTTTTTCGGGAAGATTTTTTGTTTTACTATGACAAATAGTGACGGTGGCGTTGCTCGCCAGTAATAGTAATGCGATTGGTTTTCCGACGATATTAGAACGGCCAATTACCACGGCATTTTTACCAGAACAATCGAAATGGATTTCTTTCAGCATTTCCATCATGCCGGCGGGTGTGCAAGAGATAAAGGTTGGCTGACCGACCGCCAGTTTTCCCAAACTAAACGGATGCAATCCATCGACGTCTTTTTTAGGATCAATCGCTTCAATTACCTCATCCGCCTGAATTTGTTTAGGAAGAGGAAGTTGAACTAAAATTCCGTGGACTTTTTTGTCTTTGTTCAATTTGTAGATCAATTCAAGTAGCTTTTTTTGAGAAGTTTTTTCCGGCAGCTGATAATGGAAACTTTTGATTCCAACTTTTTCACAAGCAAGAATTTTATTTTTGACGTAAACCTGACTTGCAGGATTGTTTCCAACTAAAATCACTGCCAGACCTGGGATGATTTTTTTTGTTTTTTTCAGTTTTTTGATTTCTTCGGTAAGCGAATTTCGAACTTTTTCGGCAAGTTGTTTTCCATCAATGATTCCAGCCATAAAATCTCCTTTGCAATTTGCACTTTCAATAAAATGGATGAGATTTTATGGCAATGTTTTTAAAGGATCAAAGGCGGTTTTTTATGTTTTTGTGAGTGCTGTCCAATTATATTCGGTCAAAAGATCCGAGAGACTTTTTCTTCCATCCGCAATTTTTTCTAGAATTGCTTTTGAATAAAGATAGGCATAAAAGTTTGCTTCCTGAATTCGTTGAATGAGTTCACTTTTCATTTCTCCTTTGAGGGTTTCGCTGAAAAGTTTTTCCCAGATTCCTTCAGGACCTTTGATCGCAGTTAATATTCGGTCGAGCGGAAGGGGTCGTCTTCCTAAAATATTCAGAAAGATCGATTCAATTTCACCCGCTTTGAGTGTGACAGGGGATCGTTGAGTATGAAAGTGAAGCCAATTGAGGGTGACATTCAGAATGGAGTTTGCGAGTGAGTTTCCTTCCATTTCATATCCAACTTGATACATTTGAACAATAAATTCAAATCGGGATGGATCAGCAGTTGTTCTGACCACTTCTTTTAGTCGTTCGACTAAAATCTGTTCCGAATTCTCAGTTTGTAAATAATTGATTAAATCTTTTACTTTTTCATTAGGCTCCCGAAAAGGTTCCTTGATTCTTCGGAGAAGAGATTCGAGAGAAATGACAAATTTTCCGGTCACTTCTTCCTCAACCGATTGAAGGACTTGGCCGGTCTTGCTTGCTACAGACTCTTCCGTTAGCAAGAGAGCATCGGCGGTTAAATCAGGAAGATCCGCAGTCACTCTTTCTAAATTCCATCGCTGAATTCGGTAACCGACAAAGCCTCCAAAAGCTCCCAGGGCTGATCCTGCGAGAATTCCTCCACTAATATCCCAAAAGTGTCTGGTTCTTGGGTTTGCAGCGGTGACTGCTCCTCCAGCTATTCCACCTAAAAGTGATTGGGCAAAAATTTTACAGGTGATATTTTTTGTGAAGAAGCGAAAAGCCTGCTTTTCGAAAATCGCTGCAGCGGTCGCTCCAAAAGCAAAGCAGAGTGGATTGATAAAAAGTTCGAGTTTTTCGGCTGTCAAATCTTGTTCAGCTGTGACGATTTGTTTTGCAATCAGATCATTTTCGTTACCGAGTGATTTCAGATCTTGAAGATAGCTTTCTTGAGATTGCACTTTTTGAAAAGCGACGAGAAGACTGATAGCAGCTCCGGATAAACTTCCCCAGTGATTTCCCTTCATGAGTCCAATCACAGCTCCGGTCAGAATTGGGCTGGCAAATCGGACAAAACTTAGCATCCAAGAGGTTTCATGTCTGCTTTCTATCTCTTTTAATTTAGTAGAGACTGTATCAGTCGAGTAATAGGAGGTAGAAGGATAAAGCGGATAATTTTCTAAAAGAGGATTTTTTAATAGATCGAATCGATTTGAAGATTGGAAAAAAGTTTTGTCATGATCTTGATTGTCTGAATCCCATAAACGACCAAATTGTGGGGGGGTATCGGAACCATCGAGTTGAACCAATCTAAAAACAACAGCTGGCTTGTTTTGGGCGTTTTCCGACATATTCCCCTCCTGTAAAAGGTTGGTAAAATAAGGCTTTCAGGGTGGGGGATTCGAATAGTTTACAGAAAACTGTTGTCTCCCACAAGATTTTTCTTCAAAAGAAGTGCTGGAATTTGTTGATTTGACGGGCTAGGGAGAAGTGATCTATTTTTTTCTTATGTAAAGGAGCTTTTTATGACTCGCGAAGTTCAAAAATACCAAATGTATATCCAGGGTGAATTCGTCGATGCAGAATCGGGAGAAATCACGTCCAGTATATCTCCTGGCGATGGTCAAACGATTGCCGAATTTCCTCAAGGGAATAAAGAAGATGTTGAAAAAGCGGTTGCTGCTGCCAAGCTGGCATTTGAAACGACTGAATGGAGAGATGTCAAAAATTCCGTCAATCGTGGAAAAATTCTCCGACAAATCTCTGAAAAAATTCGTGAACGGGTCGATTATCTTGCAGAAATCGAAAGTCTCGATGCTGGAAAAACAATTACTGAAACCAATCTGGTCGATGTTCATATGGCCGCAGACTGTTTTGAGTATTTTGCCGATCTCTCGACCCAAATTCATGGAGAGGTTTTGCCCGTTCCAATGGATGTTCTTGATTTTACCTTAAGAGAACCGATTGGCGTTTGCGGATCGATAGTCGCCTGGAATTTTCCGATCATGTTTGTTGCCTGGAAAATCGCCCCGGCAATTGCGGCAGGAAACACAGCTGTTTTGAAGCCAGCTGAGTTGACTTCACTCAGCGCACTCGAAATGGCAAAAATTTTTCACGAGGTGAATCTTCCTCCCGGTGTTGTGAATATTGTGACCGGCCCTGGTTCTACTGTCGGAGAGGCGATAGCCGCCCATTCGCAAGTCGGTAAAATCAGCTTTACCGGTTCTACCCGAGTCGGTCAAAAAATCATGACGCTCGCTGGTTCAAACTGCAAAAAAGTGACGTTGGAGCTCGGTGGAAAATCTCCCAATATTATTTTTGACGATGCTGAAATTGACAAGGCGGTGAGCGGTTCTCTTTCCGCCATCTTTTTTAATGCAGGACAGTGCTGTATCGCCGGATCTAGAATGTTTATCCATGAAAAGATTTATGATCAATTTATCGAGCAGCTAGTCAGCCGCGCCAACCAGATTAAAGTCGGAAATCCGCTCGATTGGGATTCTAGAATGGGCGCAATCATTACTCCAAAACAGAAACAATCGATTCTAAACTATATTGAATCAGGTAAAAAAGCAGGAGCTACCTTACTTTGCGGAGGTGGAGAGCCAGATCCTTTACCTAATCCAAAAGGAAATTATCTCCGACCAACGATTTTTGCCTGTGAAGACCCTTCGATTCAAATTGCCCAAGAAGAGATCTTCGGTCCGGTTCTTTGTGTCACAAAATTCAAGAATGAAGAAGAGGTGGTCTCTTTCGCGAACCATACGGAATACGGTCTTGCCAGCGCTGTTTGGACAAGAGATATCAAGCGAGGCCTTCGAATTGCCAAGCAATTGAGGTCAGGACAGGTTTGGGTGAACAATTATCTAATTCTTTCTCCCTGGGCCCCTCATGGCGGATTCAAGCAGAGCGGGTTTGGAAAAGATCTATCAAAATATGCCCTAGACGAATATACGCAGATCAAGAATGTGTTTGTCGATCTTGCAGAAGGAGAGTTTCTTACTTTATACGATTGATAACCACTATTCTCTTTGAATCTTAAGAGGATTAGAATAAAAAGGAAAACATTTTATGCCAATTCATCAAATTACCCCGATTGAAGCAAAAGCGATTCTCGATGAGAATGGGAGTGCCATTTATATTGATGTTCGCTCTCGGCCTGAGTTTGAAGAGGGACATCCTGCCGGTGCAATCAATATTCCTCTTCTCGATTATGATGAAGAGTTGGGGGGGATGGCTCCGAACGCTGATTTTACTAAGGTTGTAGAAGCGATAGTTTCTAAAGATAAGAAGTTAGTCATTGGCTGTCAGGCAGGTGGTCGATCTCAAAAAGCATGCATGATTTTAGAGCAGATGGGTTTTCGGGATTTATCCAACGTTCTCGGCGGTTTTGGGGGTGGGCAAGGGCCGACTGGGCAACGAATTCCGGGGTGGAAAGAGTCTGGATTGCCGGTGAGTGAAGAGAATGGGGAAGGGGTTGGGTATGAGTCTTTGCTTAAAAAAGTGAAGTAACTTCTCGAATAGACTAAAACTAAATAAATTTTTAGAAAGGTTGATAAGGAATAGAAAGTATGACGAACTCATTTAATACAAAAAACTCCCTCAATATAAACAGTAACTCTTATCAAATTTACAGTTTAAAAAAACTCATAGACTTCGGATTTAAACAGGTTGAGCATCTCCCATTCTCTCTAAAAATCCTCCTCGAAAACCTTCTCCGTTTTGAAGACAATCGATCGGTTAAAAAAGAAGATATCGAGGCCTTGGCGAATTGGAATCCCAAAACAACCTCCAACAATGAGATTGCCTTTCGACCCGCTCGCGTTCTTCTTCAGGATTTTACAGGGGTTCCTGTCGTGGTCGACCTCGCAGCGATGCGCGATGCGGTGGTCAAGATGGGGGGAGATCCTAAAAAAATTAATCCTCTTCAACCGGTTGATTTGGTGATTGATCATTCGGTGCAGGTCGATTCGTTTGGTTCTGCCGACTCTTTTCAGAAAAATGCCGATCTTGAATTTGAAAGAAATGAAGAGCGATATAAGTTTTTGCGATGGGGGCAGCAGGCGTTTCAGAATTTTCAAGTGGTTCCGCCGGATACCGGAATTGTCCACCAAGTCAATTTAGAATATCTTGCCCAAGTTGTTTTTTCACAAACGATCGATGGTGAAAATTTTGCCTATCCAGATACTTTGGTTGGAACCGATTCCCACACTACGATGATCAATGGACTGGGTGTTCTCGGCTGGGGGGTCGGAGGAATCGAGGCCGAGGCGGCAATGCTCGGACAACCAATCTCTATGCTGATTCCAGAGGTGGTCGGGTTTAAACTGACCGGAAAACTTCCGGAAGGTTCGACCGCAACCGATCTCGTTTTAACCGTGACTCAAATGCTTCGTAAAAAAGGGGTCGTTGGAAAATTCGTAGAGTTCTATGGTTCCGGTTTGGATGATCTTTCTCTTCCCGATCGTGCGACAATTGCGAATATGGCTCCTGAATATGGCGCGACGATGGGTTTTTTTCCAGTCGATGACGAAACGATTCGTTATCTTGAATTCAGTGGGAGAAAAGAGATTGCTGAAAGAGTTAAGGCTTATTGTGAAATTCAAGGATTATACCGAACCTCGCAAACCGAAGATCCTCACTTCTCCGATACTTTAGATTTAGATCTATCGACAGTAGTTCCTTCGATCGCTGGGCCGAGTCGTCCTCAAGATCGTATTCCGCTTCAACATTCCAAATCGGCATTTCGTAAAAGTATTTATGAAATGTTGAAAGAAAAAGTAAAAACAGTTCATGGAGAAACGGTCGCTCGTTGGCTGGGAGAGGGGGGATCAACCGACCAACCGATTCAAGCGGAAAGTTTAGGAGAGTTGAGTAAAAAAGTTTCAGTTCAACTCGATGGGCAAAAATTTGAATTAACCCAAGGATCAGTAGTCATCGCAGCGATCACGAGTTGTACGAATACCTCGAATCCTTCTGTCATGATTGCCGCAGGTTTGGTCGCGAAAAAAGCGGTGGAGAAAGGATTACAGGTTCCTCCATGGGTGAAAACCAGTTTGGCTCCCGGTTCTAAAGTGGTGACTGATTATTTGAAGAATGCGGGATTGCTATCGTATCTCGAAAAAATTCGTTTTAATCTCGTTGGCTATGGTTGCACAACTTGTATTGGAAATAGCGGACCGCTTCCGATTTCGATCGCTCAGGCAATTGAAGAGGGAGATTTAATTGCTGCCGGAGTTCTTTCCGGAAATCGAAATTTTGAAGGAAGAATTAATTCTCACGTTCGCGCAAATTATTTAGCCTCTCCACCACTCGTGGTGATTTATGCTTTAGCCGGGCGGATGGATATTGATGTTTATCATGAGCCGATTGGAGAAAATCAAAAAGGGGAAAAAATTTATCTGAAAGATCTTTGGCCGACTCAAGCAGAGGTTAGCGAAGCTTTAAATCGCGGATTACAACCAGGGATTTTCGAAAACTCTTACGCCGATGTTTTTAAAGGGGATGAGAAATGGCAATCTCTGAAAATCCCGACAGGAGATAATTTTGTTTGGGATTCGAATTCTACATATGTACAAAATCCTCCTTTCTTTCAAAATCTCTCGAAAACTCCCTCTCCCCTTCAAAATATTCAAGAGGCGAGAGTTCTTGCATTACTTGGAGACTCGGTGACAACCGATCATATTTCCCCCGCCGGTTCAATTAAAACGACCAGCCCTGCGGGGCTTTATCTTCATGATCAGGGTGTGCATCAAAAAGATTTCAATTCATATGGAGCTCGTCGAGGAAATCATGAAGTGATGATGCGTGGGACTTTTGCCAATATCCGTATTAAAAATCTTTTGCTCCCTGGTGTTGAAGGGGGAATGACCGAATATTTTCCAAACGGTGAAAAAGTTTCTATTTATAACGCCGCGATGAAATATCAGGAAAATAAAATTCCTCTCATCATCCTTGCCGGAAAAGAATATGGAACCGGCTCTTCTCGCGATTGGGCGGCTAAGGGAACTTATTTACTCGGTGTGAAAGCGGTCATCGCGGAAAGCTTTGAAAGAATTCATCGAAGCAATTTGGTAGGGATGGGAGTTCTACCTCTCCAATTCAAGCCAGAAGAGAGTTGGAAGTTACTCGGTTTAACAGGTCGAGAAATTTACTCGATCGAAGGAATTGAAAACGGTTTGAAACCGCTTCAAACATTAAAAGTAAAAGTAAAAACTGAAGAGAGTGAAAGATCTTTTTATGTGACATTGCGAATTGATACGCCGGATGAGGTTGAGTATTACCGGCATGGCGGGATTTTGCAGTATGTGTTGAGAACATTAATCAAGTAAAGTGGATACAAAATTATGTATATACGGCTGAAGTTTTTATTTTTATCCTCAGCCGTATGTACTTTTAAGTTGTTATAATATTGCCCCACTTAATAAAAAGAAAACTCCAGCAGCTGTAATAGCAGGTCCTGCATATAGCATTCCTTCTCCAACTTTTCGTTGAAGGCCTATCTGATTTAAAGGAGCACAAAATTCGGAACCGTTTCCTTTGCATATTTCAAGGGCTTGAGAGAGATTAAAATCATAATGTCCTTTTTCTAATTGTCGATCCGCTGCTCTGAATCGCTCTCCAGCATTATATGTAAGTATTCCCCCAGTAATAGCTGTGGCGGCACCTAATCCAAATAATATAAAGCCTGTTATTTTAAGTGCTTGAGTTCTTCTAGGAGATGGCGTTCTAGAATCAGGTATTAAATCGGATGCATTTAGAGGTTGCCGAGGTGTTAAAGCTCCAGGAATAATAAGACTCATTTTGTACTCCTTATGTAAGTAAAATATTGTTTATAAAAAATAATCTTTTTAACTTATCGGACAATAAGATTAAAAGTTGCTGAAAAACTGACTGGAGCTGTTCTATAAAGCTAAATTCTTATTTAATTTTTGAGAGTTATCTCTCTAAAATTTTTTCAGTCAATAAAACTATTTGGAGTTATCCATGAATTTTTTTCGATCAGAGCATATTCTTTTCCGAAAAACCGTGAGAGATTTCGCTGAAAAAGAACTTTTACCTCATCTAGAAGAGTGGGAAAACGCTCGAGAATTTCCTAAAGAGATTTTTAAAAAAGCAGGAGAATTAGGTTTTTTGGGGATTTGCTTTCCAGAAGAAGTGGGAGGAAGCAATGGAGATTTCTGGTATAAAGTTGCTTTTTGCGAAGAGATTGTTCGTTGCAAGATGCTCGGGCTTGTGATGGATCTGCTGGTTCAATCCGATATTACCACGCCAGTTGTGAATCTGCTGGGAACTGACGAGCAGAAAAAAGAATTTTTAGTTCCGGCTTTAAAGGGAGAAAAAATTGCAGCCTTGGGAATTACCGAACCTGGCTGTGGATCTGATGTTGCTTCTCTAAAAACGAAAGCGGACAAATCGGGAAATGATTACGTCATCAATGGTGCAAAAATGTTTTGTACTAATGGGGGAAGGGCCGATTTTATTATATTGGCGGTTCGAACAGGAGATTCAAGTCACAAGGGAATTAGTCTGGTGACTTTCCCAACTGATACCAAAGGATTTTCTGTCGGGAAAAAATTGGAAAAATTGGGAAATCATTCTTCGAATACCTCTTTGCTCTATTTCGAAAACTGTAAAATTCCTCGCCGATATTTATTGGGAGAAGAAAATTTAGGATTTACCTATATCATGAAAAATTTTCAGGGAGAGCGACTCGTTGCGGCACTCTGGGCGATTGCTTCCTCCGATCTCATCCTCGAAGAAACAATTCATTATTGTCGAGAGAGACAGGTTTTTGGAAAAAGAATTTTAGATTTTCAGGTTTGGCAGCATAAATTCGCTGATCTTTATACCCAGCTCGAAGCGGCGAAACGATTGACTTATCATGCCGTCACTCTTTTCGATGCGAAGCAGGAGTGCAGCAAAGAAATCTCAATGGCCAAATTATTTGCAGGGGATTTGGCTCAGCGGATTGGTTATGAATGTTTGCAGGCTTTTGGAGGATATGGATATATGGAAGAATATCCTGCAGCGCGCTTTGTAAGAGATATCCGTCTAGTGACGATTGGAGGTGGATCTTCCGAAGTGATGAAAGAGATTATTGGAAAAAGAATCGGTTTTTCCAGATAAGATTACAAAAGCTGATCAATCTTCGCTGCAAGAATAAAATCATTTTCTGATAACCCTTTGATCGCATGAGTCCAAATTGAAACATCTACTTTATTATAATGAACTGAAAAATCGGGATGATGTCCTTCATTCTCTGCAAGCAGTGCCATTTCGTGAACGAATCCAATTGCATGCATGAAATTTTTGAAGGCGAAAGATTTGGTGATTTTTCCGCTTTGAAGTTTCCAGCTGTTGATTTCTTTTAAAAATTTTAGAATGTCATCCCGCTTGAGTTTGGCGGTTATTCCTTCGCATGGTTCACATTTTTTTTTGGCGAGTTCCATCGGTTTTCTCCATAAATCAGTTAACGAAATTCATTTTGCCATAAAATCAAAAAAGTGAAAGATAATATCTCATGAATTCAGCCAAAAAAATTGATCGCACTTGGCATTACTATCTTGATGCAGAGGGGGTTCTTTGGCATGAAGGGGCTGAGCTGGAAGATCCTGGTCTCCTCAAATTTTTCATGGAGAAAATGACAAAGCTCCCCGATGGCCGTTTTCAGGTGATTTGCCAAGGAGAGCTCTGTCTGATTACAGTTGAAGATGTTCCATATGTCATCCAATCAATTAAAATAGAGCCTCAAGTCATCCATTTAATTTTCCCCGGGGGATATGAAGAAGAACTAAATCCGATGACCCTCGTTGTGGGGAAAGAGAATGTTTTATATTGCCAAGTGAGAAATGGGGAGTTTAAGGCGAGATTTAACCGTAAATCCTATTTGGAACTTGCCAAATTGGTTGAACTAGATACAAAGAAAAATCAATACTATCTTATATTAGCGGGTAATCAGTATAGAGTAGGCGGAGTTTAATGTAGGTGTGCACGTTCATGTGCCCCTATGAAGAGGTAAGGAATTGATATGCGCGTTTTTGTTTTAATATTTTTATTCGGATCCCTTCTATCTTCTCCTGTTTTTTCCACGGAGATTGTTCAAGAAAAATTACCTCTTTTAATTGAAACAAATCCATCCCAAAAGTTTGAAGTTCTGACGCCCGTCGGGGCAACGATGAAGAATGTGGAAGATGCGAAGTTGCAACTTTTGCGGGAAGCAAAAAAAGTCGACGCCGATGCGGTGATGCATGTCATCTGCACTCCGCCTGGTATTCGAAGAGATGGATTAAACTGGGCTCATGAACAGGCTTATTGTCGAGGGCAGGCGATTCGTTTTTCGAAACCTGCGAAACAAACGGATCAAAAAATTTAACCATTCTCTGAATAACCATACGGGCAATTTCTACAACCACTTTCACAGCAATACCCTCGCCTGAGGAGATAATCAGCGGTAAAAACCACCCGCCCTTTTTCATCGTAATAAAAATCGATTTTCTCTTTTAACTCTTCTTTTTCCATTATCCTTAAAAATTATATGGGAAATTTTACAAAATCTATTTAATTTGTCGTTATCATGAAAAATTTTTTTCTCGTTTTGTTACTCTTTCTGGCTTTTTTCTTTTTGAACCTTGTCAAATTAAATGCCTCGGGAGGATTCTATCTCTCGAAAAGTGATAAAAAGATGTTCAACCGCTCTTCCCAGATAGCAATGGCGAGAGATCACCATAAAACAGTTTTGACGATTCTGAATGATTATCTCGGAGAATCAAAAGAGTTTGCCATTCTTATTCCTCTCCCTGAAATCGGCAAAAGCGACATTCGCGTTTTAGATCAAGCTCCATTCGATCGTTTGGAGGAATATTCCAGTCCGCGATTGATCAAATATTTTGATGAAAAAGTGTGCCCAGCCGGTTTTGAAAAAGAATTGCTCCAGTCTAAAGAATCGCCAATAGAAGCAAATAAAGCATCTCAAAAAATAAAGATAAAAATAGAATATGCGGAAGGAAAATATGAAGTTTTGACCGCTCCAGCCAATAAAAATGAAGAGTTAGAAGATTGGCTGATAGAAAAAGGATACAAAATTCCTAAACAAAATTTTTCCGCCATCGAAGGTTATCTGAACCGAAAGATGAAATTTATTTTGGTAAAGATCAGTTTAAAAGAAAAAGTAAAATCTAACTTTGTTTTTCTTCGTCCGATTCAGATCGAATTTGAATCGCCCAACTTTATACTTCCAATCCCATTAACGAAGACGAATGATCGATTTCCTCAAGATGTTTTGATTTATCTTTTGACCCGACAGGGAAGAGTTGAGATGACTAATTTTCATAATGCTCCAGTTCCCAGCCAGCTTGATCTTCCGTTTTATATTGAAAGGGATTTTAAAGGATTTTATCAGGCGATGTTGTCAGAGCAGTTTAAAAAAAGTGAGAAAAAATTAATTTTTACGGAATATGCAGGGAATGTGAGTGAGAAAAATTCTGATTCCCGGAAAAATTTATCCATCGAAGAGCTACGAAAATTAGGGGTTTTTTGGCTGGATGCATCCAATTCAAAAAATGTTTTTGTCACCCGATTTCATCTTTATGGGGAGAACGATTATTTTCCTGAAATTTTGCGTTTTGATGAAAGCGGAAATCGAGAGACCATTCATACAAATTATATTTTGCATTATCCTTATCCGATCAAAAAAAGTGAGGCTTGTCCTGCAGTAAAAGAATATCGTCAAAAAGTTGCTGTCAGAAATGAGCAGGAGGCTAAAAATCTATCTGAATTAACCGGATGGCCGATTGAAAATATTCGAAAAGTGATTAAAGAATCCTCTCCAAGAAAAAAGAGATGGTATCAATATATTTGGGGAGATCAGGAGTGATCTTATGACAGAGTTTTTAAAAGCGGATTCATTATCAATTATAAAGACTTTTTTAAAAGAAGAGATTCCTTTACATCAGTTTTTAACTTCGAGAGATCCAAGGTGTAGCATGCTTGGTTCGTTGACTACCGAAGAATTACAAAGAGAATCCGATACTCTTTTAGGACAAGGAAGTTTAACAGAACAAGAGGCAAAAAAAATCTCCTTTGGAGTTATTACGGACCATAAGCAAGACGCGTTTAAGGCTTATCGCTTGGTGATGCTTCGAAGAATTTTAGGAAATGATAATCAGGAAGCAGGTCAAAACTTATGTGCTCTGTTTCAATCTTCCAGTAAAAAAACGGATAGGAGAATTGATAAGAAGAAAACAGCAGGCTTGTCTTGTTTGGTAAAAGCAGATCCAAAAGAGATAAAAGAGCTGTTTGTTTTAACCGGTTGGCCAGATAAAAACGGAGAGTATTGTAAAGAACCGAATTGCTATCCTTTAGACGGTCTTTTAGTTTATTTGAAAGGTTCTAGCAGAGAACAAGTACTGACCGCTTTGCGGAAAGCGGTCAGTAATGGTTTAAAAGCTTCTCTCGAGGAGATTCAAAATTAATGTCTTGGTAAAAACAAGAATGAAAACCCTAAAGTAGTGGTCGAATCTCCTGCAATCTTAGAGTTGTTATATCGGGGAAATGAGTAAATATAACTTTTGGTATCAAATCGAAGGGCAAACCAGGGAACTCCCGTAAACATTCTAATTCCTCCACCGACCACACCGACGATTCTGTTTTTGCTGTTGATATTTAGATCTCCAATTCCGATGGTGGTAAAGAAATCAATTTCCTGGATTTTCTTAAAAGGTCTTTCGATAGCAGCAATATTGTAAGTCATAAAAATATCACCAATATACTCATTTCGGGTCGTGATTCCTTGTTGTGCGAAGTTGCTGTTTAGATCGTACTGAATCCGACTCCAATTAAATTCAGCTCCTATTTGAAAGCGGTCAGTTACTCGAAATGCGAGACTTCCTCCAACGACAAAAGAGTTATTGAGATAACTCCCTAAATAATCTCCTCCATAAGGGGTAATTTCTACCAATCGGGGGACGTTTTTTCTTCGGGTGAAGTCAAGTCCAGCTGGAACTTCTTCAGAAGATGAGCTCGACTTGTTTTTTTCTGCTTTTAAGATGGGAGAAACAGAAAGTAATATAAAAAGAGATAAAAAAAACAGAACTGTTTTTTTCTTCATGGAGCCCCCTCAAGGTAAAGGTTTAAGTTTTTATTAATTCTAAAGTTATTCAATTTCTCCCCCTTTTCGCATAGAAGGGGAGATTTTCTAAACTTTTTCTAATTCTGCTTCTAATTCTTTTTCTTCTTCCACAGTTCCACCACGAGATTTAATCGCCTGTTTTGCGAGAGTGTAGGCAACTTCCCACGCTGATCCTGGAAATTTGTGACACGCGGCAAGAACTTGATCAAAGGATTCGATAAAATAGTCTGCTTCTTTTTGGGTTATCATCAGTGGCGGAAGAATTTTTATCACATCCATATTATGACCTGGAACCTGGGAAAGAATTCGATGATTTGTGAATAACGGAACGACAATCATCTGACCAAACAGTCCTTTAGAAGCCTTATGAATTAGGCTCCATCCCATTCTAAGTTTGAGAGATTTAGGTTGACCGAATTCAATGGCGATTATCAATCCTTTTCCTCGAACTTCTTTGACCATTTCATATTTCGATTGAAGTTCTTTCAATCGATCGACGAGATAATTTCCAACTTGATTTGCATTTTCTATTAATTTTTCTTCGTTGAGAATTGAGAGTGTAGCAAGTCCTGCTGCCATCGCCAAATCATTTTTTCCAAAAGTGGAAGAATGGACTACACAGCGCTCCATTTTAGTAAAAACAGAATCGTAAATTTCGCGACGTGTGAGAATTGCTCCTGCCGGGATATAGCCACCACTCAACGATTTGGCGATAGTGATGATGTCAGGTTCGAGGTTCCAATGATCAAAGGCGAAAAATTTTCCGGTTCTTCCGAGACCTGTCTGAATTTCATCGGCGATGAGAAGAGTTCCATATTTTTTGCAAAGATTTTTCAGTTCGGGTAAAAAATTGTCTTCAGGAATGTAAACCCCTTTTCCCTGAATCGGTTCTACGATGATCGCGGCGACCTCTTTTTGTTTCAGCTTTTTTTCAATTCCTTCTAGGTCATTCATGAAAACCGGTTCGGCAGGTTCTAGAAGTCTTCCAAATCCTTTTCGAAATTCTTCATTTCCGTTACATGAAAGTGAGCCGATCGAAAGACCATGAAAAGCATGGTCGAGATACAAAATTTTATCTCGCTTCGTAAAAGCTTTTGCGAATTTGAGAGCCCCTTCGACACTTTCGGTTCCGGAGTTCGTGAAAAAAACGGTGTCAATAGAACTGGGACAATACTTCAGCAGCTCTTTGGCGAGAATTCCGGGAAGAAGAGAGCAGCCCATCTGGATCATGTTGGGAAGATCAAGATCGAGGATATCTTGGATCGTTTTTTTAACCGTCGGATGACTTCTTCCGACGTTGAAAGATCCATATCCGCTTAAAAAATCGAGATAAGAATTTCCTTCAGCATCGTAAAAATAGGCTCCTTCCGCTCGTTCGTAAACTTTGTCAAAACCAATGGTTCTTAAAACGCGAACGAATTGAGGATTGATATATTGCTCATGCAAGGCAAAGTTCTTCCCCTGATGGGCACGAATGATCTCTTTAATATTGAATGGCATAATGCATCTCTTTAGAGAAAATAGTTCGGAGAAGCAAGAGGGTTTTACGAATTAATCCGGTAAAAATTGTATTGCTCCGACTCCATGGAGTTGATTTGGGTTTTTTAACACCTCATCTAAAGCCTTCACAAAATAATCGGCCTCTTTTTCAGTGATGATTAAAGGGGGGAGAATTTTTAAAACGTTCACAAACCCCGGAATTTCTAAAAATATTTTATGATCTTTAAAGAGAGCTATTCCAACTGTTTGAGCAAAAATTCCTTCAGGGATTTTTTTGGACGATTTCATTTTTGATTTTAATTCCAATGAGCTTTTACGGCTAAATTCGATCCCGATCATTAATCCCTTTCCTCGAACTTCTTGAATCACTTCATATTTTTCCTGTAATTTTTTAAGCTGATTCATCAGATAACAGCCAACTTTCTCCGCATTTTCCATCAATTTTTCTTCTTTTAAAACATGCAGTGCTGCAATGCCAGCCGCCATCGCCAGATCGTTTCTTCCAAAGGTTGAATAATGGACGAGACATCGATCCATTTCTGAATAAACGGCGTCATACACTTCTCGACGACTGAAAACCGCCGCAATCGGGACATATCCGCCACTCAACGATTTGGCGATGGTGATAATGTCTGGATCGAGATTCCAATGGTTAAAAGCGAAAAATTTACCGGTCCTTCCAACCCCGCTCTGCACTTCATCCGCAATGAAAAGCGTTTTATATTTTCGACAAAGCTCTCTCGCTTCCTGTAAATAATTTTCATTCGAGAGATAAACCCCTTTTCCTTGAATGCATTCGACGATGAGAGCTGCGATATTTTTTTTGGCGAGCTGCTTTTTGAGAGTCGCGAGATCGTTCATTTTGATCTCTTCGGTTTCGAGCAATTTTCCAAATCCTTTTTTGAGGATTTGATTTCCGTTACAGGAGAGCGCTCCAAAAGTTAAGCCGTGGTAAGCATGTTTGAGATAGAGAAACTTGTTTCTTTTTGTATAGGCACGGGCAAATTTTAAAGCTGCCTCCACCGCTTCAGATCCTGAATTGGCAAAGAAAAGGGTGTCATTCGGACGAGGTGCATATTCAATCAGTTTCTCAGCCAAAATCCCCGCCAAAAGGGAAGGAGTCATCTGTGCAAGATTGGGAAGTTTGAGGGTTAGAGCTTCTTCTAATATTTTACGAATCTTTGGATGATTCCGTCCCATATTGAGTGAGCCGGCACCCCCCAAAAAATCGAGATATTGCTGATTATTTTTATCATAGAGATAAAAACCTTCTCCCCGTTCAAAGGCAATATTTAATCCAGAAAATTGAAGGGTATAAATGAATTGCGGATTGATATATTTTTCTTCGAGAATAAAATTTTTCCCCTGATATTGTTCGATCAGATTTTTTAGGTTGAATGTCATCCGCTAAATCCTTTTCTTGAATAGATAATGAGAAACGATCCATTCTTCTCCTTGATTAAACCCCCAGAATTCGGAGCAGGCAAGGAAGAAAACTCTCCAATAGACAAACCATTTGAGTGCCTCTTTTTTTCCGTAATTTTTTTCGAGGATCGGCATCGCTTTATCTTTCGATTGATCGAGTTTTTCAAGCCACGCGTCGGCTGTTTTTTGATAGTGGGTTCCATTGAGTTGCCAATGATCTACGATTTCCAGACTCTCCTGAAAGTACAATAGAAGAGAGTCGGAAGGGATCATTCCGCCGGTGAAGAAATATTTTGCGATCCAATCTTGATCGTTTTTGATTTCGAAAGGGTAGGCATAACGAAGATGGGTGAAAATGTGCACGAAAAGAAGCGCGTCATTTTTCATCCAGCCGGATATTTTTTGAAACAGTTTTTGATAATTTCTCAAATGTTCAAACATCTCGATCGAAACGATACGATCAAATTTTTCAGAGGTGTCAAACGTATTAATATCAGCGGTTTGAACGGTAAGGTTTTTCAGATGACGTTTTTCAATCTCTTGATCAATATAGATTTTTTGGGTTTTTGAATTTGAAACTGTGATTATTTCACTCCCAGGATATTTCTCTGCAAGGTAAAGGGCTAAAGATCCCCAGCCAGCTCCGAGTTCAAGTATTCTTTGTCCATTGAGAATTTTTGCCCGTTCGCAATAAAGTTTAAGCATCTGTTCTTCGGCATCATCGATAGAAGAGGTTTTTTTATCCCAATAGCAGGCGCTGTATTTGAGATGTTTTCCGAGGCAAAGTTTGAAGAATTCGGTCGGAAGTTGATAATGTTGTGCGTTGGCCGCCTCGGTTTCAATCGCAATCGGGCTTTTTTTGAGCGTTTCAATCCATTGCATCAGGCGGGCAGATCTTTCTTCGAGTGATCCTTTGGACTCTTCTTTCAATCTTTCAGTATTCAATCGGCGGATTCCATAGCGAATCAAAAAATCAGGAAGCAGATTTTTTTCAAGTAATTTTAAAGCGAACATTTTCAAAAACCTTTCCTGGGAAACCAGGGGATAAAAGCTGAAGTAGTCTGCTGATACTGTCGATATTTATCTCCACGACTTCTAATACTTTGCGCTTCCGTGGCCGGAATTCCGGTGACTTTAAATAGAAAGTAAAACATCAAGATTGGGCAGAGAATCGAAATAAATCCGTACGGAGAACCGAGAGCGAAGATAAAAAAGGAGATCCAGATCAGCCATTCGAAAAAATAATTCGGATGACGTGAATAACGCCAAAGCCCTATTTGACAAACCTCTCCACGATTTTTCGGGTCTGATTTGAATCGTTCAAGTTGAAAATCAGCGATCGATTCGCCGAGAATTGAAATCAATCCGATGAAAAGCCCTAAATATTCAACAAGAGAGATTTTTGGATTCGGATTGCATGCGACGATTAGAAAAGGAATCGACAAAAAAAGATCTAAAACCGCCTGAAATTGAAAAAAAAGAAAAAACTTGAATCCGATGTTTGTTTTCCAATCTGTTCTCAGTTGTTGATATCTTCCTTCTTCGGATTGGCCAATGATTCTTGATTGTAAAAGATGAATTCCAAGTCGAGTTCCCCAAAAAGCGACTAAAAGAGTTAAAAGAATTTTTCGGGTTGAATCTCCAGGACCGACGAGTAGATAGAAGATTGAAAGAAAAACCAAGCCAAAGCTCCATCCAATATCGACAATCGCTGCATTTTTGAGAGGGAAATGGAGAATCCACAAAAGCAGCATGAAAAGGATCATGCCGATCCATCCCCAAAAAAGTGTTGATAATAAGAGAGTAGACATAAATTACTTTCGTATAGGAATCGCAAAACAAAATGATCGGTTTCTAAATGGAGTTGTCATTCCTTGCTGCAAGAGAATCCCCTCATCCAATTGTTGATTAGGAGGATCCCCGACAAAAACATTCGGGGATGACAAATATATAAAACGATCATTTTGTTTTGCGATTCCTATATCAGTAGATCTTTGATCGTTTGATTTTTTTTCAGTTTAAACAATTGAATCAGCATATAACTTGTGATTGCTATCGTTCCGAAGCCGATGATAAAGAAAAACCAGAAT
>CAZQOW010000006.1:28631-33067 GCA_964595045.1 uncultured Pseudomonadota bacterium
CATATAACTTGTGATTGCTATCGTTCCGAAGCCGATGATAAAGAAAAACCAGAATATTTTGAGAGACCATGATTTTTCTTTGTAAAAAACCCAGACATAAAAAGTGAGAAAAGCTGTGTAGGCGTCGACGAGAGTCGCTTTTCCCCAGGGATCGCGCATTAGCTCGATAAAAGCAGTGAGAACGCTTCGGTCATAGACGGCAATGATTGTATGATAAACAATGTGAACGAATAGAATAGAGAAGAACAGTTTTAGAAAATTGATCATTTTTACCTTTCAAGATTGAAAGTCAAAATACATGAGAATTGCGATCATTGGAACAGGAATTTCAGGAATGTTGATTGCGTATCTTCTGCACCGAGAACATTCGATTACTGTTTTCGAGGCGAATGATTATATCGGCGGACATACAAATACGATTTCGGTTTCTGGGAAAAAGAAAAAATATCGAGTCGATACCGGATTTATTGTTTTCAATGATTGGACTTATCCGAATTTCATAAAACTTCTTAGACATCTTAAAGTCGATTCAATTCCGACCAGCATGAGTTTTGGGGTTCAATCCGAAAAAAGCGGTCTTGAATATGGAAGTGATTCTTTCAACTCTCTTTTTGCGCAGAGAAAAAATCTTCTTTCGCCTAGGTTTTTCCAGTTACTTTTTGAGATTGTCCGATTCAATCGCGAATCGATCGAGGTTCTTAAAAATAAAAAGTTTGAATCGGTTTCGCTTAAGCATTATTTGAAAGAGAGAAGATATTCAAAAAATTTTCAAGATCATTTCATTCTTCCGATGGGAGCGGCGATCTGGTCTTCTACTCCGGAGCAGATTCTGAAATTTCCTGTGCAATATTTTGTCCGTTTTTTTTCCAATCATGGAATGCTTTCGATTTTCAATCAGCCTCAGTGGCGGGTTATTCGGAGGGGGAGTAAGGTTTATGCCGAAGCGTTGACAAAATCTTATCGAAATAGAATCCGATTGAACTCTCCGATCCAATCGATTCGACGATTTTCAAATTCGGTTTTGATAAAACCGAAAAATTCTCCCGCTGAAAAATATGATCAGGTGATTCTAGCGACCCATAGCGATCAGGCGTTGGCGCTTTTGAAAGATCCGAGTCGACAGGAAAAAGAGATTCTTCAAGCGATTCCTTATCAATCGAATGAAACGATTTTGCATACCGATCGAACTCTTCTCCCAGCGTCTAGGCGTGCTTGGTCGAGTTGGAATTATTTTATTCCAAAATCTTCCTCTTCAAAAGTTCGCCTGACTTATTATATGAATCGGTTGCAGAGTTTAAATGCTGAAGAAGATTTTTGTGTGACGCTCAATTCGACTTCCGAGATTGATCCAAATCAAATCATCCGGAAAATTATTTATCATCACCCGCTTTATAATGCGAAAGGATTCAAGGCTCAAAAAAGATTTTCCGAAATCAACGGTGTTAATCGCACCTATTTTTGTGGTGCTTATTGGGGGTATGGTTTTCATGAGGATGGTGTTAATAGCGCTTTAGCGGTCTATGAATCTTTCGGAAAAAGGCTTCCTGTATGGCTCCGATAAAAAGCTGTATTTATGAAGGGATCGTTCGACATCGGCGTTTTTCGCCGAAGAAAAACGTTTTTTCGTATTCGATTTTCATGCTTTATCTCGATCTGGATGAGATTCCTGTATTGTTTGACCGGTTTTTTTTCTGGTCTGCCCGTCGCTTTTCAATTGCCTGGTTTCGTAGAAAAGATCATTTAAAACATTCCAACCTTCCACTGAAAGAAGCGGTTCGAAAATTGGTCGAAGAAAAAACTGGCAAAATTCCCAAAGGCCCGATTCGACTTTTGACCCATCTTCGCTATTTTGGCTATTTTCAGAATCCGGTCGCTTTTTATTACTGCTTTGATGAAGAAGATACGAGAGTGGAAACAATTATTGCCGAGATCAACAATACCCCTTGGGGAGAGCAGTTTTGTTATGTTCTTTCTCCTTCTTCTCTTAGTTCTTCAAAAAAATCTGAAAAATTCTCTTTTAAAAAAGATTTTCACGTTTCCCCTTTTCTTGAAATGGATTTTGACTACGAATGGTTTTTTAATTTTCCTTCTGAAAAAATCGCGATTCATATGAAGAATTTAAAATCGAAAGAGAAGATTTTTGATGCGACGATGAATCTGAAAAGAAAAACGATCAACGCTCGTCGTCTCAATAAATTGCTTGTCTATTATCCGCTGATGAGCTTTAAAATTGTCGCAGCGATCTATTTTCAGGCGTTGAAACTTTGGCTGAAAAAAGTTCCGTTTCAAACGCATCCCAAAAATAGAAAGGAAAAATAGATATTTTTATGGATGAATCTTCTGTCAGTTCAAATCTCTTATTCTCCAATCGTTATCTTTTTTCACAACTCCATCGTTTTGCCAGAAATCTTGTTTTTTCAAAACTTCAATCTCTCCGCGAAGGATTGATTGTTGTGATCGATCCGATCGAACGGAAATCTTTCGGAAATTCTGCCGAAAAAAATCTCAAAGCAACCCTCGAGATTCATGACCTCAAATTTTATTCAAAAATCGCCTTTGGCGGAACGATTGGAGTCGGGGAAGCTTTTATGGATGGCGACTGGAGCTGCGAAGAGATTCCGATGCTCGTTCGAATTATTTTACGCAATCAGAATTTTTTAAAAGAATTTGAAAGTGGCCTGGGAGCTTTGACTGGGCCGATTCATCGTCTGGTTCACCGATTTCGTCCGAACTGTAAAAATGGAATGCAGAAAAATATTTCATCGCACTATGATTTGGGCAACGATTTCTTCTCTCTCTTTCTGGACGATACCCTCATGTATTCGTGCGGTATTTTTGACCATGAATCGATGAGTCTAAAAGAGGCTTCTCTCAACAAGATCAAAAGAATCTGCAAGAAACTGACTCTCCAGCCAGAAGATCACTTGCTCGAAATCGGAACCGGCTGGGGATCTTTTGCCATCTATGCCGCTCAGAAATATGGCTGTAAAGTAACCACCACGACCATTTCCAAAAAGCAGCATGAATATGCCTTTGAACGGGTCAAAAAACTCGGTCTTTCAAAACTGGTGAAGGTTCTTTTTCAAGATTATCGGGATCTCACCGGAACCTATGATAAGATCGTTTCGATCGAAATGATCGAGGCGATCGGAGAAAAATATTATGATCTCTATTTCAAGGTTTGCGGAGAACTTTTAAAACCGAATGGAATGATGCTTTTGCAAACGATTACCATAGCGGATCAATATTATGATCAGGCAAGAAAATCGGTCGATTTCATGAAACGGTATATTTTTCCTGGAAGTTGTATTCCTTCAATTACCGCACTTCAGAACGCTATCACCCGGAGTAGTGATCTGAAACTTTTTCATCTGGAAGATCTCACCTCTCATTATGCGATCACTCTTCGGAAGTGGCGTGAACGGTTTTTGAAAAACATCGGGCAAATAAGAAAGCTTGGTTTCTCCGATTCTTTCTTGAGAATGTGGGAATTTTATCTCGCCAACTGCGAAGGATCATTCGAAGAAAGATACATTGGAGATGTGCAAATGTTGCTCACAAAACCTTTGTGCCAAAGAAAACCGATTCTCCCAAAACTTTAACACATGGATTATTACATTACCTCTCTTTCACCTTTTCTCCCGCATTTGTTAACGACGATTCAGCATCGCCCGTATGTTTTTGCTTTTCTGATCACCTTTCTCATTTTTGGAATTCTTCAATTGGGAGTCAGTCGAACCCTATTTTTTCTTTTTTCGGGATGGATTATCGCTTTTGCCTCGGAAGTTTCGTCGATTCGGAATAGTTTTCCCTATGGGGATTACCAATATATTTATCAAAACCTGAAAGGGGAATTGCTTCTCTGGGGAGTGCCGCTCTGGGATTCCCTTTCCTACACGTTTTTAGCATATGCAAGTTATGCGACTTCGGTATTTTTGTTTTTAAAATATTCCTCCTCTACCACCAAAGGAGAGGGGGAAGTAAAAATCCGTACCTCTTTCAAAGTTCTTTTTTTCTCCATCCTCTTAATGACCGGTATTGATGTAATTATTGATCCCCTGACTAACATGGGAGATCGCTGGTTTTTAGGAAAAATATATTATTATCCGAGCGGCGGATTTTATTTTAATGTTCCGATCAGTAATTTTTTGGGATGGGCGTTAGTCGCCCTTACGATTATTTTTCTGTTTCAAAAATTTGATTCTTTCTTACATAGACGTGGAAAAATAATTCCAATTCAGAATTGGCAAGGACTTCGTGGATGGCTCGGAGTTACGCTCTATCTGGGGGTTTATCTCTTCAATTGGAGCATCACGATTTATTTGAAAGAGTGGAATCTGGTAATCGCAGATATTATTTTGCTGAGTCCGTTAATCGTCGCATTGGTGATGAAGTATCGTCGTTTGCAAATGTAGGGGCGCATGGCTGTGCGCCCA
>CAZQOW010000007.1:0-12402 GCA_964595045.1 uncultured Pseudomonadota bacterium
TTTTTGATTTTAAATCTCTTAAGAAAGGAGAAAGTAGATGTTTAAAAAGACTCTCACATTATTAATTATAGCGGGACTTTTGGTCTCTGCTGCTTCAGCCTGTAAGAAGAAAGAAAACACTCTAAAAGAACCCGAAGGAACTGTACAAAGAGAGGGGGCAGAGGTAAAAGGGACAGCTACTCCCGAAACTCCTCCACCGCTACCATCTTCTCCACCCTCGACTCCTCCCGCTACCGGTTCTGCACCGACACCTGGAGATGGAAATACGGCTCCACCACCACCACCACCTCCTCCTCCTCCTTCTACAGGTCCAAACTGAGGAGATAAAAGCGATAAATTTAAACGCAATAAGAGGGCATTCATTCAAATGAATGCCCTCTTTAATTTGGAGTGATTGAAAATGAAAAAAATACGATTTTCCAGTTTTCTTTTTTTACTTGGACTCATTTTGCTCAGCGGTTCATTCGGATGTAAGCGGGTAGAACCACCACACGAAATTAGTCTTCCGGTTCCTCCGACAATCTCAACTACGATGCCAGCACAGCCTGAAACAACTCCAACCTCGATGCCTTCTACACAACCGGCTTCTATGCCAGCTTCTCAACCGGCTGCAGAAAGCACGCCTGGAACTTGGTAGTTTTAAGATAAGAATTGCCGGTAGAAAACTGCAACTCCGATTGGAACAACAAAATTATCGAAAGCTTCAATCGGAAGCGATTCAAGAAAAGTTCCGATAAGGGCGATTAGCAGTGAATGAGTTGGAGAAATGAAAGGGAGTTGAATCGAAAAAGCGGTAAGAAAAAAGGAAAAACTTCCCACCCAGGTTTTTTCAGGCGAATAAAAAATTCTACTTTTCCCATATCTTCTTCCCATAAGACAGGCAATCGAATCTCCGATACAGATCTGAAGAATTCCACAAATGGCAACTTTGAAGGGAAAAAATGCAAGTGAGAATAGAATTCCAAGTGCAAGTAAAGGGGGGGCAAAATCGATTTGATCTTTTTTTCTTTCCAGAGAGTGGGTGAGAGCGGCGAGAATGAAAATCCCTTTTCCTGATTTTTTTTCTAGATATTGAGAGAGAAAATAGATCAAAACAAAAACAGTGAGCAGAGTAATGGAGAGAGTTTTATGAACTTCTCCGAAAAGTAAAAAGAGAGCTCCAGAAGAATGAATCATCTTCCGAACAATTTCTTTTTTAAAAGGAACGATTAATGGAGAGTCCGACATGGTTCATTCCAACTTCTGGCATCACCTGAAAATTTCCATGCAATTTTTTATGGAAACGACTGGTTCCGTAGGCAACCACAGAACCGATCACAGCTCCCATTAAAACATCCGATGGAAAATGATTGTAAGAATCTACTCTCGAAATAGCAACCAAAGAGGCAAAAACATAAGCGGGAACCCCTATCTTAGGACCATACATCATTTCTAGAACAGTCGCGGTGCTGAAGACACCACTGGCATGTGCCGAGGGAAAACCACGCCGAGAACCATCGGGGCGGTTTCGATCGAAGGCATATTTCGCTCCAATCGTAATTAACTCAGCCCAGAAAAGTGATTCGAGAATTGATTCTCCAGTGGTTCGGAGTTTAACATCCTTAATCCCTGCACCTACTGAAGTAACGATGACTCCAATTCCCGCCATCGTATAAGGAGCGCCTGAATAGTTAAAAATTTTGTTTCCGGTGTAACCAAAAAGATGGTTTGGAGCAAAACTGTACTGGATCTGATTGTCTTGAGTATGAAGAATAGCGGTTGCGCCAATCCCTAAACCAAAAGCAAGTGAACCCCATCCCCAAAAACTATCTCGAATGTCATACCCCAGATGACGTGGAAGATCTGAAAAGACAAATTTTGATCCGCGAACAGAACGGTCATGATACTCTTCATCTTTGTCTTTTTTATGATCAGTAGTTTTTGAAGGGGGATCTTCTTTCTCACTTTCGGCTGTTTGATCCGAATCTCCTTTTTTATTGGCTGCCAAATAAAAGGGTGGATTTTCCATAGCCCATAAAGGATAAACAAAGGTTTGTGATAATAGAAAGCAAATGAGAGCTAAGGAAAATAATTTCATGACCAAATCCTTCAAAAAAATTTTCATCTCTCTAGCGAAATTGATCTTTCTTGCCAAGTTTTAAACCACTCTGTATAAAGATAAATTTTATGTCTGCCTTAAAACCGATTACTGCTACAGCAGCGAAAGCAAAAGTCTTTGCTGCACTCTGGACATTTCCAGCGATTCTTTTTTCCTCATTTATGATTGGATGGGGAGCTGAAGCTGCTCAATATTTTATATCCCGCGGATTGGCTCTTGCTCTTCTTGCGCTTTTGCAAACTTTACCTGAATTTGCTGTTGAAGCGGTGATTGCTTGGCATCAAGACATTCACCTGATGCTTGCAAATTTAACTGGCAGTCTGCGTTTACTCGTCGGCTTCGGCTGGCCGATGATCTATTTTGTTCGAGCTGTCTTTCAGAAAAAAAGATCGCTGAGTCAACGTCTTAGCTCAATTGAAATTGAGAAAGAACATTCCGTTGAAGCAGTTTCGTTACTTCCTCCTCTTCTTTATTTTACATTCATCTATTTCAAGGGAAGTTTATATTATTATGATGCATTAGTTTTGCTGATCTTTTATCTCCTATATCTTTGGCTGGTTCAGAAAATGCCTCCGAAAGAGATGGAAGAAGTGAACGATATGCCTTTCGTCCCTAGAAAAGTGATCACTTTTTCTCCTCCTATTAGAAACTTCTTAATCGTTTCCTTATTTTTAGGAGGGGGATTAATTCTTCTGCTTACCGTCGAACCGTTTTTGGAAAGTCTACTTGCTATCGCCATGACCTTTGGAGTCTCCCAGTTTGTTTTTGTTCAGTGGGTTTCTCCATTTTTATCCGAATTTCCTGAAAAATTAACCGCTTTTACCTGGGCCAAAAAAGAGGGAAAAGCCTCAATGGCTTTAATGAATATTGTCAGTTCAAACATCAATCAATGGACACTGCTAGTCAGTATGATGATGATGGTTTACTCCTATTCAAAAGGGGAGTTGTCTGGGTTTCCCTTTGACGATCATCAGAAACATGAGTTGGCTTTGACCTTAATTCAGTCATTTTTAGCCTTTTTAATGCTTCTCGATCTCCGTTTTCGTTGGACAGAAGCAGTCATCCTTTTTGTGTTATGGTTCGCCCAATTTATTTTCCCCAATACTCGGGAAGAGATTTTTTGGGTTTATTTCGGGATTTGCGTTATTTATCTTCTCCTGATTCTCTTTAAAAAGCGCAGAATCGAGGCTTTTGTCCAATTTAGCGCTCTTTTTAATAAAATTCATCGAAATCGAAAAAAAGTGTAAATAACAGTCTTTACAAAAGATTTAAGCATGTGCTAGAGGAGTCAAACTTTTATTTATCTATTTAAAGGGTTACTATGGAAAACTTAGAAGTGGTTAAAAAAGAAACCATTGAGAAATTCAAAATTCATGCAACTGATACCGGTTCTCCTGAAATACAGGTTGCGTTACTCACTCATCGAATCAACTATCTTACCGAACATTTTAAAACCCATAAAAAAGATCATGCCTCCCGAAGAGGTCTTTTGAAGATGGTCGGTCGTCGAAGACGACTTTTAGACTATTTAAAAAGTAAAAACAAAAGTCGATATACCAAAGTAATTGGAGAGTTAGGAATTCGTAAGTAAAACATTAAGAGATTGAGTCTAAACTATTTTTAAAGCTGATAATTTTAAGAGAACATGTTTTAAAGAAAATTTGTTTTCTTAAATTATCAGCTCTTTTTTTGAGATGAGAGTTTAAATTCTTTCCTTTGTTTTTTCTTGGCGAGTTTCTAATTTATTCCTACAAATTTAATCTATTCCTTCTCCAGAAGAGGGTCGGAAAGGCCGAAAGAAGTTGCGTCGCTTATCGAGTGAGCGCAAAACAAATGTTCATTTAAAAGATATCATCTATGAGGTTTTCAGTGAGAATCTATTAAATATGGATGGATCTCACAATAAACTTCGGAATGAGATGAGATAAATCCAACATTTACTTTTGTGTTCACTGTATCTAGCTTTGTGACAAACTTTTTTATCCTCTAAAATTCTCTCCCGATTGGAAGAGGAAGATTGATTCAACTTTTCAAGAAAGGAAAGTCATTCACTATGTCTCAAATCCACACTGTCTCTGCGGAGATTGGAAACAAAAAAATTATCATTGAAACCGGAAAACTGGCAAAGCAAGCTTCAGGTTCTGTAACCGTTCGTTGCGGAGATACGATTGTTCTCGTAACAGCCGTTGCCAATACTGAACCAAAGTTAGGAATCGATTTTCTCCCTTTAACAGTCGACTATGTTGAAAAAACTTTTGCCGCTGGAAAAATCCCCGGAGGATTTTTTAAACGAGAAGGGAGACCGAGTGAAAAAGAAACTTTAACTTCCCGTTTCATTGATCGTCCGATTCGTCCTTTATTTCCTGAACATTACCATTGTGAAACCCAAGTGATTGCGATGGTTTTATCCGCGGATGCTGATAATGATCCTGATCTTTTAGCAATGGTGGGTGCTTCTGCTGCTTTAATGATCTCCGGTGCTCCTTTTCAAGGACCGATTGCGGGATGCCGAGTCGGTCGAATGAATGGTCAATGGGTGTTAAATTCGACCGGCGATAAAATGATCGGTTCTGATATTGATTTGATAGTCGCAGGAAGTAAAGATGCCGTGGTCATGGTCGAAGGTGGATCTCTCGAAGTCAGTGAAGCAGATATGGTCGCAGCGATTCAAACGGCTCATGATGCTATTCGGCCGATCTTGAAAGCTCAAGAAGAACTGGCAAAAAAAGTTGGTAAAGAAGTTAGAAAAGTAGAAGTTCCAGTGGTGAACGAATCGCTCGTTTCCGAAGTAAACAAATTGGCAAAAGCGAAAGTTCAGGAAGCGATTCGAATCCCTGAAAAACAGAAAAGAAGCGAATCTTTAAAGAAAATTCGACAAGAAGTGATTGCTGCTTTGGTAACTGCAGAAAATCCGGAAGCTGAAAAAATTACTGAAGAAATTGAATCCATTTACGAAGAAATTGAAAGAGTCGTCGTCAGACAACTTGCTTTAACTGATCGTATTCGAATCGATGGACGAGCTCTCGATCAAATTCGACCGATTAGCTGTGAAGTTGGTTTACTTCCAAGAACCCATGGTTCCGCTCTTTTTACTCGAGGGGAAACTCAAGCTTTAGTGGTCACCACTTTAGGAACTGATGATGATGTTCAAACGATCGACACTTTGATGGAAGAAGGTTTCAAAAGCTTCATGCTTCACTATAACTTCCCACCGTTTTCTACCGGAGAAGTAAAGTTTCTTCGTAGCCCAGGTCGTCGAGAAATTGGCCATGGAGCTTTAGCAGAACGTGCCGTAAAAAAAGTGATGCCAACTCAAGAAAAATTCCCTTATACGGTTCGAATTGTTTCTGAAGTTTTAGAATCAAATGGTTCTTCTTCGATGGCATCGGTTTGCGGAGCTTCGCTTTCATTGATGGATGCTGGCGTTCCAATTCATGCCCCAGTCGCCGGAATCGCGATGGGATTGATTAAAGAAGGGGATAACGCGGCAATCCTCTCTGATATATTAGGAGACGAAGATCATTTAGGAGATATGGATTTCAAAGTCGCTGGAACCGAAAAAGGAATTACCGCGATTCAGATGGACATTAAAATTGATGGACTAAGCCACGAACTTCTCTCACAAGCCCTTGAACAAGCACGTAAAGGAAGACTTCATATCCTATCGAAAATGAAAGAGGCTTTGTCGGTTTCTAGAACAGAAATGTCGCCGTATGCGCCTCGAGTTGAAAGTATCAAAATCCCCAAAGAAAAAATCAAAGATGTGATTGGTCCTCAAGGAAAAATGATCAAAGGGATTGTCGAATTAACCGGCGCAAAAATCGATATCGATGATAGCGGAATTGTGAACATTTTCTCAACCGACGGAAACTCTTTGGCTCAAGCGAAAAAGATCGTTGAATATATCACCGCAAAACCGGAAGAAGGAAAAGTTTATCTTGGTAGAGTTCAAAGAATCATGGATTTCGGAGCATTCGTAGAAATTCTCCCAGGACTTGATGGGCTGGTTCATATTTCCCAATTAGATAATAAACGGGTCGAGAGAGTTACCGATGTGGTTCAAGAAGGTGACGAAGTTGTCGTCAAACTTCTTCAGATCGATCGTGATGGAAAGATCCGACTATCGATGAAAGATGCTGTGGGACTAGAACCCGATGTCAGACCAATAAAAATTAGACCTTAATAAATCGTGTTATTTGATTTTTTGTAGGGGCGACCCAGGGGGTCGCCCCTATCTTTATGTCTATTAAAATTCCTATTCAAAGAGTTGCTTCACATGCTCAAGAGATTCCTCTTCCAGCATACATGACAGAACATGCCTCCGGCATGGATCTGTGTGCCGCTTGCGAAAAAGAAATTCTTTTAAATCCAGGAGAAAGAATCCTTGTTCCAACTGGACTCGCGATTGCTGTTCCTCCCGGATACGAAGCCCAGATTCGCCCACGCAGTGGGCTTGCCTTGAAACAGGGAATTACCTGTTTGAATACCCCTGGAACAATTGATGCCGATTATCGGGGGGAGATAAAAGTAATCCTCATCAACCTCGGAGCAGAGCCAACATTAATCAAAAGGGGAGATCGAATTGCCCAGATGGTGATTCAAAAAGTCGAAAAAGTCAGCTGGCAAGAAACGGATCAACTCCCTTCGACTGAAAGAGGATCAGGAGGGTTTGGTTCTACCGGTTCTACCTAATCTCTTTTTTTCCTAAATCTCTAACCTCTTGTAATCTATAAAATATTAGATCTCCTTTCTTTTCTCTAAATCCGCAACTTTCAGACCTTTTAACCGATAATTATTAAGCATTTTTTGTAAAAGAATTTTTTTTTATAATTCGTTGATTTTATTAAACTAATTCATGTCCTCCTCAGAAGACCATCCTTTAAAGAAGATGTTAGATACCAGTTTCAACTGGTTTGGTGTCGACTCGCGCGAATTTTCTTCAGATAAATTATTAGGTACTGTCGCTCACTTTCTGGATCCTGAGCTATTTAAACCGGCCATTTCATCGGAGGATGCGGCCCGTTTGAAAGCGCTTGGACAAACCTTGAATCAGGCAGAGATTGGGGCGCTCGATGAGTCAGGGCTGATTTTAGAGACTCAGAAGAATGAGGCGACGAAAAAGTTTTGGAGTTCTTTTTTACAAAAGCGGGAAGAGTTTACTCGATCTGGATTTTCGGTTCCGGCTTTTCAAAAAGAGAATCCGTTGTACGGTTTGGTCGGTCACAAGGATAGCTATCTTCAATCGCTTCTGGTTTTTTATGAAGAGAATGGGGTTCCGTTATTTTCTTATGACAAGCAACTTCGCTTACTCACGGAAACGACCGATTGGAGTGGAGCGCGCCTTTCGAAAGAAGAGGCTCGGAAGGTGATCCAGTATTGGATCGGAAAGTACGAAACGGTTTCCAGTCGTTATGCTCTCTATGGTCGGATGGAGGCTCGAGAGTTTTCGGAGGGGAGAAAATATCTGGGGCAAGAGATGCGGAAGCGGGATCCTCAGAAGGCTTTGGAGCTTTATGAGCAGGCATCGAAGTTGTCCCCGCAAGATCGTGCGTTGAGTTTGGAAGTATTGGAATTTCAGTGGAAGGTTTTAAAAGAGAATCGGGGAGATTTTTTTCAGGTGCCGAGCGATTTTTTGGCGGAAGTAAACAGGATGACAGCGGGGGAAGCGGAAGATTTTCTTCAGGCTAAAGCTTTGCGGTTACGGGGAGAAATAGCGATTGTAGCTGGTGAGAAGGAAGAGGGGCATTCATATTTTCAAAGAAGTTTAGAATTGGCCGATCGGTTGTACGATTCGGAGAAGGTTTTATATTCCGGTTTTAGATTGGGGGAGAATCCTGAAGAGTCACGCTATAGCCTGACGAACTTATCGGTTTTGACGGAAGAGATTCGGAGCCTAAGTGGGAGAGTCGAGTCGGAGGTTTTAAGAGGAGAATCGCTTCTTCGGGTGAATGAGACGCGGAAAGCGCTCGTTGAATTCAAGAATCATCATGCCTCCCTTCAGGATCAGGCAGGATCGAAGGAAGCGAACTTTGAGCAGACGAACCGATGGTCTGCCGTGATGGCGAGATTTGAGAAAGTCACGGAAGGAATCGAAGTGGAGTTAAAGCAAACAGAGTCGAGTTTACAAAAAGATTTAAGCCAGTTTGTTCCATCGGTTTCTACTTGCGACGGGATATCGGTTAGGGATGTAAGGATTGAAATTGAAAAGAGTCGTCTTCTGGCGCAGGTTCGCCGGGAGCTTGCCATTTTGCATCCAGATGCAAAGAGTGAAGAGAGTTATTATTCTGCCTTAACGATTTGGAGAGCGCTTTTGAGTTCTGCTTCTCCGGTCTCCGATCTTGAATTAAATCCTCCGATCAAAGATCAGATGCTTGAGTTGACGAAAGAGCTAATGCTTTTTCGTTCGAAGGTTGAAAAGCATCCGGAGCTGTTTGCTTTGGTGGGGAGAGTCAATGCGATAACTACTTTAGAGAGATCGCAAGAGATTCGGCGAGTTTTTTCAGAGCAGCGAAATGCGCAGCTCCGCCCGCTGCTCGAGAAGCTGAAACCGAAAGAGCGAAAAGAGCTGGAATCGTTGCTAACGAGATTCGATGAGAAAGCGGATCAATTCATTGAGGAGTTAGTTTCGAAAGGGGAAAAGGTTTTAGAGAGTGAGATCGGTCAAAAACTCGAGCGATTATTTCAAGAGATTTATAGCGATTCTGTATTTAAGAAAATCGTAAGTTTTCATCCATTCTTAAAATTTATCATTGATCAGGAGACGAAGATACTTAAAGGTTTGGGGATTTTAAAGGAAGAAGATTCTTCTCGGACGCCCGCTCTCGCTTTAGGGGAGAGAAGAAAAGAGTTATTAAGTTCGATTCATTTTGAGATCAGTTGTTTGAATCAGGGATTTTTGAATCAGTTTTCAGAAGTCGAGCAGATGCGTCTTTCCGGATTTTTATCCCGGATAGTGGAAGAGGGGGATCTGGAATCGGCGGAGCGTTATCTTTCGAAGTCAGGTCTTGAGGATTATCTAAAGAAGAGCGGAGAGGCGGATGTTTTATTTTCGCGTGCTTTGGAGGTTCGTCAGCGGGTGGAGAAGTTAAACTCTCCCGAGGGGAAAAAGCTCCGGCTAGTCGATAAAGAGGGACGAACGCTAACTCCGCAAGAGATAGAACTTTTTAAAGAGCAATCGTTGTCGATGGAAGAGTCTTATATTTTATCGGCGCTTTCTCATTATGAGGAGTTGGGAGAGGGGCTGAAGGTTCAGAGATTGAAGGAATGGTCGGAGCGAGAGTTGCTTCCGCGCTTAGAGGAGAGAGAGCGGGCGAGATTCCGGCAGTCGGTGAACGGGATGGGAATGGGAAAAGAGCTGGCGGAGGCGAAGCTACTCGCCGGTGCGTATGTAGAAGCTTCTTTCCGCAATGACGATGGCCTAAACTTTGCCGTTCTTCCAAAGGATATTACGGATGAAGATCGTTTTATCCGTTGGTTGCAGCATCAAGCGGGCCAACAGGATGGGGTGTTGTGGAATGATCCGTATCGTCAGACGTTAGAAAAACCGGAGGTGGTGGAGTTATTAAAAAAAGTTTTTCGTGCGGAGCGAAGTGGAAATTTTGTCAGCTACACAAAAGAGGAACGGGCGGATTTTAGAGAAGTACTTTTGAGATTCAAGAGAGAGTTGATTAATCCGTTGGAAGGAAAAGAGTTGGGAAGTTGGGGGAAACTGAAGGTTTGGCTGCTCGGCCCTGAGCTGAAGGCGTTTGTGGCGCATCATAGCTCGAATAAAGGGGGGAGAGCTTTACTTCAAGAGATTTTAAGAGATGAGAAGAGCTACACTCTAGGGACACGGGTAGCGCTTGGTTACAAAGTGGCGGCGCAGTTGGGGGATGAAGGTTGGGTCGATGAGAGCCGAGCACGATCAGCAGAAAATCTATTTGCGGAAGCGGCTCAGACGATCGAGTCGGCGCAGTTTTTACTCGAGGTCGCAGAGGTTCGTCATGAGGAGATCGAGAAGAATCAAGAGAAGAATAAGTATAGTGAAATTGTTGAAAAGAATAAGAAGCGATGGGGAGCGGAAGTTCGGATGGAGAGCCGGCTCGCCGCCTTAGCGGATGCGATCAAAAAAGATTCGAATTGGAAAGGCTCCGAAGATCAGGAGTGGAATGGAACGAAGGTCAACAAAGTTCGAGAGATCGCTTTAAAGAAATTAGATCTTCTTTTGAAGGAAGCGTCGGAGCTTGAATCGAAAGGGGAAAAGCTGTCGGTCTCTGAGCGAGAGAAAGCGCTGCTTATCTTTAATAAAAAGGTAGCGGAGTTTGCAAAAAGCGATTTATTGCCGGATCGGTCGAGTGAGTTAAAAGATTTTTTCAATTTACTTCCAGTCCGTAAACGCCAGCCAGTCAGTGATTTAACCCGTTATACCCGCGAGCTCGATTTTGCGAATAATTTAGGTCACGAAGTGATCATCGCTTCGACTCGATTTCCGATCCAAAATGAAAAGCTACAAAAACTGGAGAAGCAGGTTCAAGGTTTAGAAGAGGCGTTGCTGACGCTCGAGCTCTCGCTGATCCATCAATATAAAGAGGGGGGCTGGGTCGTTCGTGGGATTGCGAATGCGGGAGAGGCTTTGGGGATCGGTCATTTAGAGAAGCTTGTCAAAGCGATCAACGCGATCAAGCAAATTCGTTTGAATTTGGCGCAGAAGATAGAAGAGGCTTCTAAGGAATTTGCGACGGATGAAAAGGGGCTAGAGAATCGTGTGGAAGATTTGCTGCAGGGAGCGCTGGGAGAGTTTTTTAAATTATCGGAAGAAGGGGGAGCAATTTCAGAAGTAAGAGAGGTGGTGGGAGAGACCGAGTTTAAGACACTCGTCGATCTGGCCCAAACGACGGTGGAGATGATGGTAGTCGGTGGAGTGGCGGGAGCGTTGATGAAGGGGGGGAAGTGGCTCAGTGCGATTCGAAAAGCTCAAAGTGCGGCGAAGGTTTTAGAAGCGGGAGCGGTCGCAGCGGAGAGCGGCGGGGTTTTGGCAAAGGGGATCGAAGGAATTGAGAGTTTGGAAGCGGTGGCGAATGCGTTTGGAGAAGCGGCGAAGGGGGTGAAGTTTCATTGGACGATCGAGTTATCGTCGGCGGTTGCGGCAGGAAATGTCGAAGCGACCCGATTTATTTTCAAAGAGCTCGGCGGAAAGATGAAAGAGCATCTGGAGCATCATCTGGGTGAGGCTGTTGAGAATTTTCTGATGGGTGGATTTCACTCGGCAATAAACCCGCTATTTCAGCAGTTGAGCGGTGGCTATTCGGATGATCAGTGGGAATTTTATGATCGGTTCGTGGCGTTTATTTCGACCGGTCTTTCGATGTTTATTACCAAGTTTATTCCGGAGGGGGGAAATGGGATTCGTTGGGGGATGAGATATCAGCTTCGTGCGGTGAGTGAGCTGTGGGGGAGAGCTGGTGCGGTGGGGCTTTTAAAATGGACCACGATTGGAATGCTCAAATGGGGAGCCGATTTAGCCCATGCGGCGACGGTGGAAACATTGGAAGAGTTGATCGATGGGATCGCAGCGGCTGTTTGTAAGGGAGAGCGGGTCGATGAGGATTTGATTAAGAAGACGACCCGTTCAGTGGTGGTTGGGGCGGCAGCGATGCATAAAGGGCAGAAGCTGATGTCTGCGGTGTTCCACGCGGTGAGCGGTTCGGGGCATGCCGATATTTTTCAGAAGGTGGCGGAAGAGGCGGGGCTTGATCATCTTCCGAAACAGGCGATCAAGGGAATTTTGAAAGCGATGGTGGAGCATGCGTTTCAGCAGGCGATGGCGGAAGGGAAAGATTTAGGGGAGATTGAAGAAGAGGATGTCGAACGGATTTTAAAGAATCTTTTTTCAGTGATTGATCAGTTAGTAAAGAACAGCGGAATGCAAGGAAAAGGGTTAGAGACGTTTCGCCTCGATCTGATCCAGAAAGCATTACTCTCCGGTTTGAATGCGGAACAGCTTCAGAAGCGAGCGACGTTTGTCTTGGAGCCGCGGGCCAGAATCGAAAAAGAGATTTTAACGCCGCTCGTGGAGGAAGCGAATTTAAAGCAGCCGCATGTTCAGAATACGGTGAACTGGTTTATTGGGATTTTATTTTCGAATTCGTTTCAAGGGGCGGGAAATCGACGGGCCGAGCTGACCGATCTTCTTGCTCTTGAGCAGATTAAATCGGAGGTCGATCGTTGGTCGAAGTTGGCGGTGAGTATGGCGCCCGATCTTCATGCGGCACTCGATACCTATTTAGGAAAAGAAGAAAGCGGTTCTGCGGAGAGAGCTTACTTAA
>CAZQOW010000007.1:12502-27691 GCA_964595045.1 uncultured Pseudomonadota bacterium
CTCGATACCTATTTAGGAAAAGAAGAAAGCGGTTCTGCGGAGAGAGCTTACTTAACTCTTTTATTTTTTACCGATCGGTTTAATTCGAAAGGGGCTTACTCTTACGAGAATAAAATCGATGAGATTGATTCTGAATTACAAAAAATTCAAAAAGGTTTGCAGGCGATTTCGAAAGAGTTTGGGGTGTTGGTGAATGAGCTGCTCGGTTGTTTAAAGCTTCCGGAAAAAGAGATTCCGAAAGCGCGAGAGGTTTTAGTTCATTGGTTGCTTGAGATTCGCAAAGCGAAAACAAAAGAAGAGAGGGAAAAGGCCTTGAGGCTGATCGATGAGAAGGCTTGGGTAGCGGCGGGTGGCGAGGCGAACTTACTTGCACCAATGCAGACTGTCATCTGCCGTTTTGTCGATCAACAAATCTCCGAGGAAGCGTTGAAGGCCGCAGAAGTAGTCATCGGAAAGATTGCCGGTTTTCGTCAGCAGTGGAATCGGGACCGGATGGAAGCGGCAAAACGAGAGGAAAAAAGGGCTGCGGGGTTTAATGCAGAACGAGAGGGTGATGGGAAATCGAACGGAGAGGGAAGTGAAGGTTTTTTGAATGAGGAGAAGAAGGAAAAATTAGAAAATAATGTTGCCGTAACCAAAACTAAGTCATCTCTCGCGAACCGCACAAAACTTGGCCAAATCGCACAAAGAGGATCCCGCTGGCTTGAGCAACATCCCGCTATCTTTATAGGAATCGCCTGTGCAATCTCGGTTGCAAAGCCGGTGATCGGTTTGATGGCGCAACATTTTGGAATGGATTTGGGAGTCGGTTTTTCCCCAGATCTTCATCCACTCCAATCGCTTGCAGAAGGGGTGAGCGGGTTGATGGTGTATGCAGGGGTAAGAACAGCGGGTAATGAAGAGGGAACAAAAGGGGAAGAAAGAAATCAATCTGGTTCAGGGGATGCGGAAAATTTTCAACAAGGAGAGGATCGGAAAAAAACAGAAACGCTCATCGAGCCAGCTCCAATTCCGATCACTGTAAAAGTCGATGAAGAAATAAAACCTGCGCTTCATTCAGTTTCTGAAGAGACAATCAGATATTGCGACGAAACAGCTCTCCAACTCGAAGACGAAAGATCTGTTTTAAAAGGAAAAGTGGAACTCGAAACACGTTATCGGGAAACATTGCAAAAATTGAAACGGGGAGAAATTGATGAAGTAGAAGCGCGTATTGAACTGAATTCAATTATCCGAACCGATTATTTCAATCGGATGAAAGAAAAGTATGGGGTTGAGGTAAAAAGTTATCCGCTCTCGGAATATTTGGATCAGATGAAAACGAGCCGATTTCAAATCCGCAAAATTCCTTCGCATGTTCTAAAATTTGCAGAACGTTTTCCAAGTCTTCCTGTCTATGTTCTTCCTTTGAACAGGCTTGGATTTGAAGAAGGATTTTTGAATCCTCGCTTAATCGGATATGGGATGAAAACCTGTTTGCAAGAATTTGGTCTTTATGAACCTGATCCTCTTCAATATTCTCCCATTTCCCCAGAGGGGCGTGCAGTTTTTTGGCCAGAAGCCTTACTCTTGAACAGTCTTCAGGAGACTTATGGAGATCAAACTTTCCGTCTTCGACTCACCAATGAATTAAGTTCTGATGAACAGATTTTCGAAATGGCTCTCAAACGAGAGCGACCATTTCGCAGCTCTCCCATTCCTGTAAATCTTAACACAACAGAACCTGCTCATCCGGCAATCGATGCTCCCCATGAGTATTATCATCTAGCGCGTGTCAGCGGTTATGCAGATGATCAGCAGATTGATGCAGTCCATATTGCTCGTGCTTTTCAGCCAGATCATATTTCGGCAAACATCTTCAGAGAAGTTCAGGGGAGAATTGCTGAACATACGCATTATCCAAGAAATGATGAACATTTCCATTTGGATATTTTTGGGTATATCAAAAAACGGTTTGCTGATGCCCAAGCTCTTACTCCAGAATTTATCGAAAATTTTTTCGAAAGATTAAACTTGCAAATTGGCGAAAGTTATCCGCGACGTCAGGAAATTTTTGACGCTTTTCAGATTGTTTTTAAGGATTTTATCAAGGATAAAAAGCCTTCGGCAACTGTTTCAGAAGCAGCGGCGATTGGAGAGGTTGCTGTTTCTAATTTTGATGAAAAAACTAAATCATCTGCAGGCATTGAAAAGTTTTGTCAGGAAACTCTTGATCAACTAAAAAACCCCAATTCTGCTTTCAAGGGACACACTGATTTAAGAAAACAATATAGGCAAATCATTCAAAAATTTCAAACCGGGAAGATCACCAAAAGAGATTGTCTTGTTCAAGTGATGAGTTTGATGCAGCAACGGTTTTTCCGTCGTTTCGACAGAGGTGAAAGAAGAGGGGTTTCTCACTCTCAAGTAAGAATTCAAGATTACATAATTGATCTACAGAAAAGGAAAATACCACTCCCTGAGTGGCTTAAAGTAACAGTAGAAAAAAAACCCGATCTGCTGATTGATATATTGAAAGATGATTTAAGCATACGCAGAGATGGGGAAGAAGGATTTCTCGAGGAGTTGAATTTTATCAAGAGTCTGCTGAAAAATTTATCAACAATGCTTCGACTACCAATTCGAGTGTTGAGTTTTTCTGATGTTGACAACAGTCACCTTCTTTTCTTTTCTTCCCAACTTTTAATGATGGCGCTTGAAGAGCTATATCAATCAGAGACCGCAGATTATCAGCTGACAAATAATCTTGGTTCCACAGAAGAAGTGCTTGAGATAGAAGCGGCGGACGGCCGTCCGATATTACTTTCCCCATTACGACAAAAAAATGTTCATGGATGCAAAAAGACAGACCCATATCTTACCGCTCTCCATGATCTTTTACATCTTTTTGCATTTAGCCATAAAGATCGTGTCACTCGAAAAGCCGCAGTTATTATAGGAAAAGCCATTTTCAATCTTTCTGAAGAATTAAAAGCCCCTTTTCTCAACAATGAAGAATTGAGTCATATCATTGAACTGGCATACGTAGATAGTTATGCTTCGGGTTTGAATTTTTACAAAGATGCATTTGAACGTTTGAAATCAGAAGGGCTATTTCAACAAGTTCAGATTCTAACTGTTTATCAACAGTTAGTTGAATTATTAGAAATAGATCCGGATAAAGAAGAAATTTTAAAAATTTATCGAACCGTTTTTGAATTTGAATCTTCTTCTTCCAAAGCCCCTCAAGATTCTTCTTTAATGACAGGTGTCCGGGAATTGGTTCTGGGAAATCAAAGCGGAGCCAACTCGAGCTTACTGATTGGGGGACTTGCTCTGGGATATGCAGTGAATCCTTTGTTGGGAATAGCTGTGTTTGCCGTAGGCGTTGGGATTTATTTATTCGACCAGTTTGTATCTACACACCTAACTTCTTCGACAGATTCTAAATCAGACATTCAATCTGCAGACTCATTGATCAAAACATACCAATCTCAATTAGATGAGGAAAGAGAGTTTGTTCAAATTGATTTTCTTGATTCACCACACGCAAATTGGTCTTCAGATGAAAAAAGAGAAATCAGAGAGCTGCTGAATTCAGTTCCTTATCCATTAAGAAAACAGTTAGGAAATAAACCGATCAGATTTTCGAAAGGCAACCAGTTACAGTTTGATCATGAAGAAAACGTCACAGCAGAATATTTCGTCTTCGAAAACCAAATTGTTTTTTATAAACGCTTCTTTGAAAAATCTAAGATTGAGAAACTTAGCGCAGTTGCCCATGAGTTGACACATCCAATAGCTGCATTTTCACCTTCGATTCAATCAAGATACATTACTTTGTCCAACTGGAAAACAGGTTTTAACTTACAAGATGCAAAAGAAGTCGGTTTTTTTTCTTATATAAGACTTTATTGGACAACAATCTTAATGGCTTGTTTTCCAGATCAATCGAAGAAATTTTACCGAAAAAGGGATAACCCAGTTATTTCAAGTGCGCAGTTAGTTTTTATAGATCCTCATCATCATCAACTGGTCTCTTTTGAAGAAACAATGATTCCAAGATTTAACGAATCTAACTATGCAACCTTCAATGAAGAAGAAGAGTTACCAGAAGCAGTGGGAGAAGCAATCAGTAATCCGACAAAATTTCGCTATCATTGTCTCATAGAACCCCATCAAAAAGGTTTAAGCGATGAACAAATTGCACGCTTTCAAAAAAAATGGGATCTTGTACGTGGAGAGATAGTCGGCCTTTCAGACGCACTGATTCAGGCAATAGTAGAAAAACTTTTAATTGAAGTCGATATTGATCTTAAAAAAGCGCAAAAAATTATCAAGATTTTTTTTCACCAGGCACAATTAACGACAACCGCAATTCAATTTGAGAGTTTGAGACAGGAATTCATTGAGAAATTGAAGGCCGAGAAACAGATTCATTCATCAGAAATAATTGAACCGATTCAAAATAATTCGATATCATTAAACAGTGCAGTAGATAATAGGTGGCAAACTGTTATTCTTGATGACGACGGTATCTCCTTTTGCAACGAAAGCCTTGATCAACTCAACTCTCCCGATTGTGTATTAGAAGATTCTCCCGAGGAAAATTATTATCCAAAAAGAGAATATGAAAAAATTTTGCGGGGTGTGCTCGCTCAAGAAACCTCTTTGGCAGAAGCGATTGTGCAGCTCGACGATATTTTGAGAGAGGATTATATTCGTGAGTCCGTTCGTAGATATCCCATGATCAGAGGTAGAAAGAAATTCACTTTTAGAAACGGACTGAAAGGTGAAGCAGATTGTTTAATTCTCCAAGCTGGAGAGTTTCCAGAAGATCTCGTGCTTTTTTATAGTTTTTATGAAAAAGTATTTCTTGTTGAAACAAGTATTACACCTGAACCTACCGAAATTATTTTTCCTACAGCTAAAGAAAGTTTAACAGTTATTGGCAATCGTCTCGGTTATCATTTAAAACCGATGACCCGTAAAGCTTCAATGATTGAAGCTTATGAAATGCTCAAAAATAAAACACGGCCTGCTTGGATTACACCAAAAAGAATAAAAGAGGTTCATGAGTATAACAATGTCCATCCTTATCTCGGCGGAAATTTGCATGACATCTCTCATATTGGTCAGATGGCCGAAAGCTTAAATGTAAGAGGTATTTCTGAAGCACAAGGTCAGATTTTATTAGAAATATTTGAAATTCTTATTCAAACACCCTTAAGAGAGGAATGTTTAACTAATGAAGGATTAGGAATTTATCTTTTAGATGTAGCAACAGTTTTCAACATTGCACTTTCAAGTGCTTTTAGAATTGTAAAAAGATTCTCTCCAAGCACTCAGATTGTTTTAGAAATTGACCGCCAATTGAGAGCCCGTTTTTCAGAACAATCTGACCACGATATAATTTATGAATTCAGAGATAATTTTCCGGATATATCTTTTCCAGATTTGGAAATATCGTCGCAGAGTTCAACTTCAACAGATGCTGCAATAACTTCTGATATTTTGTCTTCTGAATCCGGTTTTATCGGTGCCGAAAAATCGATCCTGGGAGTTATAGGATTTGGAGGAATCATTCTTGGAGTAAAAGGATTAGTCGCTTTGGGGGTTGGAGTTGCCGCCGCTTCAGCAATCGTTCCAGTGACTGCATTTGCCTTGGGAGCAATTGCAGTTATTTATGGAAAAGGAAAAGCAGCCGGCGCGGAGGGGATGATTGCCTCCATGAAAATGGGAGTCGCAGTTTTGGTTGAATCCACTCACCAAACGGTATGGAAAAAAATTGTTCTACCGCAAATCGATGAAAATTTTTATCAAGATAGCCTTGAAGAACTCAACTTTCCCGATTGTGTTTTAAAAGATTCGGTTGAAGAAAACTATTTTCCCAATTCAAAATATCGACTTGTTTTGTTGGAGGCAATGAACGGAAAATTTACTCCATATAATGCTTTGGTGAAACTCGAAGCAATTCTTCGGGAAGATTTTATCCGACTTTGCAAAAAAAGTGGAAAAGTCACTTCACAAGAAGTCGATTTTCAAGGGGATAAAGGGGCGCGATTATTTTCGGAACTTGATGTGACAGAATTGGGAAAAGATCTTGGATATGGTTATTCTCTCGCTTTTTTAATGAGGGGGGTTTGGGGATTATTGGAAAATTATATTACTTCAAGATTGAGTCAATATATCGGAACAGCAGGAGTCGATTCAAGGGTTGAAATTCCTCCCCTTTCTTTCTTTTTAAAGAAATTGCTGAAAAAAAATCGTGGGAGAAATTACTCATTAGAGATTACCAACAAACTCCATTCACTCGATGGAATCAGAAAAAGAGCAAAAAAGAAAATTCGGCCTCTTCAAATCACTACGTTAAAACAAGAACTTCATGGAAGTAAGCCACTTCACCCTTATGTTGCTTTTGCACATGATATCTATCATGTTTTTGTTGCGGAACATGCGAACGAAGAAACAAGCCAAGATTACTCATTGATTGGTGAGTGTATTGATCAATCTTCAGCAGATTTCAAACAACTTTGCAGAAATTCCGATGTAGTGATGTCACCGGTGGATGAAGGTGTTTTTGCAGAAAATAGAAATATTCATGGATTTAAGCATTTTTTTCAAATCGTGAAAAGATTAAATCCAAAAAGGGAAGGGGTTTTAAGTTTTTACTCTCAACTTCAATTGCAATTTTCTGAAAGAAATTGCGAGGTGATTCAGGCTTTTGAAGAAGTATTTAAGGATTTTTTAACCAGCTTTCAGGATATGACTGCGCACTCTGTCAATGACTCCTTCCAACTTCATTTGATCTCTTCAGCATCTACGACAATGATTAATACTGCTGCTGAATTACAACCCCACCGATCATCTCCTAATTCTGTTGATTATTATATAACGAATTTACACAAGAGATTTATTGATTTTTGTCTCAAAAAGCGGAATTTACAAAAATTAAAAATAACTTATGAGCAAATTTCTCTGCAGGATGCATTGAGAGGAACTGCACTTGAGGAAGATTCTAAAATTTATTTGATTGATTCAGAAAATAAAAAAGTTGACGTTATTAGCCTTGTCAAAGCAGAAATAAATCATTCAGATGAAGAAGAGCTTTTGTTCTCCGAACTGAAAAGTTTATCCAAATATCTTTGTTCTTATTCGTTCCATAGAAATGAACAGACGGACACCATTGAAGAAAAATATTTTTTGCTGCCATTTTCTTTTATCTGTTTTCTTTTGGGTCAAAGAGGTCTTGCAGTTAGAATTGTTAAAGATTTTTCTGGTAGCGAAGCGATTCAAAGTCTGGCCCAAGGAAGATATCCCATAAAAATACCTACACTACTTTCACCAAGAAAAGAAGTTTGGATTAATTTGCTTGAAATCTACCGTTCAATTCGCGCCGCTTTCGATATAGGAAGCAAAGGATCTAAATATTTACAAGGTCTTCAGGCATCTAGTCAGGCAATATTAGATCTTTCCTCACAAAGTGAACACGCTGAATCCGCAACACATTTGACTAGTATTTTTTTGTCTTTGATAGGGGGAAAATCCATTAGAATGAATGAGATGCTTGCTCCTTTAGGAGAGTTTGCGTCGGGAAGAAAAATACAATTCAGAGAGACAAGTCTGCTTGGAGTTGCTTCAGAAAACCCAGAAGGAATTTTTCAACTTCAGATGATTGACTGGAGAAAGTTTACATCCTTCTCAGCTTTTTTCTACCAGATAGCTCTTCGGCTTTCCATTGGATTTCGAGAAGGAAAATATCGCTCCATCCGTTCTCTTCTTGAAACAATTGCTCAAATGAGAACAATGTACGCAATTTTGAATCCCCTTTTAGGTGAAGAGATTGGAGATCATCATACAATTGGAAGATCACAAAATCTGACTGTTTTTGGAAAAAAAAGAAATCAATTACACCAGGGGATCACTCGCTTAGGCACAACGCCATATTTACCTTTTACGAGTGAGGTAAAAGAGGCATTTGTTAATTTTAGAAGAATTGAAACTGGTAAAGCCCGCAAGACTGTTTACAAAAAAGAGATAGTTTTAAGAGGAGAAAAACTTGTCATTGGAACGTTCAAATCTGAAACTTTTCTTTCAGAAAAAGTTTCAGAAGAAATTAGATTTATTCCCTGCTCACTTGAGACGATTGAAAAAATACTTTCACATATAGAAACTTTGTATGAAAAATTGTTAAATTCTAATCTCGATCCAAAAGAAACTATTAAGATTGTTGCAGAAATCCATTGGTGGTTGAGTCATGCCCAGATTTATAGAAGAGGCTCTGCTCTGATTGCCGACGTAACAGTAAAAACAATTCTCTTTGCGCATGCCATATTACCTGCTCATTGGGCCAATGGCATTTCCCCTGATATCAAAGCACTTTGCACCTCTTTAGAAGAATATATAGAAATTTATCCAAAGTTATTTCGACGAACTGAAGATGCAGTGGTTGCTAGACAAATCGAGGGAGTGATCAATCATAAAATAACTCTAGAAAGCACTTTCGATCCAAAACAGGTTCTTCAGACCAACATTCTTAGTGTTCTAGCAGTTTCTGCAATGACTTTTGGATCTGTTGTGACAGTCATTATTGCCTTAGGAGGTCTTACGGTTGTAGGTTATAAAAAAGGAAAAGAATTATTTCAAAAAAGAATTGTTGATCCGTGGAATAGCATTAGATCTGGTATGATTGCAGTATCAAAAATGACAGCAAATCCTTTCAATCGAATTATAACAGAAGTAACTGAAAACAATCGTGTGGAGGTTGAAAATGTTAAAGAAGAAAAATCTGAAAAAGGGGAAAAAAATCTCATTCATATTGTTCCTCCATTTACTCCTTCAAAAGAAACAAGTGCTTCTTTAGAAAATATGAGGATGGAAGGTGAGTTGATGAGATTATCATTAAAAGGAACCGATGCAGTAATTCTATTAATTGAGCTGATTCGAAACCGCCTGGATCGATTAAGTTTTAATGGAACGATAAGTGAAGATCAAAACATTTCAACAATAGTAATATATATTTCTGAATTAGGAGAGTCAGAAATATTCTGGGATGATACTCAAACGCTTGGAAATAATGATACAGTCAATGGAAGTCCAGCGATTGAAATTATCATGATTCTTCAGAAAAAAATAGAAGGTGGAAGGGAGAAGGTTATTCTCTCTACTGTATTACTTTCAGATTCACCAGCTGAGTTTCAAAGAACTCCTAGAGCTTATAATGTTGGTGTCCAATTGAAGTCTCTTGAGGGAGAAAATCTTCTCGATGATATAGAAGAGATTGATTTTCCAAAAGAAGCTTCTGTTTTCGTTTCGAAAGAGAAACAAGTGGTTGTCCCATTAGCATTGATGAAAGACGTTAGCGGCTCCTCAACACTTTTAACTACAGAAATTAAAACAGATTCGTGCTTTAATTTTTCAAGAGGAAAAATTGCAAGAGGTTGCTCAGATTTACTTCCTCTGTTTTGTCCAATTTTTATAAATGGAATCTCACAAATGAAGTTTCAAGAGAGAGAAGACCTTTCAGGTCAGATTGCCAATGTTGTAGTACTTTTAACAGAAGATAGAGATTTTGAAGTTAAATGGGATGATAAAGAGGAGCTAAATTTAATTCGAACAAGAACGATTGAAAATAAAAGAGCATATAGAGTTTGGATTCAAATTTTAAAACAAACGAAATTAGATCAAAAAAGAAAAGTTACCATCGATGCAGTTTCGATACCCCAAGAGGTTTTCTCTTCTCGATTAGTTCATTCCATCGCTTTACAGATGGAGTCTGATTTAGAGGGGAAGACACTTCTAGAAGACAGTTCATTCGATCAATCTCGATCGGTAGCAGCCAAAGAAAAAACAATCACACCTCTGGATAGTCATGTAAAAACCGTTCCACGTAATAAAAAAATTACTGGTGAATATCCTGCAATTTATCAAATAAACGATTTAACCGCTATTCAAAGAGAAAAAGTCATTCGGTCGATCGGTGAAAGTACGCTGGCAAGTACCATTTATAGAACTATTCAAGATTATCTTTTAGAACATGCCGATCATTTTAGTTTATCGCTTCGGTTTAATTTGACTTTAAACAGACAAGGAGAAGCTTCTTCACGACCTCTAATTAAAATGGGAAAATATTATCCGGTGAATGTCGTTTTAATGAGAAGTCGTCATCAAAAAGGAAAACTTGTATTTGAAATAAAAGAGATTTCTTGTGAAAAAGAAAAAAAGACCGAAGATATTCAAGATGATATTTTTTATGAAGCTTTGAAATTTGTTCAGCAAGCAGAGTATATTATACCTTCAGAAAAGAACAAACCTGATGGTTCTCCCAAACCTCCATATTTTTCCGATAATCAAAAAGGATTTTCTCAGGTTGAAACAATGGGAACAATTGCCGTCCTTACCTTTCCAGTTGCTGTAGGAACTGTATTCGGATTGACGACAGGGTTAATCGCCGCAACAAGTATCATTACCACAGCAGCTTTGATTGTTGGAGTGAGAGCGCTATATGCAAATGTAAAAAATTTTAATGTCCAGATCTGTATAGATCAATTAAAGGCTGGATTGACTTTTGTAACTTCTAATACATTATTCTCATTGAACAGAACTCAGCAGACTTTCTTGCTTCAATGGACTGCCTCAATTTCTTTTTTGACGGCTTCTGCACCGCTTTTCGCCAAGGCAGCAGTCGATGTTGTGAACTGGAAGAAAGGAGATTCATGTTTTGATGTAATAGAAGGATTTTTCCCCATGTTTATTCCAGTGATTTTTGCGGGAATGATTCCCTTTAGACCTCCTTATAGTGGAAAGGGGAGGAAGGCCAAAGAAAATATTTATTCTTTTCTTAGAGGAGAGTTCGCTACGAGAAAGCAGGATGCAAGAATTTTATGGAAAGCTTTAATGCATAATGACTCTGCGATTAGAGTTTTGTTTGTTGATTTAGATGAAAAAATGATCCAACGGGTAGACTATAATCCGGAAGAAAAAAAACTTTTAGATGAAAGAGAGATAATTAAGGATCTTCTCGATGAAATTGATGAAATTGAAAAAGAGGTAACTCCGTTACTTAAAGAAAATTGGGAGGAAGACCTTGAAGAATCTAACTGGAAAATTTGGGAAGATATCAAAAAACGATTAGAAGAAAAATCGAAGCTCACCATTGAGAAAATAGACGTTCTAAGACGCAAATGTATCAATTATCGTATCTTAGAAAGAAAAAAAGAATATTTATCCAGAAGAGCTAGAAAAATAAATATGCCAACAACTATTTTATCTATATCAGAAGATAGCAAAGCATCAACCGTCGAAAGTGTAGGAGAAACGGCTTTAGGAAAGAGTTCACAAAGTGCCTTCTTAGACTCAATTCATATCCCTAATAAATTATCTCTTAATGATCCAAAAATCGAATTTAGAAAAATTAATTTTAAAGAATTAGAAGAATGGATTGCTGTTATAAGAGGAATAGCGATTGGAGTTGCTGCTCTTAGAAACGCTCCAGAGAATTTACGAACTGAAGAAATTAAAAAAATTCTTTTAGATGAAACTGATCAGGCGGTACTGAATATTATTAATAGAATCAGACAATCTCTAAATCAATTTAGAGATCTGTTAAATAAAGAATGGGAAAAAAATAAAATAAAAGAGAGAGTATTTGAAGCACATAGTTTTTTTGAAAACATAGAAATGTTAAAGAAAAAAATGAAGGAACATCAAGAACGTTTAGAACAATTGCAAAAAGCGATTAATCGAGAATTCGAAAAACAGGATATTTTCCATACTTTGCCTTTACCAATTTCAAGAAGCAAAAAGACAACGCTTAGTTTTGGAATTGTTAATTCGGCTACTCAAGCACTTACTTTTCATGGTGTAGGAGAAAATTATGCTTTGTATATAGGTGAAGATGTGGATGGAGAGTTAAGAGTGGGGACTTCAGAAGAGATTCTTCAAAAACATATTATGATTTATCTATTGCCTGGATGGGCAGGTATTCAGGCAATTAGACTCCGTTCATCTAATAATTTAATCGTATATTATGGCGGAAAGTTTTGGAGCGAAAACTTTCCAACTATTCTTAACATGAATTCTACCATTCAATTGGGAGAAGATGGTATAATTTTCAAACTAGGCCGAATGGAGAAATTTACTAACCCGCAAAAAGATTATTTTTTTATAGTGAATCAGGTACCTGATGCTAAAAAAACTTTATCTACGACTATGAGTCATAGCATTGCTATTTTAGGAGGCGTTCCACTTTCGTTTGAAGCTAGGAGGCAGATATTGAATTTTCATAAAACTCATCTTCTACAAGGTAGAATAGAAAGCGGATTTAGAACTGCAAGTCGAGGTGCTACATGGAATTATGAAAAAGATTGTTTTGAAAATAGCCAAAGAGAAATTGTTGTATTGGATCGAGTGAGGGATAAAAAATATCATCAATTTTTGTTTGAAACAAAAAATAAGATTTTTGAACTTTTGCTCCCTCAATCAGGTTATTCAGCGATACAAATTAATCCAAGGGAACGGACCTTCAAAAAAGAAGCGTTTTTAAAAGCATTAGAACTTTTTTTGCTAGAAGTTTTAAAATCTTTTCCACCGAAATTTAGCCGAGACTTAAAGGGAACAATAGAGGCCTTTAGAGCATTGGAGGTGTGGTCAGATGTTTTTAGTGGTAAAGAAGTATATGTAAGCAATATTTTAAATATGGGAATATCCGCTTGTAGACATCTTCCATATCTTTTACATGAATTTTTGATTGATTCGGGTTTTCTGGATGCCCAAATTAGACGAGGGTATTTACGTACAAGCCATCCAAATCCAACAAAATTTGAGGAAGCATTTATGTCTCACGCTTGGGTATGGGTAGACCTTAGTATTACTAGGTTAACTGATCCAATTATTCTTGATCTTACCCATGCCTATTGGGGATCTATGAGTCAAATGATAAAAATAGGTAGTGATGCAAAAAAATATATTCTTGAAAGTGATATTAGTATCGAGGCAAGAAAATTAGGATTTTTTATTTCTTCATAAAAAAAACACAAGTTGATTAAATAAAGTAACGACTTGTTTCTTCGTCTCCTTTAAATCCCCTGAATTCTTAATTACCCAATTTGCTAATTTAATTTTCTCTGAAAGAGGAAGTTGTGACGTCAGCCGTTGCTCGATTTCTCGTTCAGAAAGTTGATCTCTTTTTTTGACTCGCTCGATTTGTTGTTCAGCCGTTGCCTGCACGACAATCAATCCATCATATAATTTGTAAAAACCGGTTTCAACGAGAAGGGCAGCATTGACAATGATCAGCGGAGGATTATTTTTTTTCGCCTCTTCAATCTCTTTTTCAATCTGCAGGCGAATGAGCGGATGAATAATTACTTCAAGTTCTTTTCTTTTTTCAGAATCGGCGAAAACAACTTCGCCCAGTTTTTTTCGATCAATTTTATTGTGGCTGAAATGAAGAATTTCTCTTCCAAATTTTTTGATCAGCGTTTGGGTGATCGTTGGATCTTTTTCGTAAAGCTCGTGTGCAATCTGATCGGCATCGATAATCACTGCTCCTAGCTCTTTAAAAAATTGTGCAATAGTGGATTTGCCCGATCCAATCCCGCCGGTGAGTCCAATGATTTTCATTCTTTCTCCACATCATCATACGAGGTGATGGAAGAATCATCCGCCGGGGGTGTCTCTTTTTTCTCCATCGACTCGCGCGCAATCTCGTCAAGAACTAGAAGCGTGTCGAGCAAAGGAAGAACTGCAGCTACTCCAGCACTTTTAATCTTTTCAATTAGCGGTTCTCGGAGTTCAGGGAGGGAAGTCAACATCTGTCCAATGAGCTGCTTGATTCTTTGATATTCCGGTTTCAAAGATTCATGAATATTTTTGATTTTCGGATTTTCGATCTCCTGCTTTTTCATCGTCCAATCCATCGCTTCAACAAAATCATTTTCATTCCATTCGCCATCAAGTTTAGATTGGGTATCAAGAAGTTTTTGATAAAGTGCTGCGTTCGATGGACTTAATTCATTTGCATTGCGATAAGCTTCAATCGCTTTTTTGTAATTGTTTTTGGCGAGATACTGATCCCCCTTTTTTTCAAGGGATTCTGATTTTTTTGGATTTGATGTTTTATTTTTTTTATTGAAGAACATAGTTTGATTTTCTCCCTTAAGTTCCCTCTCTTAATTTTAAGAAGGGGAGGTTGAAAATTTTTCCTTCACAATTTTTATTAATTCTTCCTTGGTATTCTTCTCCGGTTCATCCAAAACCACCTCTACCAGATCTTTTAAAATGATACCAAGTTCTCTTCCTTGGGGAAATCCTAAACTCATTAAATCATTTCCATTTAACGCTAAATCCTTGGGTCCAAAGGGAGGCTTTTTCTCAAGCTCTGCAATAATTTTATTTTTAAGCTTAGTTACCCCTTTAAAATTCTCCGGATACGCTCCTCCTTTTTTATCCGCAATTCTGAGATCGAGTAGCTTAAATATCAACTCTTGTCCTACCTTGTTGATAAATCTTCGAATTGCCCGGTCGGTATAATAAGATTTCGTTTCAAACATATGCTCTTCGACAAGAGTTTCAACATTCGTTGTATCAATCCCGAGCATACTTGCCCGATATTTTTTCATCCATTTCGCCGCTATTTTTTTAGAAATCGTTTGATGACCATAAAAGGTAACCTGATCTTTTTCTTTTGAATAGCTATAGGTCGCCGGTTTGCCGGTATCGTGAAAGAGGGCAGCAAACATGATTTCAAGATCTCCCGCTTTTTCAACATCCGGCGAGGCTCGGGAGGCATCAAGCACTTTCATCGTGTGATCGAAAACATCTCCCCCTTTTTTTTTCGGTTGTGGAACCCCGGTCATATTCTGCACATCTGGAAAGATGTGGCGGAGAATGTCGGTATCTCTCATCAAGTAAAATCCCTTGGATGGTTTTTCAGCCATGAAAAGTTTTCGAATCTCTTCAATGACCCGTTCCGAAGAAACGGTGGTGATCAACGAGGCATTTTCTTTCATCGCCTCTAAAGTTTTTGGTTCGATTTCAAGATCAAATCGTGCAGAAAATTGAACAGCTCGCAAAAGACGGAGCGGATCTTCTTTAAAGCTGTTTTCAAAAACCTGCCGAAGAATTCGGTTTTTCAGATCGGTTTGCCCATTAAACGGATCAATGATTTCACCGGTTGAGATATTTCTCGCAATCGCATTCATGGTGAAA
>CAZQOW010000008.1:0-26573 GCA_964595045.1 uncultured Pseudomonadota bacterium
AATATGTTTGTATAACCCCGAACTAAACTGAACAAAATCCAACAATAAATTATAAAGATAACTCATTATATATGGAAAACGTCAAAAAACTCAAAATTTTCGAATACCAATGGCGTGTAAGATCATCAGTGAAGCTGAATATTTTGATCAACGAAGAACCGGTCGATGCTTTATCGATTATTGTTCATCGAGAAAAGTCTTATGTTCGTGGACGGGAGTTGGTTGAAAAACTTCGCGAGTTGATTCCTCGCCAGCAATATGAAGTGGCGATTCAGGCGGCAGTCGGGTCGAGAATTGTTGCCAGAGAAACGGTGAAACCACTCCGAAAAAACGTGATCGCTAAATGTTACGGCGGAGATATTTCGAGAAAAAGAAAATTGCTAGAAAAACAGAAAGAGGGTAAAAAACGGATGAAACAGGTAGGATCGGTTGAGATTCCTCAAGAGGCTTTTTTGGCAGTATTGAAAATCGATTAATAATTTACAGCTCGTATTGTAAATAAGGAAAATTCCATGGCTGAAAACATAACTTCAGAAAATTCATCTTCCATCAAAAAGAAAAAGAAATCGACATTCCGCGAATATTTTGATGCCTTTTTCTTTGCGTTGATCATCGCCTTTATTCTTCGGGCCTTTCTGGTAGAGGCTTTTAAAATTCCGACTAAATCGATGGTTCCCACCCTTCTGGTGGGAGATCATATTTTCGTGAACAAATTTGTGTATGGAATTCGGGTTCCATTTACGAAACGATGGATTACCCAATTTGAAAAACCGAAAAGGGGTGAAGTGATTGTGTTTGTTTATCCAGGAAGTGAAAATAATTTGATAGCTGGAATCAAAGCACCTGAGAGTTGGAAATCAATTATTGGAACCACCGATTATATTAAGCGGGTAGTCGGTTTGCCGGGAGACAAAATTTCAATGAAGGGGAATGATCTTTATATTAACGGCGAAAAAGTGAATAGATACCCCATTACTTTAAAAGAGCTTACTGAGCCAGATCCGAAAAATTTGCAGATTGAGAAAATCAGCGGAAATGAATCGTTGAAAAACTTTAAGGAAATTCCTTTTATTCCCGAATGGAAAAGTTACCAGTTTTCTATTGAACAACTCGGAACGGTTGCCCATTTTATTCAACATTTTCAACGACTCGATCCGATGGAGGTTGAACCAAATTTTGAAAGAGTAGTTCCTCCTGACCATTATTTTGTGATGGGAGATAATCGAGATAATTCGAGTGACTCAAGAGTCTGGGGATTTGTTCCGGTTGAAAATATTATCGGTCGAGCGATGGTGATTTGGTTATCGATTAATCATGATCAATCCGACATTGGTTTGAATTTGATTCGATGGGATCGATTTGGAAAAGCGGTTGAGTGACATTCAGCGGTCAGCTTTCAGCTTTGTTTTAAGCTGATCGCTGAAGCAAATTTAAATGAACCCTAAAAAACTCATTGGACAACTCTCTATTTTAGGTTTTGACGGTCTTTCCGTTCCTTCTTATATTCGCAATCTGATTTTAGAAGAGAGTCTGGCCGGGATAATTCTTTTCAAAAGAAATATTGAATCGAAAGAACAACTGACTGAGTTGATTCGTGAACTGAAAAGTATAAAAAAAAATTATCCCTTATTCATTTCAGTCGATCATGAAGGGGGACGTGTTTTTCGCCTTCCTCCACCGTTTACCCAAATCCAAACTGCACGCGAAATCGGTTTAAAAAATTCCGCTTATGAAGTTGGCTCTTTAATGGGAGAGGAGCTTTCCGGGGTCGGCTTTAATCTCAATTATGCACCGGTTCTTGATGTCGATACGAATGCCAAGAATCCGATTATTGGCGATCGTGCCTTTAGTTCAGATCCGGAAATAGTTTCCAAAGTAGCACTCGACCTTATCCGGGGACTGCGTTCCAAAAACATCATTCCTTGTGGAAAGCATTTTCCTGGCCATGGTGAGACCTCCAAAGATTCCCATCTTGAACTGCCGGTGGTCGATCTTCCTCTTTCCCGACTCGAAGAGGTTGAGCTGATCCCTTTTCATACAGCGATTGAAAACCAGATTGAAATGTTGATGACGGCGCATGTTTTATATCCCCAGGTTGATCCGGAATATCCTGCTACTCTTTCAAAGAAAATCCTGACCGGCCTTCTTCGGGAAAATCTAGGATATTTAGGGGTGATCATCTCCGATGATTTCCTCATGAAGGCGATCGCTGATCGATATGGTTTGGGGGATGCGGCCAAGCTTTTTCTAGAGGCGGGGGGGGATATCCTCCTCATTTGTCGTGAAGAAGCTGCTCAAGTTCAAGTGTTTGATTTTCTTGAAAAATCTCTTCAAGATCAGGCGCTTTCTCGATCCATTCTCGAAAAGTCACTTCAAAGAGTCTTAAATCTCAAAAGAAAAATCTCAGTTGAGTAAAGTCAGATAAGAAGATTGAGTTAGGGGGATGACAACCGCTGTCAAAGTGTGTATATCCTTAAAATTGTTGGAAATCAGTTATATCTATCCAAAATCCGCAACCTTTAAGGAGTAGAGAGACGATAATCCATATAGATTGTTTTTAAAGATAAATTGGTTTTATGGTTTCATTTATAAAATAACTTTTAAAATCAAAAAGTTATAATCTCTATTTGAAAGTAAACTTTTATGGGCGGTGCAATCAGAAATCCGACTGTTTCAACAACAACCCCAAGTACCAATTCGCCTTCTTCAACTGCTTCTACTTCGGGGGCTGAAAGCTCTAAGGCAAGTTCTGCCTCCCAGGCATCGACCGCTTCTTCTACAGCTTCTGCTTCGTCAACCTCTACTGCAAATCTGAATCCGTCTCCTGGCTCTGATCAAAGCCAAGATATGAGCAAGATTTTTAATCAGGCTTATACTTCGCAATTGAATGGAATCATGGATGCGGGTCAAACAAGCCTTACCGATCAATTTTCTCAGGCTCAATCGACCGATGGAAAAGATTTATCTGAAATGGTTCAACAGAGAACCGATCAGCAGGTCAGTAATCAGCAGGTTGAATCGAGAAATGTCGAGAGATCTTTCCAAATGAAGTCGCAGCAAAGTGAGTTTTTTCAGCAACAGCAATTCAAGGCAATTTTGACCAAACAGACCAACGATACCAAAACCGATACGCGATTGAATGAGTCGAGAGCGGAAGGGGAGAAACGTCTTCAGACTTATCGGGTTCGCTCCCAAGCTGCTCAAGGGTTGCTCGCCGAAGGGGAGGCTGAAAATCTTAATTTTCGGCATGAACTTCCTCCTGGGTATCGAGCCTTTATGCAGAATGGTCCTCGAGGAAAAGCTTTATATATTTATTCCGACAAACTTTTGAACAACTCGGATCTCGAAGAAGAAAATGCTTTTGTGGATGGAGAGGGAGAAGAGCTCGAAGGGGAAGCGCAGAAAACCGCCCAAGGAACCTTGGCAAGTGGCAAAAAACTGGCAAAAGAGCTCGGAGAAAAAGATATCAATGATCTCATCGAAGAGGCAGAGCAGTTTGTCGAAGGGGAAGAGGGGATCGAGAAAGACGAAGCTACCAACGAGGGAACCCTCAAAAAATCGATGGGAGCCAAGGCAGCCAAAACCAAAGGGGCAGGAGGGGATGACGAAGATAATGATCTGAAAGAGCACCCTTGGCAAAACTTTGGAGAGGCGATCGAACGCCACACCGTTTTATTTTCGAGTGCCGATAGTGCCGATAGTGCGCAACTGGTTTCCCAAGCTAATTTTGCCGGTGCGATCATCATGGGAGCCGCGATTCATATCAAACTCAAAGGGGTTAGGCTCGATTATTCGGGAACCTCTCATCATGGCTTGCCGATTCCACGCGGCGATGAAGCGCTCGAGATGGGGCGTGATCAGGTGGTAGCCGGTTTTGAACGAGATATGGGGCAACTCGGAGTTGAATCAGTTTTCGTCAATGGACAGCGCTTTGAACTTGCCAATGCCGATGATGAAAGAAAATTAAAGGCTTTAGTGAAAGATAATCCTGAACTTTACAAGATGATTGAAGATATTCGCGAAGCGATTCGGGAGAGTCGGTATTTTCGAACTTGTTTGGGGCTGAGGGAAGAGGGGCCGGGGGGGAGAGCCTAATTTAAGAATTGATTTTTATAAAGACTGTATGCATTCCCTGTCTGGCTGAATTTTATCCCCTAATTTTATATGTGAGAGAAGTATCTCAATTAACCAAAGAGAAGTTGCCCATTCCTTCTGAGTTAATTCAATTTTATCGGGAAATATTGAGACTTGATTCGATAAATTCGAAAAAGAAGCGGATAATTTTCGTGAAGAAATGAATCTCTGTAAAGCGCAAATTTAGATCATTTTACTGATCACTACAAAAAATGTGAAAATTTAAGGGAAGAATAAATTGTGTCAATGAACAAATGAAAGGCTAATTAAAGAATAACGACAAGGTCGAAGAGATTCAGGCCGGTTCGACAGATTTGCAAAATTTGAAAGCAAAAGTATTGCAAGTACAGCAAAAAATTAAGGATTTAGAACGTCAAAGTCAGTAAAATTTGTTAAAAAAACATAAATAAACTAGCAACATTGCGTAGTTAATTCGCCGATAATCTCTATAGGGTATTTGGTGTGTATCCTCTTTTATTGTTTTTAACTAAGGAGAAAACTCATGGGTTTTCAATATGATAGCGACGATTTAGGGTATGAATGTGGTTATGAGAAACCGTTTAGTATTACTTCTAAAACAACTCAGGCTCTAATTGGAGAGACTAATTCTCAGATAGTGACTTATGAGTGTATAGCGACGCCATGCCCTACTGGACAAATTCACATATATAATCCGAATGGAACGATGGTAAAAGACGCTGATGGTAAAGATTTATGTGTCGACCCGAACAATCCTTCTGGATCTGCCAAAGCTGATAAAAAAGAAGATGATAAAAAAGCAAATGAGAATGATAAGCGGGCGGAATCTAAGAGTGTGCAAGAGCCTCTTCCAAAAGCAGAACCAACTGGTGTGAGAACTCCAAAAGGTGAAACCCAAAAAGACTTAGGATTATCACGCACAGGTGCCGCTTTTCCAACAGCTGCTAATACTGCAAAAGAGCGTGCTGAGGCCGCTAAACAAGATGCTTTAAAAGGTTCAACATTTAATGAAATTAATGGTCTGGGAACTTCTTCCGCTAATAAATTAAGAATCGAATTGAATAAAAAAATGCCTGAAGGAGAGAAGACATGGCAGGTTGAATTAGTGACTAGAGAAGGAAAAAAGTCTGTACGTGTATTTCACCCAAAGACAAATGTTGAAATTTTGTATAACGCGGGAGGAGACCCTGCTTCTCCTTCTCCAACTGTATGGAAACTATCAGGTTCTTCGCACTCAACTAAACATACCAATCAGTTTGTGCCAGTTACAATCGCAGCAGCTAAGGCAAAATTAGAGGGAGTAAAAGATAAAGATAGGGCTAAAGGAATTTTAGAAAATGATGGTTGGACAGTTAAAAAAGTAGATGTTTCAAAAAAAGATGGAACAATAATTATCAAGGCGATCCCTAAGGGTGGAAAAGAGCCTTATACCTTTGAGCTTAAAGATGGAAAAGTGGCAAAAGTTCATGGACCAGCAGGTCATCATCAGACTCATGACGCAAAGTCTCAAAAGCTTCCAGAGGAATTAGCATTAGAGGGGGATTTGCGAAGAGAAGGGGCGCTACAGTCTACGATTGATCAATACGAGCAAGAGACTTTTCCTTCTGGTCATAAAGAGAGATTAACTCATGTCACAAAACAAAAGTCCGAATTTAAAAATTATTTGGCAAACCCTGAAAATAGAGGAAAAGGGGAATTTTATCTTACGGCACGTTTGTCCTTTCATTACATAAAAAAAATTGAAGAAAAGCTTGGAACTGAAGGGACAGAAAAAACATTGCTGGCTAGAGGCTTTATCATTGAAAGAACTCCAACTGGGGCGCGTAAAGTAATGAGTCGTGAGCTTCCTGATGGAACAATAAGACCACTCAACGGATCAGATCTTTCTGAGCTTGCAAGTTTAAAGCAGCAGGTTCATGAGGAAGGTTTCAAACCAGAAGATCTGAAGCAAGATACTGATAGGAGAGTGGCGATCAATGATTATCTTCGTCAGGTTTCGCCCCGCATGCGAGACTCGACAAGAGATCTTTTAGCTCGAATGGACTATATAGGTTCTGATGGTAATCCGACCAAATTTGATGTTCGGAGTTTTAGAACCGCGATGTTTTCTGGTTCTTCTGCTGGGCAAGTACCAACGCTTAAAGCGTTGTCTCCATTTACAACTGCTTTCAGAGAATATCAAAATGAATCTCAGAGATTGGAAAATGAAAAAGATGAGATTAAGAAGTGGAACCCTGAGGATCATACAGAGGCGGAAATTGACGAAGAATATGCTGTCAAACAAGCCGAACTCAAAGATAAGTTTGATATGAAGATGAAAGCTACTCTTGCTTCAGCAGACCCATCCACCCGCGCCTATGTGCAGGAGCAATTGAAAGTGGCCGGTTATTATTCTGAGAATGACCCGAATAAAAAACCAAAAGCAGACTGGAATTCTGAGAAGTTTGTTGAAACGATTGCAGCTGCTACAGCTGCTCCGTTTAACTCAGCGGTTCAGGACTATCAAAAAGCGACAGATGCCAATGAAAAGGCTCGTCAGGCAGCGTTGGCTCGTTACAAACCTACTGATACAGCACACATTACAGAAGTGAATGAGATATATAATAAAAAGGCAGAAGGGCTGAAAAAAGATTTGGATAAAAAAATTGCAGCGTTGAATGATTCGGCCGATCCAGTAACTATCAAATATATAACTAAAAAATTGCAATCGGTTGGTTACTATAAAAATGATAAGTTTGAAGTTGATCCCAACTGGAGCAAAGAAAAGCAGGATCAGTTTATCAAAGAAACTTCTGCACTAGCAGTGTCGACTACGGGAGTGGCAAAACTTCCTCAACAAGCGATGGTCGATGATTTGACTAGATTAAGAGATAGAATGACAGCCTCTTTGACAGATCATAAAGATGATCCTGAGCAACTTCATGAAGATGTTGATAAATATAAAAAGCGAGTGGATGGTTTTTTGAAAGGTATTGATAAAATTACTGATGCTTCTGCCCGTCAGAAAATAACAACAGATTTAGTGGGTCAATCCCGTACCATTCTGACTGAAGTACACCACTTTAGCCCAGCAGAGGCTGATGCAATTATCTACTCATGGGGGTTTACGGATCACCCGGGTGGAAAAGTCTTACCAAAAGTTGGGCCCGATGAGGTAATGGGAAGAATTTACAAACTCACTGGAGCAAACGCTGGGGATATTCTTCCATCTCATGATGCCATCAAAAGAGAAGCCCTTCATTTTTATCGGGAAGAAATTCCCAAAGTGTTAGGAGGCGAAACACAAATAAACGGAGAAACAGTTGCTAAAACAATGCTTAAAAGGGGTTATTTTGGAAAAGTTGCAAATGTGCAAGATCATGTCTTGGGGGATATGGCAAAAGATCTTGATCAGGCAAAAAGTGGTGATCCGACAGCTATTGCGCAATTGACAAAAGAATATCAATCTGATGCGGCTAAGGTAAAGGCTTTGCCTTCCGTTGGAACCCCAGAAGGTAATCAGGCTGCGATTGCTCAAGCCGCAGTAGAAGGTGCTGTTCAAGCAGATGATAAAAATGCTACTGCTGGAGCAACCGCGAATGGTGGTAAGGCAGATAGTGCTGAAGAAGGGGCTACACCTTCAGCTAAAGGGGGTAAAGGTAGAGTTGCTAAAGGTAGAAAAGAAGAGAGAGGTAATGATCATGGAGATATTAGAAGTAAAGTAGAAAGAGAGAATATCAAGTTCAGAGAAAAAGAACTTGCTTTTAATCAAAAAGATAGAAAGCTAACAAGATTACAAGAAGCTGAAAAATTAGAGTTGGAACGAGAAAAAATCGAAATAGACCAGGAAACTAAAGCTGCCGATCGAGTTTTTACTGACAGACAAGAGAAAAGACGGATTCAAGTCCAACTGGTTCAAACGATGATACAATTCTTTGGTCAACTTATCCAAGCAGCCATGGGAGCTCTCCAAGGAGCAATGACGAGAGATGGCCAAATGATTGCTACAGGATTTCAGGTATATACAGCGGGCGGCGGTGGTATAAGACGATAATAATATTTGTTTTAGAGGAAGGAAGGGGTGATATAAATAAATATCACCCCTTTTTTAATTCCCCGTTTCTATCCATCTCTGCCAACTCTTGATATCCGCCAATCAGCTGATCATTAATGAAAATCTGAGGAACGGTTCTCCAGCCGGTTTTCTTTTTTAATTCCTCTTTTTTATCCGGATCACTCACATCAATCTCTTCGAATGGGAGTTTTCTTTCCTGAAGTAAACGTTTCGCTGCATCGCAATAGGGACAATGAGAGGTTGAGTAGACTTTTATGTTATTGATCATTTGATTCTCTTCGGTTATAGATTTTGTCTAATGTCAGGGTTCATTCTTTTTTCCATTATCATTTTATCTCTTTTTTTTCTTCAATTTTTTATTTTTAGACGATCGTTTCAAAAAATTTCTGAATCGAAACAGAATGATACTTCTCTTCTCTTAATTCAGGAACAGATTGGCACTTTACGTGATCATCTTCGTCAAAATCTTGAAGGTTCTTCTCAGGTTTTTACCCAACAAATTACCCAATTAAATCAACAGCTTTACGAGCGATTCCGCGATCAGGGGCAGGTGCTCAGTCAAACCCACGAAACCATGGGAAAAAGGCTTGATAATGCGGCGAGGGTGGTAGGCGAGCTTCAAAGCCGTCTCGGAAAACTTGAAGAATCCAATCTAAAAATTTTTGAGGTTGGAAAAGATATTGCTTCGCTTCAACAAATTTTAAAAAGCCCAAAAATGCGCGGAGGATTGGGAGAGCTATTTCTGGGAGATCTTTTGAGCCAGATTTTACCGACTGAAAATTACATCCTTCAATATACTTTTAAAAGTGGGGATCGGGTCGATGCCGTCATAAAATTGGGAGGGCATTTAGTCTCTATCGATTCGAAATTCCCTCTCGAAAATTTCAAACGATATGTTGAATCACAAACCGAAAATGAAAAAAAAGGTTTTAGAAAGCTTTTCTTGAACGATGTGAAAAAGCATATTGATGCGATCGCCAGTAAATATATTCATCCGGATGAAGATACGTTTGATTTTGCATTGATGTATATTCCAGCGGAAAATGTCTACTATGAAATTATCATCAAAGAAGAGCAGCTCGATGGGGAATTTTCTCCGATTGCCTATGCGATGAAAAAAAGGGTGATTCCAGTTTCTCCGAATAATTTATATGTTTATCTCAATACAATTTTATTGGGATTAAAAGGTTTGAAAATTGAAGAGAGTGCGAGAGAGATTTTGATCAATTTGAGTAAAGTTCAAACTGATTTGGGCCGTTTTAACGATGATTTTTCCAAAATCGGAACTCATCTCGGATTTGCAAGATCAGCTTACGAAACCGCTGATAAGCGGTTGAATCGTTTGACAGAGAAAGTTGAGCGGTTTGCATCCCCCGTGGAAGAGCCGGCATTAAAACAGATTGTAGGAGAGTAGGGCGCGCAACCTGCCCCAAAGATTATCCATAGGATTCATATATATGTCCAATGAACCACAACATACGTACTATATGTTTGCAGTTTCCGATGCCACCGGCGAAATAGCGATGAATCTTGCTTTCGCGGCGATGCGTCAATTCAAAGTTGAAAATGTCAATATTATTCGACGATCAAAAATCACCGATAAAAACCGAATTCGACAGGTGATTGCCGAGGCGAAAAAAAAACATGGAATTATTCTCTATACCTTGGTCTCGCCCGATCTCAGGGATATTTTTCATGAAGAAGCAGAAGCGGAAGGGATTGTCGCAATTGACGTGATGGGGCCGATCCTCGATGTTTTGACGACCTATTTTCATGCGATTCCGAGTAAAGAACCTGGTTTGAAATATCGCCTTACCAAAGATTATTTTAAACGTCAGGAAGCGGTCGAATTTTCGGTTAAACATGATGATGGCCTGGGTTTAGATACGATTGATTTGGCAGATATTGTGCTGCTTGGTATTTCCCGAACCTCCAAAACTCCTCTTTCAGTTTATCTTTCTTATCGTGGATATAAAATTGCCAATATTCCAATTATTAAAAATGTTCCGTTGCCCAAAGAGCTGATGCAAGTTGATCGCTCCAAAATGGTTGGTTTAACTATTACTCCCCAAAAATTGGTTTACTTAAGAGAATCGCGATTGTTGAAACTGGGCCGACCGCTTTCAGAAGAATATGCAAATATCAATCGCATTAATGAAGAGTTAGAATATGGCCGTTCTTATTTCGAACAGTTGGGTGGAATTCCGTTGATTGATGTGACTGATAAGGCAATCGAAGAGATTGCAAGTGAGGTTCTGCTTGTTTTAGGAAAGTAGGATTGCATCACCCCTCTTTCATCTCTGGAAAACGTTGTTAGTTCATTGTTTCCGGTTAGCCAATATTTTTTGGAAATAAATAATCTTTGCATTGACATTTAATTTCCTACTTTTCTAGAATCCAACTAATTGATGAAAAAGTTAATTCAAATTATCCAACAAAATGTCGGATGGAAAATTGCCGCTGCGACAACGGTTTCTCTCTTTTTGGTTGCTTTACTTATATTGATCACTTTTTCAGTCACTCCTGTTCAATGGATTTCTAAATTCAATTTTATCCAAATATTTTTTGCCCTTGTTTCCCTTCTAATTTTTTTAGCGATTTTAGTGATTCATCTGGCGACTTCAATCTTTGTGACTAAACCGCTCGAACATTTCATCCGAACTTTTCAGGAAATAGAAAACGGAAATTTAAAAGCTCGCGCAACAATTAATACAACCGATGAAATGAACTCTTTTTCAAACCGATTTAATGGGATGATTGGACAAGTTGAGGAGCTGGAAGAGAGTCGAATTAAGGCAGAGCGAGAATTGACGATTATTCAGGAAGAATTGAAATATAAAATGATTCTTGAAGAAAAGGCAAAAATCATTGAAGAAACGAATCAACAATTAGAGAGAAGAGTTCAAGATCTCTCTGTTTTATATCGCGTTAGCCAGCTGATTTCGGCAACGCTCGATCCGCTAGAGTTATACAATGTTTTAACCGATGTAGTGGTGAATACACTCGGCTATCAGGAATTTTCCTTCATGATTTATCAAGAAGAAACCGAAAGTCTCTATGTGAAAGTTGCGCATGGTTTTAAGGATAATGAAAAAGTTAAAAGTCTGTATTTTAAGATAGGAGAAGGGGTTACCGGAAAAGTTGCCGCTAAAAAAGAGGCCTCCTATATTCGGGATACTTCGGTCGAACCTGCCTATCTTCACTATAAAGGGGAAAAGATGGAGGAGGGATCTTTTCTTTCTCTTCCGATCGTGAGTCACAGAAGACTTTTGGGGGTAATGAATTTTTTCAGACCCGGAGTCGAGTCTTTTTACAGCATGGATATAAAGTTGTTAACCTCCCTTGCAAGTCAGGTAGCTGTGGCGATGGAGAATTCGGCTCTCTATGCAAAAACGAAAGAGCTCGCAGTGACTGACGATCTGACACATGTTTATAATCGTCGATATTTTCACACCATGTTACAAATGGAACTCAAACGAGCGAAGCGTTTTACCAGAAACATGTCTTTGTTAATGGTCGATGTGGATCACTTCAAACAATATAATGATACACATGGTCATTTAGAGGGGGATCGGGCACTTGAAGAGATAGCAAAGATTTTATCGGTGAATGTTCGTGAGGTAGATACGGTCGCGCGTTATGGTGGAGAAGAGTTTGGAGTGATATTAGTGCAAACCTCTGCGGCTGAAGCAATGACAGTTGCGGAAAAGCTTTGCCGATTGATTGAAAAAAAATCATTTCGATCTGAGGCAAATTTTTCCAATCAAACGATTACCGTTTCTATCGGTGTTTCAAATTTTCCAGAGGATGCCGACTCCATTGAAGATTTGATCAATCATGCCGATATCGCTTTATATCAGGCAAAAAACCTCGGAAGAAATCGGGTGAAAAATTTCACTCAAATTAAGTCTTCAGGTTTGAGAGTGGTGTAAGGCCAACCGTTCTTAAATTCTTCTTTCACTTTTTCATACCGCTCAAAGCTTCCAACATCGCGCCAATATCGATCGAATAGATAAGCCGAGAGGGTTTTTCCCTCTTGTAACAACGGTAGATAGGCATCTTCAATTAAACCGGATTTTTTGTGTTCTGGAATTTTACTGAAAATTTCAGGTTCAATCAGTTGAGCGCCAGTGAAAATGGTTTTTTGATAATTTTTGTTTGACTGTTTTTCTTCTCCGATATCGATAATTTTTTTGTCCTCATCCACAAAAATTGATCGAACCACATCGGGTCTCTCTACTTTCGTAACAACCAAAGTTGCAGAAGATTTCTGTTGTTGATGAAATCGAAATAGATCGGTTAAATCGATATCAATCAGAATATCTGCATTGAGAAGAAAGAAAGACTCATTTTCGAAAAAAGATTCAACTTTTTTAATTCCTCCAGCAGTTCCAAAAATTTCTTCTTCTTTGGAGTAAAAAACTTTAAGATTTAGATATTCAGTGCCAATTCTTTTTTGAATCTGTTCTCCCAGATAATGAAGATTGATCATGACTTCTTTTACTCCAAACTTATTCAGAAGAGCCAAGTTATATTCGATGAGAGAATGATGGGCGATTGGGATTAGAGGCTTAGGCATTTGCAAAGTCAATGGTCTTAACCGCTCACCTAATCCGGCTGCGAGAAGCATTGCTTTATGAGGAAAATTTTTGTTCATTAAAAGGTCCTGTAGGGCACACGGACTGCCTAGCGGCAATGCGGGTCGCGCGTCTCTACGTGGTCAATTCAGGAAGATATTTTCCAATCCAGTTTTTTAATTCATGATATTCTTCTAGGCGATTTAAAGCCTCGTTTACATAACCGAGGGAAGCGGGAACAGAAACAAGAAAACTCGAATTCCCTTTCACGGTATGGATGTATTGAAATCTTCCGGTGTCCTTCAATTTTCTCTGAACCGTCACCAGATCAAAAAGTCTTCTGAATTTTTTCTCATCTTCAATCGGAAGATCTTCTTTCGCTCTCTGTTTTAGATAATAATCGATCAAGGAATCGACCGCTTCGGCAGAGAGTTGAATGTACGAATCACGGATTAAACTGACTAAATCATAGGAGGCAGGTCCTAAAAGTGCATCTTGGAAATCGAGAAGATAAAGTTCGTAGTCTTTTAAAATCAGGTTTCTACTCTGAAAGTCCCGATGAACCCAGATAGAAGGGGTTGCAACGATCTCGTCGGTTATTTTTTGAGTGATTTTTGAAAAAAAATCTTTTTCTTTTGGATCAAGTTTTATTTTTAATCGATCTTCAATTCCGTATTCTAGAAAATGATTAAACTCCCAATTAAGAAGATTTTCATCAAAGCTGCGATGAAAAGAGATACATTGTTGACTTTGAAATTCTTTGGTTCTTTTTTGAATTTTTACCAAAAGATCGATCGCTTTTTTGTAAAAAGAAAGTTGCATCGATTCGGCTGAATTTTGCAGATAACTTTCAAGAAGACGATCGCCAAGATCTTCGAGGATCATCAGATTGACATCGGGATTCCAGGCATAAACCTCCGGCACTGGTAGTTGAAGTTCTTTTAAATACTTTTGAACATTGAGATAAGGAAGCTCATTTTTTATTCCGGTGTAATTAGTGATTTCTTCGGAGACTGAAGAGAGCCCTTCTGGCATTTGCATGACAATAAAAGTTTTTTTATCCGAAAGAATTATCCGATAGTAGGTTCGATAGGAGGCATGGCCAAAAAGTTTTATAATTTCGAGTTCGGAAGTCTCGAGATTCATTTTTTCTTTCAGGATTTTTTTTAGAATTTTTTCCATTTGTGATATACCTTACGAGAGATATGAATTCTCATCAATCACTTTTTATCGGAATTACCTCCGATGAAGATTCAACTACCGGTCATCTAAAATCGGCAGTTTCCCTTTCCTCCATGGTGAAGAAAGCGAAAGGGGTGCCGCTTCTTCTCTCTTCCTATATTTCAAAGTTGCATCTTGAAAATCTAGTTTCGCAGCTCTCCGGTCTGGTTGTCGCTGGTGGGGCATTTGATATCCCCCCTTTTTATTACGGGGAAAAGAAAAAGTATCGGATTGATCCTCCCCAAAAAGAAAGAACTGATTTCGAACTCCGCTTAATCTTAGAGGCGATTGCCCAAGATAAACCGCTGCTTGGAATTTGTGGTGGAATGCAGGCAATCAATGTTGCCATGGGAGGAAGTTTATACCAGGATATTCGAGCTGAAATTCCTTGTGCCGGTGAACATGAACAAAAAAATGACCGATCAAAACCGGGACATTGGATAAATATTCTCAAAGGAACCCGATTGAGTGCGATTGCAAAATCGAAAAAGATCGGTGTGAATAGCACACATCATCAAGCGGTAAAAGAATTAGGAAAAAACCTCTATATTTCTGCATTTGCGGAAGATGGGGTCGTTGAAGCGATTGAGAGTGAGAAATATCGTTTTCTTTTGGGAGTTCAATGGCATCCCGAGGTTTTGAAAAGTGAGACAGGTTTGAGAATTTTTAGGGATCTGATTAAAAGCTGTTCTAAGAAATAGGCAGAATTAAACCGTCAAACTCTTCTCCATTTCACCCTTCATCTTATAAAAAATTATGACAAATTTTAGATGATTTTTTTTATCGTTCTAGGGAGGTTTCTATCAAGATCCAGTTCAGATAACCTGCAAAACCTTTTTGAATCGGAAGCTGTATAATTTCCGGAGTTTCATAAGGATGAATTTCCAGAATTCTTTTTTCAAGTTTTGGGTAGAGAGAGGAGAGTGTCTTGATGAGGAGTAGAAATTCTTCTTCGCGACAGATTTTATTTTTCCAGGAGTAAACAGATTTTATCTTTGGAACGATATTAACGCAGGCAGCAAGTTTTTCTTTCACTATCGTTGTGGCAATTTTTTCAGCTGACTTAAGAGAGTCAGTTGTGCTGAGCATTAAAATAAATGAGAGAGAAGCAGGTTTTTTTTCCATTTTATTTTTTCAAAAATTCTGGGATTTTTTCTCCACGGATCAAATCTTCAAGAGTTTCTCGTTCACGAATAACCGAATACTGATTTCCATTTACCAAAACCTCCGCCACTCGAGGCCGGGTGTTATAGTTGGAGGACATGGTAAAGCCGTATGCCCCTGCCGAGAAGATGGCGATGAGATCGTCCGATTCAACGGTGGGAAAGTGGCGATCTTGTGCGAAAAAATCTCCCGATTCGCAGATCGGTCCGACAATATCGCTTTTTTTCTTTTTTCTGTTTTTCTTAATCACCGGCTGAATCTCATGATAGCTGCCATAGAAAGCAGGCCGAATGAGATCGTTCATCGCGGCATCGACAATCACAAATTCTTTTGCCGAATTTTTTTTCGTGTAAAGTGTTTTGGTTACGAGAATTCCTGCATTTCCCATGATCACCCGGCCCGGTTCAAAAACGAGTGTGATTCCCATCCCCTGAATCTCCTCAATAATCGCTTTTGCATATTGATCAGGCGAAGGGGGCATTTCATCGCGATATCGAATTCCGAGTCCACCTCCCAAATCGAGATGGTGAATTCGAATGCCATTTTTTCCTAGCTGTTTGATCAGCTCTTTCAGTTTGCGTAGCGCATCGATGAAAGGTTTTACTTTCGTCAATTGACTTCCAATATGACAATCAAGACCAATCACTTCGATGTGAGAAAGTTTGTGTGCTTTTTTGTAGATTTCTAAAGCTTTTTTAACATCGATTCCGAACTTGCTCTTTTTAAGTCCGGTAGAAATATAGGGATGGGTTTTTGGATCAATATTTGGATTTACGCGAAGAGAAATCGGCGCTTTTTTGCCGACTTTTTTCGCCACTTTTGCAATGAGATCGAGTTCTGCTTCCGATTCAATATTAAAAGAAAGAATTTCTGCTTTAAGTGCTGCCTCGATTTCCCACTCTGCTTTTCCAACTCCGGAATAAACAATTTTTTGAGGATCAACCCCAGCCTCGAGAGCGCGATAGAGCTCGCCTCCGCTGACGATGTCAACTCCGCCCCCTTCATTCGCAATGATTCGAAGAATGGCGATGTTCGAATTGCATTTCATCGAAAAGCAGATGAGATGTTCTGTTTTGGCAAACGCTTTTTGAAAAACCTGAAAATGTCTTTGAATGGTTTTATAACTGTAGATATAAACCGGAGTTCCAACTTCTTTGGCGATTTTTTCAACCGGAACATTTTCTGCGTAAAGTTTGTTTTTTTTGTATTGAAATAAATGCATAAAAACCTCTTAATAAAAGTCTTGAGTTTGCTAACGAGCGTCCCATCTATTACAGATTAGAAACGAATGAATCAATAGGTTTTATTCTGTTCTTTTTAAGGATAGTGAGCTTTATGAATTTCAAAAAAAATAAATATCTTTCGATCCTCTTTTTTCTTTTTATTTCTTTCTTTCTTTTCAATTCATTGCTTTATGGAAAACCGAAAATTTTAAATAAAGATCCTCTAGTCGAAATACAAACGATAATTCCCGATGTCGTTTTGGATGTGCGTTACGCCAGTTTCAACAATTTTCTAAAAAAACCGGTTTATTCATCTTCCACGATTTTTGTTCGATATTTTGTCGCGCGAAAAATTGAACAAGCGGCTAAAGAACTTCGACAAAAAGGATTTCGTCTGAAAATTTTCGATGGGTATCGTCCTCTTTCTGTTCAACAAGAAATGTGGAAGCTAGTCCCAGACTCTCGTTATGTTGCAGATCCGAGCATCGGTTCATTTCATAATCGGGGTGGAGCGGTTGATTTGACTCTGATGACTCTCGACGGAAAAGAGGTGGAAATGCCTTCCAATTATGATGACTTCAGCGAGAAAGCGCATCACGATAATCCCCATGCATCTTTGCAAGCGCGTCAAAATGCGAATTTGCTCCGCACTGCAATGGAGAAAGCTGGGTTAAAATCAAAGCCGACTGAATGGTGGCATTATGACGATGGGAATAAAGATTATCCGGTTTTGAATGTCAGTTTGGAAGATTTGAAAAAGCCAATTCCGATCGAGCATCGAGGGATGGATGAGTCTCCAATACCCAAATAGTGAGAAAGATAAAGGACCATTGACCAGAGCCTAATATAGGGATATATTTATAGGCATAATTAAGGTTCATCTTATGGCACTTAAACTCAATATTCGTCCTGACATTGAAGAAGAAATGGAAGCATTAATGCCGAAAATTTCTGTTCGTTCAAAAACCGAATATATCAATCTCGCGATTGGAGAATACAATCGCCATCTCAAGCGTGAGCTCGAAATTAATCGGCTGAAAAATTACTACAAAACCTACCAAAAAGAGGCGAAAGAAATTCTCCATGAGTTCTCAAAACTCCAAACCGATTCTGATTGAACAGGGGACTTGTTATCTGGTCGATATGAATCCTCCTCGCCGTTCAAAACCTGGAAAGATCAGGCCGGTGATTGTGCTGCAAACCTCGGATACCGTCAAAGCGGGAAGCCCAGGGGTTGTGATTGTTCCACTGACGACTCAGCTAAAAGAAGAAAATATTTTACGAGTAAGAATTACTCCTTCTCAAGAACTAAAGTTGTCGAAAACTTCCGATGCACTTTTAGATCAGTTGCATACGATTGATCGCACTCTATTTCTTGAGGAGGTTGGGGTAATTCCGCATTCTATTTTTCTGAAGATTCAAGAAGGAGTAAAATTTTTATTAGGATTTTAAGGATTCCAAAAAGATTTCAAAATATCAAAAGCCGGTTTTCCGAAAGGGGAATAGCCTGTATCCATTGATCCCCCCTGAAGAAGAGGATCTAACGACCACCAAGCAATTTCTTCTACCCAAAATTCGTTTTTACTAAAAACTGTAAGAAACGCCTGATAAGCATCCGCCTGCTCTTGCAAGTCGAGTGAAATATTCGAGTTGTATTCATAAGGTCTTTGAGTTGTTCCATTGGCACTTCGATATCCGACTTCTGTAATCAAAAAACTTTTTTGATGAATCGCCGAAAAATTTCTCAGATTATTTTTGATCGGGATCAGAGCATTCTCCATACTTTTTTTATCGGCATTTGGATGATTTGCAATCGGGAAATAAAAATCGATTCCGATAAAATCGAGAGAGTCCCAAAAATAAATATTTTGATATTCATCCCAATTCGCGGAGTAGGTTAAAAACCCATGATATCGTGTGCGGATTTTATGGATGAGCTCTTTCCAAAATTCTGTATCGTTTGAAATCGTTTTTAATTCTGTTCCGATCGATAAAACTTCAACACCCGTTTCTTGAGCGACAGTCGCAAAAGTAAGTAGGAAATTTTCATAATTTTGTTTCCATCGATTTCGATCGGAAGGATTCATTTCTGTTCGAGAACCCCCATCCAATAGATCGACATGCGGTTTTAGAAAAATACGGAAGTGATGTTTTTGTGCCAGTTGAATAACGGAGCGGATTTCTTCCACCGACGGGCTGCGATTTGGATGCTCATTGATTTCGCTCGAGTTCGAATGATCTTGATACCAGGTCGGGACGATTTGGATTGTGTTGGCTCCAACATTTTGAATCGTGAGCAGGGCATTTTCTGTCGACGGTTCTTGATAACATCCGCGATACCAGCAGACAAAGTTGATCGCTTTGGATCTTTTGGGGAGGAGGATTTGATCTTTGGAGAGGGTGAGAGTAGATGCGGAACCGCATCCAATCAGAAGACAGAGAAGGAAGAAAAATTTGAAGAAACGAAAGAAGAACATTAAGGTTCAAAACTTCACTGTCAAATTATTCTTATTAGAGTTATTAATTCGTGTCCGGAAAAAATTGTTTTTTTAAAAAGTTAATTCAAAATTTATATAAGCTGGAGAAATGATAGTATCTTTCTTTGCATCACTCCAATCTTCACTACTAAAAATAATCAACTTACTCCCTTTTGACACAATAGTATTTCCATAGGACTGTGCTAATCTAATGTAAAGCGATCTTGCGTTTCCTGAAGAGTAGCGCAATTCGTAAGGAGTAATTTTGTTTCCCCCTTCTTCAATTCGGAGAAGGGCATAATTCGTGCGAAAAATATCATAGGCAGTGATGCCTTCTCCCAACTCTGGCAGAAGAGAAAAAGTTCTTGAAAGATAAGTGTTGTCTACTGCATGAAACAGACCCCAATGACCTTTATAGTAAAATGGTTCAGTATAGTCATCTATTGGCACTTCAAATACTTTTTGAAACGAGAGTTGATTACCTAAATGAGAAAGCTCGAATAATTGACCTTTTGAACCAATCGGCTCTGAAGGAATACTGTTGATCCAAAGATAACGCTTTCCTTCAGCATGCAAGATTTGAATATGAGATTCTATCTTTAAATTCTTTATCGTATTTTCGAGTTCAGAAGGATACCTAGCAAAAGTAGAATTGCCCATTTCCTCTAAGAGCCAATAACCTGTCGAAGTAAACAAGACCGGTTTCCCATCGACAAAAGCAACCTTCACTCTTCCAGAATTTGAACCTACATTTGTGTTTGCTATTCTCCAGGGCGCATCTGGTTCAAGTTGCTTTCTGTATATAGAGGCATCTCTTTCGTTATGAGTAATCAATTCTCCTTGATAAAAATCAAGTGAAAGGGAATAAAAATTTGGAGAAAAAGGGAGTTTTACATCGTAACTTTTCCAGCCATTTCCCATTTCTTGAATCGGAACATATATTTTTAAATCGGTAGATCCGATCAAATATCCGAAAGCATCTCCGTTCATTCTAAAGTATTCTAAGACCGGACTATTTTGTAACAGCTTTGAAAGTTGAGGAGAAACTACTAATTGACTTTCTATATCACCCGAAACTTCTACGCGGTGAGGAGATAAAATTCTTTGAATGTTAGATTGAACAATAGGAGAAGGTAACGTAATTACACGATTAAAATATTGAGTTAAAGCGAAGGTATTCGGATTACTTGAATATTGATAAAGAGCTGCGATAGGGTCTTCGATTGTTCGACTTGAAAGTTCGGCAAATTCTTCACTAGCACGTTTCCCTTGGTCATATCCTTCGATAAATATCGTGTTAAACATGCAATTTTCAATTTGGGTTACATTCCAGTTATTAGCTGTACAAGAAATTTTTCTATACTCTTCTGAATTCGAAGCGATTTCACCTCCATGATAAATTCCATACCAGTCATCAATATAATGACCAAATTCATGCTCTTTTGCTTCAAGGTTTTTTTTCAAGCGTACAGTTTTTGATTGAGGATTGTAGGCTCCCGCTGCTTTTCCATCATGAGGATTGTCTGTAATCACCCAACCATTAAATTTGCAAAAAAGATTTGGATTTATTTTCCGAAGAGGTGCCTCAAAAGCTTTGAGTTCGCGAATAATATCTTCTTTTTCTTGAGGTGTTACTGCTATTTCAAAATTGACTACAGGTTCTGGTTGATGAGCTGCCTGACCATCGCAATCAGTAGTTCCCACTCCTCGATAATCGATCGTGCATCCGGCAAGTAATAAAGTTCCGACTCCAAGTCCCCATTTTGCACCAATTCCAGCTCCAGGAAGATTTCCAATTAGAGCACCAATACCAGTTCCTAGAAGAGTCGATCCTCCTATAAGTAAAAAAGCTAGAATTCCATCATTGTGAGAAGAAGGGTGTTTTTCTAATGAATTATTTATTGTGGGATATGGGGGTTTGTGTCCTGTGAAATTTAATACCGAACTGACTAGAGGTTTTTGACTATCAAAATAGTGATCATGAGATTGAAAATCTTTACTGCAAAATGGTTGAGGAGCTTCTTCAAATTCTAACTGAGGAAAACAGCTTTGAGATTCACATTCTTGGGTAGTAGATTGTAATGGTTTACAAATTGTCATTTAAAAATTCCTTCTGCTTAGTTGTAATATTATCGGCAAGAAACTCTAAAGGTTGTGTGAAAAGAAAAAAAGGATAAAGATCAGGATATTTTTAAGTAAATTCAAATACTTACTAATTTCTCTTCTGAATCAACCCTTCCTTCACCATCCTAGAAAAGGTTTTTGAGGCGAGAGATTTATCGATTTTATAATCGCCGCTCGTGTCGGCAAAACCAACCCAAACTGGCTTAAAACTATTCGCATCGAGCAAGGTAAGCTCGTGATATTCTTTCAAGGTTTCATTGATGGTTCCGGGTCTCTGATAGGTCGTGACGGTTTTGTTCCCTTTATCATCTTTGGTGATTTTTGTTTCGACAGGGCCTGGAGGGGAAATGCTTTGCACTTTTTCACTTCCAGTAAAATTGACAATCAAAATTCCGTCAATATTCTCTTTTAAAACGGTTGCCCGTTTTTGATCATCCGAATAATTTTTTGAAGGAGAGAAAAGATCTGAAGAGAGAATGACCTGAACATTTCCATTTTTTTCAAATTCGTTTTTATAAGTCCATTCCATATTGAGTTTGTTGGGAATGCTTAATCCCTGAACATCGATCAGGAGTTTCTGATAAATCTTATTTTGTGCGCTTGGACTTTTGGAGGTTTTGATGGTGGTGTAAGCGCCACAGGCACTCAAAGATAAAATCAAAATAATGAAAGTAAGTTTTTTAAACATTCGTTCGCTCCGTTGTTTTATAAAGAGTAGAGATGCTCCTAAAATTATATTTTAAAACGGAGGAAGTAAAAATAGGATTTACTGGAGAGAGCGATTTAATCGAGGTTTGCTGTTTGAGTTGATAAAGAGAATATAAAATAGTCAGAAAAAGTGAAAATTATTTTAATAATTTTTTGGCTTTTAAGATCTGTTTTTTGACCTCAGACGTTGCGGTGCCGCCGTAGCTCTTTCTACGGTCAATCGCGGATTGTAGCGACAGCCACGAAGAAATATCTTTTTCGATTTTATCCGAAAATTTTTGAAGTTCTGAAAGGGATAAACTTTCGATGGTTTTACTTTGTTCTTGGCAATATCGAACGACTCTTCCGGCGACATGATGCGCTTCTCGGAATGGGATTCCTTTTTCAGCGAGATAGTCAGCGAGATCGGTGGCGATTAAAAATCCTTCAACAGTTGCCTTGAGAAGATTTTCTTTTTTAAATTCTGTTTTTGCCAAAAGGCCGGCGAATAAAAAAAGACAATCGAGAGTTGTTTTAATGCTATCGAAAAGCGGCTCTTTGTCTTCTTGCATATCTTTGTTATATGCGAGCGGTAAACCTTTGAGAGTCGTTAAAAATCCGCTCAAATTTCCGAATACTCTTCCCGATTTTCCACGAATCAATTCCAAAACATCCGGATTCATTTTCTGCGGCATCATCGAAGAGCCAGTGCAGTAATCTTCGGGGAGTTTAACAAAGTTAAATTCGAAACTACTCCAGAGAATCAGCTCTTCAGCAAAGCGGGATAAATGGACCATGATGAGTGAGCAGATCGAAAGAAGCTCGACCACAAAATCACGATCGCTGACTGCATCTAAAGAGTTCGCGGAAACTTTTGGAAAACTCAGTTCTTTCGCAGTTGCGAAACGATCAATCGGAAAAGTAGTTCCAGCAAGTGCCCCAGAGCCAAGCGGTAGAACTTCGACTCGTTTGAGTAAATCATTTAAACGTTCTTTGTCACGCTCTGCCATTTCAAAATAAGCGAGAAGGTGATGAGCAAGAAGAATCGGCTGAGCTCTTTGCAGATGGGTATATCCGGGCAGTATCGTTTCGACATGTTTTTCCGCGATAAGAATCAGAGCGGTTTGAAAAAGATACAAATTCTCTTTTAAATTTTTAATTTGATCGCGAGAATAAAGTCTTAAATCGAGAGCGACCTGATCATTTCTTGAACGCGCGGTGTGGAGTTTTCCGCCGATAGGACCGATTCGTTTAATCAGCTCCGATTCGATATTTAAATGAACATCTTCTTGATCGATTTTCCATTCAAACTTTCCTGCCTCAATATCTTTGGCGATTGAAAGTAACCCTTTTTCAATCTTTAAACTTTCATTTTTTGAGAGGATGTTCTTTTTGGCGAGCATTCGAGCATGGGCAATACTACCTATGATATCGTATCGCCAGAGCTGATAATCGAACTCGATCGAGGCATTGAAGGCATCGACCTCTTTTAATGTTTTTTTGCTGAAACGACCGCCCCAGAGTTTTTTAGACATGAGATAACTGTTGGATAATTTGAAGTTTTTGGAAAAATTGAATCAAGTAAATAGTTTGATTTTGATAACAAGGATCGAAAAAATATGTCAAGGTAATAAAGGTTTTCTTGACAGATTCTGAAAAGTAGGATGATAATGCCTAACGCTCACCAAAACTTAAGATGCTCGATAAATAAAACAAACCATTTGAAAGCAAAAAAGATTCCTTAAATTTAAAAATAATTTGAGAGAGAAATCCAAACAGTTCAATCAATAAAAACCAAATGAAAGGAGATTAAAAGGTTGGGGATTTTTATATCCTGGTAGAAACGATTTACCACTCTATTGTTTAATATGAAGTTTTCTTACTTCCTCCGTTTAGAATCAATTCTTTATTCAATACTTTAAAAACCCCAACTCTGTTTCGTTATGAATGACGAAAATAATACACCCAACGATTACAAGTCACGACGGCCACAGGCTCGTCGTCCCCATCCATCCCGTAGGCAAGAGTCCTCTGAAAATGTGAATCATGCCGCCAATTCTTCTAATTATGAAGAAGAGAATGGTCAGAATCATCATTCACAAAGTTCTGCTCCGCAGGGCGAAATCATGAATTTGAAAGACCTGAAAGAGAAAAAAATCAATGACATGATTCAGCTCGCCAAAGATCTCAAAGTTGAAGGCGCAGCTGGAATGAAGAAGCAAGAATTGATTTTTGCCATTCTTCAACAGCAAACCGAAAGAAATGGTATGATTTACGGAGAAGGGGTTTTAGAAACTCTTCCCGATGGATTCGGTTTTCTTCGAGCTCCTGATTATAATTATCTTCCAGGACCTGATGATATCTATGTTTCACCTTCCCAAATTCGAAGATTTAGTTTGAGAACCGGGGATACGGTCTCCGGGCAGATTCGTCCTCCGAAAGAAGGGGAAAGATATTTTGCTCTTTTAAAAGTTGAAAAAGTAAACTTTGAAAACTCTGATGCGAACCGAGATAAAATTTTGTTTGATAACCTGACTCCTCTCTATCCCAATGAAAAATTGAATATGGAGCATGATCCAAAAAATTTCACCACTCGAGTGATTGATTTGATGACGCCAATTGGAAAAGGGCAGAGAGCGTTGATTGTTGCGGCTCCGCGAACCGGTAAAACCGTCATGATGCAGAATATCGCGAATGCGATTACGACGAATCAGCCCGAAGTGGTTTTGATTGTCCTTCTCATTGATGAGCGACCAGAAGAAGTGACCGACATGCAACGTTCCGTTAAAGGAGAGGTGATTAGTTCTACTTTTGATGAACCAGCATCCCGTCACGTTCAGGTGGCTGAGATGGTTCTTGAGAAAGCAAAGCGTCTCGTTGAACATCGTAAAGATGTCGTCATTCTTCTCGATTCGATTACCCGCTTGGCACGCGCTTACAATACGGTGGTTCCCCCTTCTGGAAAAATTCTTTCTGGTGGAGTCGATTCAAATGCGCTTCACAAACCGAAACGATTTTTTGGAGCAGCGAGAAATATTGAAGAAGGTGGATCTTTAACGATTATCGCAACTGCCTTAATCGATACCGGAAGTCGAATGGATGAAGTTATCTTCGAAGAGTTCAAAGGAACTGGTAATTGTGAAATTCATCTCGATCGAAAACTGATGGAGAAAAGAATCTTTCCTTGTATCGATATCAACAAGAGTGGAACTCGTCGCGAAGAGTTGCTTTTACCTGAGAGTGTTCTCAATCGCGGTTGGATTTTGAGAAAACTGCTCGCTCCGCTCAATGTCGTCGACTCGATGGAATTCCTGATTGATAAAATGGGAAGTGCCAAAAAGAATATCGACTTTTTAGATTCAATGAACCGATAGTTTTTTAATTTAGACGATAGGAGTGTGCAAAAGCGCACTCCTATTCTCTTAAAAAAGGAGAAATCTATGAGACGGGGAATATTAGTTGTTTTGTTTTTCAGTTTGATCGCTCTTTCTTTTCCTTTAAGAGCAGCCGATTTAAGCGAACAGGCAGTTGCCGATGCAGTAAAAAGTTTTAGCGCGGAGATTCAATGCGGACCGAATAGCCAAGATGTTTGGCGACTTTGGTGCCCAGTCACTCTTCTCGGTAAAACCGCTTTTTCCGCTCCTTCTACTCCAACCACATTGGTTGGAATTTCAATGTCTCTTCACCAGAATGCGAAAGTGATTCCTGCACTTCAGCAAACAACTGATTTGGCGGTTTTAACCTTGAGCTCTGGTTCAGCGAAGGTCACCGATTTACGTCCTTCCAATGAACAGGAAAAACAGGAATTGATTCAGGTTGTGATGTCGCTCTCGACCAGTTTGAAAGGAATGAGTAAAAAAGATCCAATTCCAGTAACTTCTGGGCTTGCCGATTTTCTGAAAGGTGAAAATTCAAAATCGGGCAATTCTTATAAGATCGATAAAAATTCTGCGGTTTATAGTGCTAAACTCCCGACAAGAATTTACAAAGTGCCGAATCCAGTTTATGGGGATGCGTATGTTGCCGTGGAGCAGGCAGCCGATGGACTTGCCATTTCGATTTTTCCAACGGTTGGTTATAAAGTAAAATAAATATCTATCCTTTTTAATTACAAGGCAGGAGCGAGTTTTATCGCTCCTGCTTTTTTTTTGGTTTTTTACTTTGAAAAACAAAAATCTGCAGGTAATGAAAAAAGTCTATGAGATTACTTTTCTTAGGTGGAGTTCGAACCGTGACAGGTTCAATGCATGTTCTTGAAATCGGAAATGAGCGGATTCTGCTTGAATGTGGGCTATTTCAAGGGCGTCATAAAGAAGCTTACGAAAAAAACAGTGTTTTACCTTTTCCCTTCGATCTCAAATCGATCGATTCAGTTCTTCTCTCCCATGCCCATATTGATCATTGTGGAAATCTTCCAACGCTTGCGAAAAAAGGTTTTCAGGCGAATATTTTTTCGACTCCCGCAACACGCGATTTGTGCTCGGTGATGTTAATGGATGCAGCCTATATCCAAAAGCAGGATGCCGAATATATCAATCGTCATGAGCTTTATGACCAAGAAATGGGCCCCGTTCATCCGATCTATGATGAAGAAGATGTGGTTCAGGCGATGACGCAATTTGTTTCGATAGACTATCATCGTTCCTTCAAGATTTCTCCTAGTGTAAAAGCCTCCTTTATCGATGCAGGGCATGTTCTCGGATCGGCCATTGTGGTTTTGGAAGCGTCGATTAAAGGAAAAAAAACAAGAATCGGTTTTTCAGGAGATTTAGGAAGAAGAAGTATGCCGCTCATGCGAGATCCTGAAATCCCCAAAGATCTCGATTATCTTATTTTGGAAAGTACCTATGGCGATCGATTGCATGATCCGATTGATACGATGAAGCATGAATTGGCTCGTGTGGTGAATGAAACTTATCAGAGAAAAGGGAAG